>DATJRS010000140.1:0-6598 GCA_035504535.1 Solirubrobacteraceae bacterium | reverse complement strand
CTCCGCGGCGCGCGGACTCGTGCCCTACCTGCGCGATCTCGGGATCTCGCACCTCTACCTGTCGCCCTCCTTCCAGGCCCGGCCCGGCTCTCAGCACGGCTACGACGTGATCGACCCGACCCGGGTGTCGGAGGACCTCGGCGGCGCGGATGAGCTGCGGGCGCTGTCGGGCTGCGCGCGCGACGCCGGACTGGGGCTCGTGTTGGATGTCGTCCCGAACCACATGGCAGTCGACGACCGGAATCGGTACTGGACGGATCCGAAGCTGCGCCAGAAGTTCTTCGACATCGAGCCTTCGACCGGGGTCTACCGGCGGTTCTTCGACATCGACGATCTGGCCGGCGTCCGCCAGGAGGACCCGAAGGTGTTCGAGGAGACGCACGCGCTGCTGTTCGCGCTCGTGCGCGAGGGCGTGATCGAAGGGGCGCGGATCGACCATCCCGACGGGCTGGCCGATCCGGCCGGGTATCTGGCGCGGTTGCGGTCGCACGGCGTCGAGCGCGTGTGGGTCGAGAAGATCCTCGATCCCGGTGAGCGGTTGCGCGACTGGCCGGTGTGCGGGACGGTCGGCTACGAGTTCATGAACGACGTGGGCGCGCTGTTCGTCGATCCGGCCGGCGAGGCTCCGCTGACCGCGTTGTGGGAGCAGGTCTCGGGTGAGCGGCGTTCGTTCGCCGAGATCGCGCGTGAGTCGAAGCTCGAGGAGGTGCGCGGCCCGTTCGACCAGGACGTGGACCGGCTGCTGCGCGAGAACTTTGGCGATGGCGTTGACGTATCCGCGACATCAGCGCCAAAGAAGGAGCTCCAGCGGGCGCTCGCGTCCATGCCCATATACAGGACGTACATCGATGCGGTCACGGGACGCGTAGCCGAGGCGGACCGTCGAGCGATCGGTGAGTCGGGCATGGACGCGTCGATCGCGGCCGAGTTGCTACTGCAAGGCGAGGGGCCACCGGGCTTCGTCACCCGTTTTCAGCAGACGACCCCGGCGATCATGGCCAAGGGCGTCGAGGACACCGCGTTCTACCGCTACAACCGCCTGCTCGCCCTCAACGACGTCGGCGGCGACCCCTCGCGCTTCAGCATCGACGTCGGGCGCTTCCACGCCGGCTGCCTCGATCGCGCCGAGCGCTTCCCCCTGAGCATGCTGACCACGACGACCCACGACACCAAGCGCTCGGCCGACGTCCGCGCCCGGATCGGAGCGCTGGCCTCGATCCCCGAGGCGTGGTCAGAGCACGTCACCCGCTGGCTCGAGATGACTGAGCCGCTGCGCCACGACGGCGCGCCCGACGACGTCGAGCGCTACTTCCTGTTCCAGACGCTGGTCGGCGCCTGGGTGATCTCGCCCGAGCGGATCGAGGAGTACATGGAGAAGGCGCTGCGCGAGGCCAAGCGCAACACCAATTGGGTGGAGCAGAACCACGACTGGGAGGCCGCGGTCAAGCGCTTCGCCCGCGCCCTGTACTCCGACCAGGCGTTCCTGGCCGACTTCGAGCCGTTCGCGGTCCGGGTCGCGGAGCTGGGCGACCGGGCCGCCCTCGGACAACTGGTGCTCAAGCTGACCGCGCCCGGGTTCCCCGACATCTACCAGGGCGACGAGCTCCCGTTCCGCGCCCTGGTCGATCCCGACAACCGCAGACCGGTCGACTTCGACTGGCATCAGGCGATGCTCCGCCGGCTGATGGGCGGCGCGCCGCCCGTGCTTCAGACGCAGAAGATGTTCGCGATCTTGCGCCTGCTCGGGCTCCGGGCGCGCCGGCCGGCGCCGTTCGCCGCCGGCTACGAACCGCTCGACGCCGGCGACGACACCTGCGCGTTCCTGCGCGGTGGCGAGGTCGTGGTCGTCGTCGCGCTCCGCCGCGCGCCCTTCGAAGGCACGCTCACCGATCTGCCCGGCGGCCACTGGCGCGACGTCCTGCGCGGCGACGAGCGGTCGTTCTCCGCCCGCGAGCCGGTCGCCCGGCTGGTCGGCGAGCACGGCGTCGCGGTGTTCGAGCGTCTCTGAGCGCAGGCGGTTATCTGAACCTGATCCGCCGCAACGTTCTGCTCAAGTGACTGAGCCACCGAATCCGCGCGCGGCGCTGCCTCACGCCAGCTCGGTCAGCAGCTCCTCGAGATCGAGATCGGGGCCGAAGGCGCCGCTGATATGGCCCTCGCCGTCGCGCGGCCACTGCTCGGGCGGCCGGTCCCACATCAGCTCGATCGTGTTCCCGTCCGGATCGATCACGTAGATCGCCTCGTGCGTTCCGTGATCGGTGTGCTGGCGGATCGGCCAGCCGACCGCGTTTAGCCGCCGGTACGCATCCGCCAGGCCCCTCCGCGTCGGGTAGGCGATCGCGACGTGGTGAAGGCCCGTGACCCCGTCGGGCTGCGGTGCGCCGTCCTTGGACTTCCAGGTGTTGAAGCCGAGATGGTGGTGGTACCCGCCCGCCGACAGGAACAGGATGTCTCCGGTAGTGCCCCACCCCGGCACGTCCCGGGCCTCGGAGATCACGTCGAACCCGAGAACACCGACGTAGAAGTCGCGAATCCGGTCGATGTCCGCGGTGCGCAGGTGTGCGTGGCCGATGCGCACACCCGCGTCGATGGGGTCGGCGGCGCGCGCGATCGGGGTGATGTTGCCCTGTGAGCCCATCACGACACGTAATGGTGTCACGAAGCTTCCGCACTCGATAGGGTCCGGGCCCGGCGCATGCGCATCCTGCTCGTCTCCTGGGAATACCCGCCGGTGATCGAGGGCGGCCTCGGCCGCCACGTCCGCAAGCTCTCCGAGCACCTCGTGAGGGACGGGATCGAGGTGCACGTACTCACCCGCGGGGGCGGCCGGCTGCCGGCCGAGGCCGACCAGCACGGGGTCATCGTGCACCGTGTGAAAGAGCCGCAGTTCCCCAGGGACCCGAGCGCGTTCGTGCGCTGGGTCGACGCGATGAACGCCGACATGCACACACTGGCCGCCGAGTTGTGCGACCGCTTCGAGTTCGACCTGGTCCACTCGCATGACTGGCTGGTCGCGGGCGCGGCCGAGCGCGCGGCGCGAAGCATCGAACGGCCCTGGCTGGTCACCGTGCACGCCACCGAGTACGGCCGCCACCAGGGCTGGGTGCAGAACCATCCGCAGTCCCACATCCACGCCGCCGAGCGCGCGATGGTGCGCCGCGCCGATCACGTGATCACCTGCTCGCGCTACATGCGCGTCCACGTGGCCAACGTGTTTGGCATCCGCCCGGCCAAGGTCACCGCGATCCCCAATGGCGTCGACCCGCACGACCTCGAGCCGGTCCAGGACGACCTCCCGGCGCTGCGGGCCCGGTACGCCGAGCCCGGCGAGCTGCTCGTCCTCCTGGTCGGGCGGCTCGTGTACGAGAAGGGCTTTCATCTCGCGCTCGACGCCCTCGCGCCGGTGGTGCGGCGGGTCGGTGGGGTGCGTTTTGTCGTCGCCGGCACCGGCACGGCCGAGACCGAGCTCAAGCGCCAGGCCCGCCGGCTCGGCCTGGCCCAGCACGGCGTATTCCTCGGCTGGGTGGGCGACGACATGCTCCACTCCCTCTACCGGGTGTCCGACCTGTGCATCGTGCCGTCGATCTACGAGCCGTTCGGGATCGTCGCGCTTGAGGCGATGGCGTCGGGCTGCCTGTGCGTGGTCGCCGACACCGGCGGTCTCCGCGAGGTCGTACCGGTCGAGGGCACGGTCGGCCTGCGCTTCCCGTCCCGCGATGCCACCGCGTTGCGGGCGGTGCTCGAGCGGGTTCTGATCGATGACGGCGCCCGCGCGCAACTCGTCTCCGAGGCCCGCGAGCACGTGCTTCGCTTCGGCTGGGCGGAGGTGGCGCAGCGCACCGCCGACGTCTACGACGCGCTGGCGGCGGGCGCGATCACCCGAGCCGGGTGACTGCGCGAGTCGCCTGCCGCGCCGTCTTCCTCGACGCCGGCGGCGTGCTCGTGCTCCCCGATCGCCACCTGCTCGCCGGCGCACTCGCGGAGATCGGCATCGAGATCGACCCCGATGCCGTGCCCGGTGCTCACTACCGCGCCGTCCGCACCCTCGACCGCCCCTCCAGCCGCCGCGACTACGAGCGCGCGCTCCTTCCCCAGCTTGGAATTGCACGAGGACGGACGGCGGAGGCACTCGCCACCTGGGACCGCCTGGCTGACCGCAGGCGGGCCGGCCAGGTCCTCTGGAGGGAGCCGACCCCGGGCGCGGCCGAGACGATCGCCGCGCTAAAGCGCGCCGGCATCGCCGTCGTCATCGTCACGAACTCAGACGGCCACGGCGAGGAGAACCTGCGCGCGAGCGGCTTTCACGACGTCCCGGTCATCGACTCGACCGTCGTCGGCTCAGCCAAGCCCGACCCTCGCATCTTCGAGATCGCCCTTGCGCTCGCCGGCGCGGCCGCGAGCGAGACGGCCCACGTGGGCGACGCCCTGGTCAACGACGTCGCCGGCGCCCTCGCCGCCGGCATCACCCCGATCCACTTCGACCCCCTCCGGCTCTGCCGCGCCAACGACCACCGTCACGTCCGCTCGCTTCCGGGGATCAGCCGGCACGTGGTCCTCGCCAGATAAAAGGTGCGCCGCGGGCTTCCGCCCGCGACGCACCTCTGCCCCCAAACGCCCTGCCCGACCGCGGTACGACCGCGTCACGACTACCGGGACGGCACGCGATTCGATCCTCGCCGCCTCGCCGTCTCACGGAACTGTGTCTGGTAGGTCTATGGCTCCTCCCTGGCTCATGGCACGCTCATGCGCTTCACGCGGCAGGCTCGGCCCTGCCACCACCGTGGCGTCACCCAATCCCACACGGAGGTAGTAGAGAGCCGCGCGCAGCTCCGACATGTGGACATCCGCGTTGTAGAGCGGGCTGTCACAGCCGTTGCGCAGCAACGCGCGCAACGCCGTCACAGAACCGGGATCGGGATCCTCGGTTCGTTCCAGCAGGTCGGCGAGCGCGAGCAGATCGGCACGGACGACGGCCACCCGGTCGCAGAGCAACACCTCGCGACGGCGCCGAAGCGGATCCGTCTCCGAGGTTCGATTTGCCGTGCGCCGCAGCCATCGGGCGAGCGTCAGGCGTTTGTTGGTTCCGAGGAGCATGTCGCTTCTTAAGAGACGCAAGCGCTCCCGGTGATACGTCCACGCGCTGTCACCCACCACGCCCCCAGGACCTCACCCAAGCCGAAATTTCCGCCATTCCGGAGGGCGTCTGCGGCTAGGAGCCGGATTTCTCGGCCTGCGGACGAGAAATCCGTCACTGACCAATCGGAGCGCCCGTAATGGCGGAAATTTCGGGGTGTCGCGAGAACCCGCCCGCGATCCGTCGAAGGACAGCCCGGGCAATGGCGATCCGCCCCGCCCGCCATCCCCGAAAAACAGAGGGCCCGGCGTGAGCCGGGCCCTCCATCAATCTACTAAGCGTCTGCTTGTCAGCAGCGGATTACATCATCCCCGACATGTCGGGCATGCCACCGCCACCGCCACCGGACTCCTTCTCCGGCACCTCGGCCACGATGGCCTCGGTGGTGAGGATGTTCTTGGCGATCGACGCAGCATTCTGCAGCGCCGAGCGAGTGACCATCGCCGGGTCGATGATGCCCTCCTTGACCAGGTCGACGATCTCGCCGTTGGCCGCGTTCAGGCCCTCGCCCTTCTTCGACTTGCGCACGTCGTTGACCACGACCGAGCCCTCGAGCCCGGCGTTCTCGGCGATCTGACGCAGCGGCTCCTCGAGCGCGCGGCGCACGATGCGGGCGCCGGTCTTCTCGTCGGCCTCATCGAACTTGTCGAGGTCGAGCGCCTTCTGGGCGTTCAGGAGAGCGACGCCACCGCCGGGCACGATGCCCTCCTCGAGGGCGGCCCGAGTGGCCTGCAGCGCGTCCTCGACGCGGTGCTTCTTCTCCTTCATCTCGGTCTCGGTGGCCGCGCCGACCTTGACCACGGCAACGCCGCCCGACAGCTTGGCGAGGCGCTCCTGGAGCTTCTCGCGGTCGAAGTCGGAGTCGGTGTTCTCGATCTCGGTCTTGATCTGGTTGATCCGGCCCTTGATCGCGTCGCTCTCGCCGGCACCGTCGACGATCGTCGTGGTGTCCTTGGCGATGACCACGCGACGAGCGCGGCCGAGCTGCGAGATCTGCGTGTTCTCGAGCTTGAGGCCCATCTCCTCGGTGATCACCTCGCCGCCCGAGAGGATCGCGATGTCCTCGAGCATGCGCTTACGGCGATCACCGAAGCCCGGGGCCTTGACCGCGACGCCGGTGAACGTGCCGCGGAGCTTGTTGACCACGAGCGTCGCGAGCGACTCGCCCTCGACGTCCTCGGCGATGATCAGCAGGGGCTTGCCCGACTGAATCGTCTGCTCCAGAACCGGGAGCAGGTCACGCACGGACCCGATCTTCTGGTTGGCGATCAGGATGTACGGATCCTCGAGGGTGGCCTCCATCCGCTCCTGGTCGGTGACCATGTACGGCGAGATGTAGCCCTTGTCGAACTGCATGCCCTCGGTGAACTCGAGGTCCATGCCGAACGTCTGGCCCTCCTCGACGTTGACCACGCCGTCCTTGCCGACCTTGTCGATCGCGTCGGCGATCACGTCGCCGATCTC
>DATJRS010000139.1:0-4987 GCA_035504535.1 Solirubrobacteraceae bacterium | reverse complement strand
GTTTGCGGTGATGGTTGTAGTGCCAGAGCCAGCCGTCAAGGGCTGCGGTGCGTTCGTCGCTTGAGCGGTAGATCGCGCCGTAGGCCCAGCCGGCCAGCATCGTGCGGATGAATCGTTCGGCTTTTGCCGTTGGTCTGGGGTGTTGAGCGACACGCTGGGTGGTGACGGCGTGGGCCGTCAGCGACACGCTGGGTGGTGACGGATCGCCAGGGGTGGGGCGGCCGACGACATGATGGTGATCGTCATGTTGTCGTTGGGCCCCCTCGACGGGTCCTTGGCGGGTTGCGGCGAGGGGGCCCTGATTCCCCGAGGGAGGGGCGATCTTGCTCATCGTCGCAGACGATCGCGCTGGCTTGGAGGCGGATATCGCCGCCGGCCGGCTGGTGTGCCCGCGGTGCGGGCGAGGGGTTCTTGGCGGCTGGGGATGCGCGCGACGTCGGCCGTTGCGAACGGCGGAGGGAGTGCGGTGGCTGCGGCCGAGGCGGACGCGCTGCCGGGAGCGGTCGTGTGGGGCGACGCATGTGGTGTTGCCCGATGTGTGTCTGCTGCGGCGGTGTGACGCGGTTGAGGTGATCGGCGCGGCGGTGCTGGCCGCGAGCGGCGCGGGATATCGGCAGGTCGCGGAGCGGATCGGCCGGCCAGCGGAGACGGTCCGCGACTGGCTGTCCAGGTTCCGGTCGCGGGAGGCGTTGATCGCGGCGCACTTCCGGAGATGGGCTCAAGCGTTGGATGGTGCGCTGTTGCCGTCGGCCGCGACGGGTTCGCTGCTGAGGGACGCCGTGGACGCGATCGGCGTGGGCGTTCGAGCGGCGTCGCTGGTGCTCGGCCGGCGGCCGGCGTGGTCGTGGGTATCGGCGCTGACTGGCGGCGGGTTGTTGTCGATCAACACGAGTCCGCCTTGGCCGGTGCCTGATTGATCGGGATGCTGGCCGGGTTGTTGTTGACTGGTGACCTGGAGGCTGGTGTGGACGACAGAGCGCAGGCGGTCGGACTGTTCAGGTACGCGCTCGTGCGCGAGCTGGCGTCGGATCGGATCACGAACCGGGAGCGCGGAGCGATGGCGCGGGGGCTCGCGGCGCGGGAGCACATCGGCCCGGACGGACTGTGGGTGCGGGTATCGCGCACCTCAATCGACCGGTGGGTGCGCGCGTACCGGCAGGGTGGGTTTGACGCGCTGGTTCCCTGCGCGCGTCGGGTCGAGACCCAGACGCCAGCGCATCTGCTGGATATGGCGTGCGCGCTGCGGCGTGAGCAGCCCGCCCGGACGGCGGCGCAGATCCACCGGATCATCGTCGAGGCGGAGGGGTGGGCGCCGTCGGCGCGGACGCTGCAGCGGCATCTCGCTGCCTCGGGGTTGCCGTGGAAGGGCGCTTCGCCGGCGCTGGCGACGGGTCGGTTCGAAGCTGAGGAGCGCAACGAGTTGTGGACCGGGGACGCGTTGCACGGTCCTCTCCTCGACGGTCGCAAGACGTTCCTGTTCGCGTTCATCGACGATCACAGCCGGCTGCTCGGCGGCTACCGGTGGGCGACGCGCGAGGATGTGCTGAACGCGTCGCGGGCGCTGCGGTTGGGGATCGCTGCGCGCGGGCGGCCCGAAGCGGTCTATGTCGATAACGGCTCGCCGTTCGTGTCAGGTCAGCTGCTGCGCGCGTGCGCGAGGTTGGGGATCGGGCTGATCCACTCGCGGCCGGGGCGGCCGGAGGGTCGCGGAAAGATCGAGCGATTCTTCCGGACCGTCCGTGAGCAGTTCCTCGTCGAGCTCGACCGTCGGCCGTCTGTGAGCCTGGAGGAGCTGAACCGGTCGTTCACTGCCTGGGTGGAATCCGTCTACCACCGCACGGTCCACTCCGAGACCGGCCAGAGTCCGTTGGAACGGTTCCATGCCGCGGGCCCGGTCCCGGCACCGCCCGCCGAGTCGGTGTTGCGTGAGGCGTTCTTGTGGGCGGAGACGCGAACGGTGTCCAAGACCGGAACGTTCGGGATGCACGGCAACGATTACGAGGTCGAGGCCGAGTTGGCGGGGCACAAGGTCGAGCTGGTGTTCGACCCGTTGGATCTGACCGAGCTCGAGGTCCGTGTCGGCGAGCGGACGGTCGCGCGCGCGATCCCGCTCAGGGTTCGTCGGCACGTTCACCCGAAAGCGCGCGCCGAGCTGGAGCCTGAGCGACCGCCGAGCGGGATCGACTACCTCGGGCTGGTGTCCGCGCGCCGGTCTCGCGAGCTTCAACAGCGGATCGACTATCGCAACCTGCCGCCCGTCGGCGGCACAGATACCCAAGGAGAGCCACGATGAGCATCGACCGACTCCGGGCACACTGGGGCTTCTCGCGCACCCCGTTCACCAAGGAGCTCGCGCCGTCGATGCTGTTCAGCGCGCGCTCGCACATGGAGGCAGTCGCGAGGATCACCTGGATCGTCAACGAGCGTGCGATCGGCGTGATCTGCGGCGAGGTCGGCGCCGGCAAGACGGTCGCCGCCCGCGCCGCCACGGCGGGCCTGGACCCGAGCCGGCACACGCTGATCTACCTTCCCAACCCGGTGATCGGCGCGCGCGGTCTGCATGCTGAGATCGTCCGCGCGCTGGGCGGCACCCCCAGGTTTCACACTGCGCCGCTGATCGCTCAGGCCCAAGAGGTGTTGGAGACCGAAGAAGCTGAGCGCGGCCGCCGTGCCGTGCTTGTCCTGGACGAGAGTCACCTGCTCACAGCCGAGCAGCTCGAGCAGCTGCGGATGCTCACCAACTCGCAGATGGATTCCAAGGCGCTGTTCGCGTGCGTGCTGCTCGGCCAACCGACGCTCCGCAAACGGCTCAGACAGGTGACGTTCGCCGCGCTGGACCAGCGGATCGCGCTGCGGTACTCGCTGGAGGGGATGGACCGCTCGGAGACCGGCGAATACATCGCCCATCATTTGAAGCTCGCCGGCCGGACCGACACGCTCTTCTCAGATGACGCGATCGGGCTGATCCACGAGTTCTCCCGCGGCCTCCCCAGACAGGTGAACAACCTCGCCACGCAGACGCTGATCGCCGGCTACGCGACCAACAGCACGATCTGCGACGAGCGCGCGGCTCGGGCGGCGCTTGCCGAGGCGTCCGAGTGACCACCACGCCCGCCCCGCCGGTGATGGAGCTCTCCGCACCGGACGGGTGGCCAGCGCCGCCGGACCCGGCCGCCTATCACGGGCTGGCCGGCGCGATCATCGAGCGCCTCGCGCCGAACACCGAGGCCGACCCGGTCGCGATCCTCACCCAACTCCTGGTCGCCTGCGGCGCGATGATCGGCCACCAAGCGTTCTTCCAAGTCGAAGCGACACGCCACCATCCCAATGAGTTCGTTCTGCTCGTCGGCGATACCGCGAAAGCGCGGAAAGGCTCAAGCTTCGATCACGTCGCCCGGCTCCTCACCGACGCGCACCCGAGCTTTCGCTCGCGTGTGACGACCGGACTCTCCAGCGGCGAGGGGCTGATCTGGGCCGTCCGCGACCCCCAAGAACAGGACCCCGGCGCGCACGACAAGCGGCTGCTGGTCGTCGAGCCCGAGTTCGCCTCGGTCCTGAAAGCCACCGGCCGCGAGATCTCGACGCTCTCACCGACGTTGCGCTCCGCGTGGGACGGCCGGCCGCTCGCGCTGCTGACGCGCACCGCGCCGGCGACTGCCACCCAGGCGCACATCGCGATCATCGGTCACATCACCCAGACCGAGCTCGCCCGGCACACCACCACCATCGAGCTCGCCAACGGATTCCTGAACCGCTTCCTGATCGTGGCCTGTCGCCGCGTCCGGCTGCTTCCCGAAGGCGGCGACCCCGAACCGCTGAAAGGTACCGGGCTCGCTCAATACCTCGCCGCCGTCCTGCAGCACGCCGACGACAGAGCGCAGCTCACGCTCGCCGACGACGCCCGCGAGTTGTGGTGGCACGCCTACCCGCAACTCACCCAGCCCCTCGATGGGCTCGCCGGGCACATCACCGCCCGCGCTGAGGCGCACACGATCCGGCTCGCGCTCCTCTACGCGCTGCTCGACAGCCAGAACACGATCCGAGCTGAGCATCTGCACGCCGCGCTCGCGCTCTGGGACTACACCGCCCGATCCGCCCGCTGGGCGCTCGGGCAAGCGACCGGCGATCCGCTCGCCGAGCAACTCCACGCCGCCCTGATCCGCGCCCCGGATGGGATGACCCGCACCCAGCTCTCCCACCACGTGCACCGCAACCTCCCCGCTGACCAGCTCGACCGAGCCTTGCAAGCACTCGCCGCTGCCGGCCGCGCGCGTCGCACCCGCATCACCACCGGCGGTCGTCCCGCCGAGCGCTGGCACGCCAGCATTCCCGCCTGAGCGTTCCCCGTGCTTCGGGGTTGGAGGCTGCCTGCGAGAGGGGGTCGCCCGCTGACATGGATGTCAGCGGAACTGGGCACGGACGGAACGCCGGCACCCACGATCACCCCCTTTCTTCGTTACTTCGTCCACCACCCCCGGTCGCCACCCACGGCGTCGCCACCATCACCAACAACGACGTCCGTCAACACTCAGACGATCGACCGCGACCGGGTCGCCTGCTGCCACGAGCTCGGTGACCCATGCGCTCAGTGAGCAGGCGGCGCACCGTCCGGCGCGGTAGTTCTGCTGTTGGGCGCCGCACTGGGTGCAGATCTGTGCGACGCGTTCTCCCGCGCACGACTCGCAGATCTCAGGCTGAGAAGCGGACGGTCTCGCGGTCTGCTGGCAGCGCTGGCAGGTGATCTTGGCCAGCATCCGCCGGCGGCGACAGGACGCGCACTCCGGGCCGGCGCTTGAGCGCGCCGCGACCCGCTTGGGCTGACCGCAGAGGATGCAGTGCTCGTGGCGGGAGGGGAGCTGGTTGGCGCACGAGCGGCAGATCGGCTGATCGCTGTCGGCGTGCAGGCAGGGCCGCTGTCGTTGGCAGATCATGCACTGGCGGGTCGGTGGCACCCACGTGGGGCGCTGCTTGGCCTGGCAGGTCTTGC
>DATJRS010000138.1:0-6323 GCA_035504535.1 Solirubrobacteraceae bacterium | reverse complement strand
GCGGTGATCACGAACGCCGCCGGCAACGCGAAGAACGTACTCGGCCTCGTCTACGTGGCAGCCTTCGCCCCTGCGGAAGGCGAGGCCCTTGGCGCGGTCGAGGATGGTTCGAAGGACAGCGTCCTGAACAGCGCGCTCGTAGCTCGGACGTACCCGAACGGGAGCGGCGGCTCGGCAACCGAGTTCTACATAGACCCGGCGAAGGCCCGCGACGCTTTTGCAGGCGATCTCTCCGACGAGCAGGCAGCGCTGATCGCAGCCACTCAGCGGCCCGTGTCCGAGTTGGCCTTCTCCGAGCCGAACGGGCCGCCCGGCTGGAAGCACCTGCCGTCCTGGGCCATCGTCGCGACCGGAGACAAGGCCGCCGGCACCGACGTGACCCGCTCGATGGCGGAGCGCGCTGGGGCCAAAATCACGGAGGTCGCCGGCTCCCACGTCATCATGATCTCGCAGCCGGAAGCCGTCACGAATGTGATCCTGGAAGCCGTTGCGGCGGTCACGGCGGTGCCAGTCGGAGCGTGAAGTGTCAGGCACCACCAATCCTGAGACCGTGCTCGGCCCCGTCAGTCAGATCGATGCCGGCTCCCTGAGCGTCGGGTACCTCGACAGGGGGCCGGCAGACGGGCCGGCGGTTGTCCTGCTGCACGGCTGGCCGTACGACATCCACAGCTACGCCGAAGTCGTTCCGCTTCTGACGGCGGCGGGCCACCGGGTGATCGTCCCCTACCTCCGCGGCTTCGGAACGACGCGCTTCCTTTCCGAAGAGACGGTCCGCAACGGCGAGCAGGCGGCGCTTGCGTTCGATGCAGTCGCTCTAATGGATGCTCTCGGGATCGAGACGGCAGTCGTGGCCGGGTTCGACTGGGGAGCGCGGAGCGCGGACATCGTCGCCGCGCTCTGGTCCGAACGGTGCCGCGGCCTGGTGTCGGTGAGCGGCTACCTGATCGGGGCCCAAGCAGCCGGCAAGGTGCCGTTGCCGCCCGAGGCCGAGCTGCAGTGGTGGTATCAGTACTACTTCGCGACCGAGCGCGGCCGCGCCGGCTACGACAGATACCGGCGCGAGTTCGCGAAGCTCATCTGGCGGACCGCCTCGCCCAGGTGGGACTTCGACGACGCCGCGTTCGAGCGGAGCGCCGCTTCTTTCGACAATCCCGACCATGTGGCGATAGTGATCCACAACTACCGCTGGCGACTCGGGCTCGCCGAAGGCGAACCCGAGTATGCCGAGCTGGAGGAGCGACTCGCCGTCGGCCCATTGATCAGCGTGCCCACGATCACGCTCGAAGGAGACGCAAACGGCGCACCGCATCCTGAACCCGACACCTACTGCAGCAAGTTCTCAGGCAGCTACTCGCACCGGACCATCTCAGGAGGAGTTGGGCACAACCTTCCGCAGGAAGCCCCGACGGCGTTCGCGCAAGCGGTCACCCACGTTGGTGCCTCACCCTGATCGCCTCGAGGTCTTACTGGGTGCGCAGGCGCAGAGGAGCTCTCGCGGACGCGCGACCCGCTCGGAAAGGCGGCCGACGGTGCTCACGTCTCGATGTTGGGCGGTCACTGCCAGACTTGGGGCGTTTCCGGCTCGAAGCCCCGATGAAACCGACGATGAAGCGGCGTAACTCGATCAGGCCTGGTTGCTCACCTCGTCGTCGAAGAACAGCTCGGTGTCGGGGCCGGCGGTCGGCACGAACGGCACGTCGGGCGTGGAGAAGTGAAACGGGAAGTAGAACTGGACCATCTCGCCGATCGTGCCGATCCTGGGGAGGAATCGCTGTAGGGCCTGGGTGTCGAAGGTGTCGGTGGGCTCGGGGATAGTGGCGCTTTACAGACACGGCGGGAAGTTGGCGATGAAGGTCAGGCCTTCGCCGCTGCGGCAAAAGCGGGCGAAGCCGTGCGCGGTGATGCGGTAACCAGTTGTGCCACGCTCAGGACCTGTTCACCTCGTCAGCGAGCTGACCGCACGCTGCCGTGCCTGGGCCCCCCACAACTGCGCTGGCCACACCGCAGACTAGGGGTCCACTGATGCGAACGAAGCCCCGGTCTTCCGACACTTTGAGCACAGAGTCGCGCGCCCGGCGGCCACCAACCATCTAAGCACCGTCTACAGGAGCGCCTCGAGCAGACGAAGCGATCAAGCTCTCGCCAAGGATAAAAGGAGATGTGCATGGCTGTTACCACCCAGAGGCCCGCTGTCACAACCGAAGCCCTACTGCAAGAACGCTCATTGGTGGAGTCGAGCGCTACGGCCATCGTCAATGCACCCATTGAAACGGTCGACATTCCGTCCTGGTGCTTCTCGCTCCGGGATGACGAGTACCAAGCCTGTTCGCCGGCCCACTACGCCGCCGCGACGACCGCCGCGCCGGACGGTCGGCGGATGTCGATCAACGTCGAGGTAATCGGCGGGAGTCCGATCGTTCAGCACTACATCGAAGAGGTCGCCGAACCCGATCACCTTCGGCTCGTCTCTCACTCGGACCTCTTCACCCCCGGCGGCCGGACCAAGATCGACGTGATCTGGGATCTGCGGGTCAGAAAGCTCGACGGTGAATCGTGCGAGTTGACCAACACCGTGCAGAGCTTCGCCCCGCCCGAGATGCTTGAGTTCCTGGCCGAACAAGGCTTGGCCTTCGAACCGTTCCGGACCGCGCGCCGACCGAATTCCGAAGCTCACAATCAGCAGGAGACGCCCCTCTTCGCGAAGAGCATCGAGCGTCGCGCCTGGGCACATGAGTAGATCCGAAGTAAGTATGGCGACACACGGTCAATTACAGCCGAAAGGAACTTCGATGACCACGTCACTTACCGCAGCGATCACGCCGCAGTTCCGCATGATCGACGGCGTGAACATCCGGTACGCCGACAGCGGCGGCTCACAGCGACCGACGCTGTTGATGACAAGCCCGTGGCCGGAGAGCGTGTACGCGTTCGCCTCGATGTGGGCGACGTTGGCCGAGCACGCACGCCTGTTCGCGATCGACCTGCCGGGTTTCGGCGCATCCCAACGCCGCGACGACCTACTGTCTCCACGAGCAATGGGCGGGTTCCTGGCCGAGCTCATTGCCGAGGCCGATCTGGGCAGGCCCCACATCGTCGCGCCGGACGTGGGCACCTCCGCTGCCCTGTTCGCCGTGGCGGCACATCCGGAGCGGGTCGCGAGCGTGATCGTGGGCACCGGCGGAGCGGCAGTCCCGATCCAGCTCGGCGAGCCGCTGCGATCATGGGTGCTCGACCCCGACCTCGACAAATACCGCCGGATAGACCCGCATGTGATCGTCAACACCGCGATGGGGACGATCGCGGGGGGCGTGCCCGACGCCATCCGAGCCGACTATCTCGACTGCTATGAGGGCGACCGCTTCGTCGAGTCCATGCGCTACGCCCGCAGATACCCCGAGGAGTTACCGCAACTCGCCGAGCTGCTGCCGCAGATCAACACACCGGTGACGATCATCAACGGACGGAACGACCGCGTCGTGCCGGTCGCCAACGCCGAGTTCCTGGACGAGCGGCTCCCCAACAGCCGCGTCGTCCTGATCGACGCCGGTCACTTCGTCTGGGAAGAGGCCCCGGCCCAGTATGCCTCGATCGTTCTCGACTCGGTCACCGCTGACAACGCATGACCGCGCCCGTCGCGCTCCGCCACACGCTCCTCACGCCCAGCCCTGTCAAGAGGTACATCGAATGCATGCTGCAACGACGCAAAGAACGCACAACACCGCCACAACACAACTCGTCGAAGCGGCCGGGTGCGAGCTCGCTTACCGCCGGTTCGGGAGTCCGGCCGAATTCCCGCTCGTAATGTTGCAGCACTTCCGCGGCAACCTCGATAACTGGGATCCCGCGCTCACCGACGCCTTGGCATCCGAGCGCGAGGTAATCCTGGTCGATTACCCTGGCGTAGGTTCATCGAACGGCACGTTCGGACCGACCATCGCGGACGCGGCCAGGGACATGCTCGCGTTCGTTGGGGCGATCGGGCTCGACGAAATCGACCTGCTCGGGTTCTCAATCGGCGGATTCATCGCGCAGGAGATCGCGCTCGTCCGTCCGACGCTCGTCCGGCGGCTTGTCCTGGCCGCGACTGGCCCGAAGGGCGCGCCGGGGATGCACGGCTGGCGGGATGACATCGCGGCCGCCGCGCGTGGCGAGAGCAAGCCGGAGAGCCTTCTGTACATCATGTTCGCCCACACCGAAACAAGTCAGGCCAAGGGAATGGAGTTCCTCGGTCGCTTCATGGCACGCCACGAGGGGCGCGACGAGCCTACGAGCGACGCCGTGCGCGACGCCGAGTACGACGCGATCGTCGAGTGGGGCATCCCGGACCACGCCGGGTTGCAGCGGTTGACCGGAATTAAGAACCCGACGCTGGTCATCCAGGGCGACGGCGATCTAATGATCCCGACCAAGCTCAGCCACCTGATGGCCGGCCTCATTCCGGACGCGCGGATCCGGATCTACCCCGACGCGGCACACGGCTTCCTGTTCCAGTACCCCACCGAAGTCGCCGCCGAAGTCAACGCTTTCCTCGCCCGGTGAGCGTCGTCCACCGGGAGAAACCAATCGCTGGGAGCCGCCATGACCGCCGAAATCGCCACCACCGTATCACCCCGTGCGCCAGAACTGGCTGGTCAAATCGTCGTCGTGATCGGCGGGAGCGCCGGGATCGGTCTCGAAACCGCGCGACGCGCCCGGACTGAGGGCGCCGACGTCGTCCTAGCAGCCCGCGACCCCCAACGGCTTCAGCGGGCCAAGCTCGAACTCGATGCTCAAGCCACCGCGGCGTTCGACGTGAACGATCCTGTCGCGCTAGAGCGGTTCTTCGACGATCTGCCGACGCCGATCGACCATGTGATGCTCACCGGTCCGGGCCCGCATTACAAACCGCCGCTCGAGATGGACACCGAGGAGGCTCGAGATGCCATCGGCGGGCACATGCTGCTCGAGCTCGCGGTCGCCCGCAACGCCCGCAGGAGTGTGCGACCCGGAGGTTCGCTTCTCTTCATCGGCGGGACGGCCGGTCGGCGGATACGCCCGGGCGGCGCGATCGTCTCGGCGGTCACCGCCGGCCTGCCCGCGCTGACAGCGAGTCTCGCCCTCGAGCTCGCGCCCGTCAGGGTCAACCTCATCGCGCCCGGATTCGTCGACACCCCGTTGTCGGCGTCCCTACTGGGCGACGACCTCGACAAGCGACGCGAGGAGCTGCGCTCCACGCTACCCATCGGGCGCGTGGTCGGCCCGGCGGACGTCGCCGCGCTCGCCGTGCACGTCATGATCAACACAGCGGTCACCGGTGCGACCTACGACATCGATGGCGGACAGCAGCTCGTCGCCTGAGTATCGGGAAGGAAGTCATGCCTGAGACCTCAGATCATCAGCAACCCCACGCGACCGTCCACGGTGGTCGGGGTGCGTTACATCGCGGGATGGCCGCTGCCGTGTGGCCGCGGCTGTCGCGGCGCGCCGGGTTCTGGGTGGTCGCGTTTGCGTTCCTCGCCGTGTCGGCACTCTCGACTGCGCCGAGCAGCCTTTACGGGCTATACGAGCACCGACTGCATCTCGCTTCGATCACCCTCACGATCGTATACGCGGTCTACGCGCTTGGGATCGTCACGAGTCTTGTTCTCGTGGGGCACCTGTCTGACTGGTATGGCCGGCGACCAGTGCTGCTCCCCGCCCTCGGCACGGGCGCCCTGGCCACGGTCGTCTTCCTCGTCTGGAGATCCCTCGCCGGGCTGCTCGTCGCGCGTGTTCTCACAGGTCTTGCGCTCGGTGCGGCCCTGGCGACGGCGACCGCGTTCATCACCGATCTAGACGGAGTCCCTGGCGAGGCCGACACTCGCCGAGCCGGAATCGTGGCTACGAGCGCGAATATCGGTGGCCTGGCCCTCGGGCCTCTCATCGCGGGGCTCGTGGCCCGCTACGCGGGCGTTCCGTTAACGACCCCGTTCGTCGTCCTGCTCGTCGCCCTTGTCGCGGGGACAGCACTGGTGGCACTCTCACCCGAAGGTCACCCGGCGATCCAACCCCGACCGAAGTATCACCCGCAACGACTCGCCGCACCCCCGAACGCGCGGCGCCAGTTCGCTGCCGCCGCCACCGGCGTGTTGACGGCATTTTCGGTCGGCGGGTTGTTCGCCGGGCTCGCAGGAACATACCTCGCGCGGTCCGTACATCACCCGTCGCCGGCGCTGACCGGGCTCGCAATATTCTTGACCTTCGGCGCCGGCGTACTGGTGCAGACCACGACGACCCACTGGCCCGCGCACCGACTCGTCGCGGCCGGGATCGCTCCGCTCATCTGTGGGCTTGCTCTCCTGGTG
>DATJRS010000137.1:0-26162 GCA_035504535.1 Solirubrobacteraceae bacterium | reverse complement strand
CATCCCCTTGAGGGAGTAAGACCCCTGGAAGATCACCAGGTTGATAGGCCGGATCTGGAAGAGTGGTGACACTCGTAGGAGACCGGTACTAATGGGTCGAGGGCTTGACGGATATTTTGATATCCGTGCATTGGCACTGTGTGGTTTTGAGGGCCCGGGAAGGGTGGAGAAATCTTCGATTTCTCCGAGACTAAGCCGCTTGCGGCTTAGTCCGGTCTCTACCAGTTTCCGGTGGCTATGGCGAGGGGGAAACACCTCTTCCCATTCCGAACAGAGCCGTTAAGCCCCTCAGCGCCGATGGTACTTGGCCCGCAAGGGCCTGGGAGAGTAGGTCGCCGCCGGTTATTTTTGAATTTCAAGACGGGTGCCAATCAGCGGAGCGTGTAAATGCAGGGCGTGATTAAGTTCTTTCGCGCCAACCCGCAGGCACTCGTCTTGCTCGTTATCTGCGTGGTGCTCGGTTTGGGCACCTTCATTGCGGTGCTGGTCGCGCTGGCCAGCTCGCCGAATGGTCAGACCACGGGGGATCCCGAGGGTGTGATCCTGGGCGCGCACGCCGCACTGATGACGGTACGTGTGGCTTTCCTTGGCGCATAGCGCATAGCGCCGGCCCGGACCGCTCACAGACCCGGACCGCTGACAGCCTCGGATTGGTGACAGCCCCGGATCGCTGACAGCCTCGGATTGGTGACAGCCCCGGATCGCTGACAGACCCGGCTCGCTCGCGGGGTGGCAAAAGGCTGCGCGACCTGGCGGGGCCGCCACACCTGCCCTGGCGAGTCGAGCGGAAGTGAACCCTCCTACGCACTTGATTTCCGGGCATCGGAGGTCTAGGGTCGCTCGGTCGGTCGAGGGCTCCGGTCCTCGACGGCTGGGGTGCAACGTCTCGTGTCCATGCCTGCCTGGCAAGAAGGGGGTTTCTGATGAAGAGATCGTTCACTGTGATCGCGGTCATGGGGGTGGCCCTGAGCGTGGTCTTGACGCAATCCCCGGCCCATTCGAGACCGGCGGCGTCCCAGGCGAACCGAGAGGCGATGGCCGCCCAGGCTCGAGCCGCGTTCGAGCAATACCTGTCATCGCACGCGCCCATGATCCGGGCTCACGCCCCGACGACCGCCACCGTGCCGCATGTACGCGCCCACCTGGCCCCCCGCGTGGTTGCCAGTAGTGGAGTGCAATCGGCTCCGTCGATCAACTGGGGAGGCTATGCGGATCAGGAGACGGGCTCGTCGACGGTCTCGGGCGTGAGCGGGCACTGGACCATCCCTCGCGTGACGTGTCCGCAGGGGGACTACCGTAACCAGGACGCCTTCGCCGCTCAGTGGGTGGGGATCGACGGTTACTCCGACCAGACGGTAGAGCAGCTCGGCACGGCCGAGCAGTGCTATGAGGACGTGCTCTACTACTACGTCTGGTATGAGATGTACCCGGCCGGCACGGTGCAGGAGGGTACGACCCAGTGCATCAATGACAATGTCGACTGTCCTCGGCCGGGAGACCAGATCAGCGCCTCCGTCACCGTCACCCCTGGCGCTGCCGGCAACAACAACTACACGTTGACCCTGGCGGACCCGACGACGCGCGGCAACAACTTCTCCGTGACGCAGCCGTGCGCCGCCGACACGTGCCTCGACTCAAGCGGCGAGTGGATCATCGAACGCCCCGCGACCCAGCCGCCGCCTCCCGCTCCAGTGCAGGTCCTGCCCCTGGTTGACTACGGCCAGAACGCCTTCAGCAACGGGACCATAACCTCGGGCGGGGTCACCTCAGGCATCGCCGGCTTCCACGGGGGCACCGTCTACGACATCCCGACGGAGGACGACACCGCGGGCTACTACCTCGATTGCGTAGGACAGTCCAAGCCGCCGGGCCAGCTGCTGCTCACCACCAACGCCAACGCCTGCCCGACCGCGGCGCCGGTGAACGGCAACAGCTTCAGCGACACCTGGGACTCCAGCTTCTGACAGGGTCGAGCCAAGCGCGTCGGCGAGCACTTGGTCGTCGGCCCGGGCACTCCTCGCACTCAAAGAGCTGAGATAGCGAGCGCCCGGGCCGGCACCCTGGCTGGCCCGGCGGAGCCCTGAGGAATGACTTGGCGCGAGATCGAGCCGACCTCGCCGCTGACTGTCCTAACGCAGGACCTCGTCCCTTCCGCCGGCATTCGGGGCGCGTCGGATCGGGCACAGGCAATACGCCGGAGCGGCCGGAACGCTGCCGCCCCGCCGCTCGCGCTGCCAGCGCAGCGGGCGGCGATGGGGGTGCGTCTCCCAGGGCTCTGGATCATCGTGCGCGTCAGCCGGTGGGTCGCCGAGGAAGTCGTCGACGAGCTCCATCCAGGCGCGCATGCGGTTGGCTGAAGAACGGAACATATGTTCGATAGAGTAGGGGGCGCGTCGGACGGAACGAGGGACCAGGACCGGCGCCCAAAAGGTCCGCGGCGAAGCTCCCGGCGGCCATCGGCGAAGGTCCCAGCGGATCCTCTCCGGCCCTCCGGACGGACCGAGGCAAACGCCGCGATCAATCAGCGCGGCGGCAACGGGTGTTTGGGCTCATACAGGGCGAGCTCACCCGCGTCGGGAAGCCTGATTGCCGTGACATGACCCCACCGCTCCTCGTGGATCGGGCGGCTGAATTCGACCCCTTTGGCCCGAAGTTCCTGCATGGTTTCTTGCAGGTCGTCGCACATCAGGTAGAGCTCCTGGCGCCCGGCGCCACCCTGTGCGGGATGCGCAGCGAGCTCCCCGGGCGGAAGGGCAAAGATCAGCCACCCGTGGCCGGCGTCGACCGACGGGAACCCGAGGACGTCGGCGAAGAAGGCACGGACCCGCTCGGGCTCCGCGGTGTAGATGATCGTGTGGGCCCCGGTGATCACGATCGCCTATCCGCTCGCGGTCACGCGCCCGCGGCCGCCGGCAGTCCCGAGCGGGACACTAGGCGGCCGACCCGAGCGAGCCCCACACCTCGATCTTGGTCGCCACCCGGTTGACCACCTCGGTGGTGAACTCGGTCGTCCCGGCGCCGCCACCCAGGTCCGGTGTCTTGATCCCGGAGGCGATCGTCTCCAGGGCGGCCTCGTAGATCGCGCGCGAGGCGCGCTCGGCCGCGGGGCCGTGGTGGTCGGCCGCGTGGCGCAGCAGCGCGCCGCAGGCCAGGATCATGGCCAGCGGGTTGGCCACGTCCTTGCCCTCGAGGGCCGGCGCGGTTCCGTGTGGCGCCTCGGCCATGGCGACGTTGGTCTGATAGTCCTCGTCGAAGGCGAGCAGCACCGACTCGGCGCCGGCGATCGAGCCGAACATGGGGAGGACCAGGTCCGACAGGCAGTCGCCGTCGCGATTCAGGGCCGGGATCACGAGCGGCGCGTCGGTCGCGCCTGACATCAGCCCGGCGTACGTGGCGTCGATCAGGACCGGCTCATACGCGATGTCCCGGTGCCGCGCGGCTGCCGCGTCGAGCTCCTCCTTCAACATCCCCTCGTACACGGGCGAGACGGTCCACTTCGGGCCCCCGTATACGCGTGCGTTCATCTTGGCGGCCGTCCGGAACGAATACTCCGCCACCGCGCGACAGGTGGAGCGGGTGATCTTCTCGGTCCGGTAGGCGATCTCGGACTCGGATCCGGCCTCGCCGTCGCGGCTCTCCTTCGCGCCGTAGGCATCGTCGACGGCCATACGCACGACCGAGATCGGGTAGTGCACCCCGGCGATCGGCGCCACGCCCGGCAGGCGCCGGCCGGTCCTCACGATCACCTTGCCGTCGACCTCCTCACGCAGGATGCGGTTCGGCGAGCCAACATCGCCGGCCCCCTCCGGCGTGATGGTGGCCGCCTTCAGCCCGAGCCCCGCCTCGAGCATCGCCCGAGCCGCGTCGGTCACGACCTCATTCCCGGTCGCCCGCCGATGATCCAGCGAGAGATCGAAGCGCTCAAGCGCGAGCTCGATTCCGAGCAGCCCCGGATCGAGCAGGCGCACCGATTGCTCGAGCAACTCCTGCCCGGTCTGGTCCCCTTCCAGCACCACGATCTTGATCGGGTCGGCCATGCCGGCGGACCATAGCCGACCTGGACCCGGTGCCCTGGGCGGACGGCAATGCCGGCCGGCTTCCCGGCGATCCGAAGCGGTTTTCGCGAGCCCCCGCACGGGAAAAAGGTCAGCGGGCCATGACCCAGGGAAGCGGGCCGGCTCGCCGCCGGATCGTCCTCCCTACGATTTGTCACAGGACCGGCCAACAGGCACAGCACATGCCATGAGCAGATCCGCACACGATGGGACGATCGGCGGTTCGCTCCGTCCGCGGGGCCCGATTCAGCTCACGCTGTCGACCCGCCACGACGCCCACGAAACCGTGGTGAGCGTCGCCGGCGAACTTGACGTCCTGACCATCCCGAGGCTGGCAACGACGCTGGACGACGTCGTCCGCCGGCGCCACGGCGATGTCGTGATGGACCTGACGCGGACCGAGTTCATCGACTCGCTCGGCCTGCATGCCCTGCTCAGCGTCCAGAGGCGTCTAGCCGAGCGCTCGCGCCGTCTCACCGTGATCTGCGACGGGCCGGTCCGTCACTCGATTGAGCTCGCCCGGCTGACCGAGCCTCTCGGCGTCGTCGCGAGCTTCGCCGAGTACGAGCTGCACCGCGCGTCGCGCGACGTCACGCGCGCCCCGAGGCGACCCTAAGCGCCAGGCGCCGCGCCGGCGGGCATGAGCTCATCCCGCCGCTCGGCCAGCGCCCCGATCACGATCGTGAGGTGCTCGTCGAAGTCGACGCCGAGCTCCTCGGCTCCCTTCTGGAGCTCCTCGCGATTGACCGCGGCCGCGAAGCTGGGTTGCCTAAGCTTCTTCTTGACCGACTTCGGCGTCATCCCGACCAGGCCCTCGGGGCGGACATAGGCGACCGCCAGCACGAACCCGGAGAGCTCGTCGACGGCGAACAGTGTCTTCTCCATCGGAGAGTCGCGGGAGACGCCCAGGAAATCGGCATGGGAGGCCACGGCGCGAACCAGCTCGGGCGGGTAACCCAGCCGCTCGAGCTCGGCCAGCGCGTAGCGCGGATGTCCGTCCTCCAGATTCGGATAGCGCTCGTAGTCGAGATCGTGCAGCAGTCCGGTCAGTCCCCAAAGGTCCTCGTCACCGTCGAACCGTGGCGCGTACGCGCGCATGGCGGCCTCCACGGCCAGCATGTGGCGGCGCAGCGAATCAGACGACGTCCATTCGCAAAGAAGGTCCCAGGCCCCCTGACGCGAACTCAGAGACTGCATGGACGGGAGCGTAGCTGAGCGTCTGCAGACGGGTCCGACGACCGGTGGACCGCCGACACAGCCTGGTTCGCCTGTCCACCCAGACGCATCGCGGGCGCGAGAAACCCCGGCCGAACAGCAGATCGTTGTTCGCCGCACAACGCCCACGTCTCGCACCAAAAAACGGCGCGCAACCCGCGTGGCGGTGCCGCCGACCCGACAAGGTACGCTCCGGCCACCTATGGAAAAGTTCGTAATCGAAGGCGGAGTGCCCCTCTCGGGCACGATCGTTCCCGCCGGTAACAAGAACGGTGCGCTGCCCATCCTCGCCGCGTGCCTGCTGACCGAAGACGAGGTGATCCTCCGCAACGTCCCGCGGATCCGGGATGTGGAGGCGATGACACTGCTGCTCGAGCAGCTTGGTGCGCGGGTCCAGTGGCTCGGCGCGGGCGAGATCTCGATCGACTGCTCGAGCGTCGACAGCACCGACGTCGACCGGGAGCTGGCCGAGCGGATCCGTGCCTCGTTCCTGCTCGCGGGGCCGCTGCTGGCCCGGTTTGGGCGCGCACAGATGCCCCCACCCGGCGGCGACGTGATCGGCCGCCGGCGGCTCGATCCGCACCTGGATGCCTTCCGAGCGCTCGGCGCCTCCGTCGATGAGGATCACGGCCACATCAAGCTCGAGGCGCCGCTGGGACTTCGGCCATGCGACTTCCTGATGGACGAGCCCTCGGTGATGGCCACCGAGAACGCGCTGATGGCGGCCGCGCTGACGCGAGGCCCGACTGTGATCCGCAACGCGGCCTCGGAGCCCCACGTACAGGACCTCGCCCGGATGCTGATGGCGATGGGAGCCCACATCGACGGCGTCGGGTCGAATGTCATGACCGTCCACGGCGTGGCCAGCCTGCGAGGCTGCACGCACGGGATCGCCCCCGACCACATCGAGATCGGTTCCTTCATCGCCCTGGCCGGAGTGACCGGGGGTGAGCTGATCGTCCGCGACACGTTCCCCGAGGATCTGCGGATGATCCGGCTCGTGTTCGACCGCCTCGGCCTGCGCACCGAGGCCCGCGGCGCCGACATCATCGTTCCCGGCAACCAGCAGCTCGTGATCCGCAACGACGCCGGGGAGTACATCCCCAAGATCCAGGACGGTCCCTGGCCCGCCTTCCCGGCCGACCTGACCAGCGTCGTGCTGGCGCTGGCGACCCAAGCCGAGGGATCGGTGATGATCCACGAGTGGATGTTCGAGAACCGCCTGTTCTTCGTCGACAAGCTCGTGATGATGGGAGCCTCGATCACGATCTGCGACCCCCACCGTGCGATGGTCGTGGGCCCCCGCCGCCTGCACGGCCAGCGGGTCGAGTCGCCTGACATCCGGGCCGGGATGGCCATGCTGATCGCCGCGCTCGCCGCCGACGGCGCCTCCGAGATCGGCAATATCCGCCAGATCGACCGCGGCTACGAGCGCATCGACGAGCGCCTGCGCGATCTCGGCGCCCGGATCGAGCGCGAGGACGACGTGCCGGTCTCGGTCTGACGAGAACAGCCCCGGCACTCCATAGCTGACACATTCCCGGGCGATGGTCGATCGCATCCCCAGCGGAACGCGCGACTTCCTGCCCGACGAGATGCGGGAGCTGCGGGCCATGACCGACCGTATCCGCGCGGTGTTCGAGCGCGATGGCTACGGCGAGGTGTACACGCCGGCACTCGAGTACGAGACCACCTTCGCCCGCACCAACCCGACCGCGAGCGAGCCCGCGTACCGTGTCTTCGACGAACTCGGGAATGTGCTCGTCCTGCGTTCGGACATGACGATTCCGATCGCGCGTCTGGTCGCCACCCGCTACCGCGAGGCCGAGCCGCCCCTGCGCTTCAGCTACTTCGCGCACGCCTACCGCAGCGTCCGCCCGCAACGCGGGCAGTCGCGCGAATTCCTCCAGGCCGGGATCGAGTTGATCGGGGCGACCGCACCGGAGGGGACGGCGGAGGTCCTGACCGTCCTGTGCGACGCGCTCGATGCGGCGGGCCTGCAGACCTACCGGATCGGCCTGGGCGATTCGTCTCTGTACTCCGAGCTCCTGGACCGCCTGGGCGTCGAGCCGGACGGGCGCGAGCGCATCCTGACCGAGTTGGCCAACGGCGACTTCGTCGGCCTGCAAAAGGAGGTCGACGCACTCGGCCTCGACGCCGAAGATGCCGAGCTCCTGCTCCGGGTGCCGCAGCGCCGGGGCGGGCCCGAGGTCCTCCAGACGCTGTCGGGCCCGCTCGAGGCGGCCGCCACCGGAATGCGCGCGGTGCATGCCCTACTCGCGCCCGAGGTCGCCGGGAGGATCATCTTTGACCTGGGGCTGGTGCGCGGCCTCGGTTACTACACCGGCGCGGTGTTCCAGGTCTACGACCCGGGGTACGGCATTCCGATCGGGATCGGCGGACGCTATGACGATCTGCTCGGGCAGTTCGGGCGGCCGCTGCCCGCCGTCGGCTTCGCTCTGAACGTGGAGCGGCTGCACATCGCCTTGACCAGCGAGGAACGCGGCCGCAGCCCAAGGCACCTGCCATGAGCGAGTTGCGGATCGCGGTTCCGCGCGGGTCGCTGTTCACGGAGACGCTCGAGCTCCTCGATCGCCTCGGCATCGCGACGCTCGAGCTCCGCGAGAACGATCGCAAGCTGCTGTTCGAAGACGTCGGCATCGTCACCATGCGCCCCTCAGACGTCCCCACCTACGTCGAGGCGGGTGCCGCGGACCTGGGGATCACCGGCAAGGACGTGCTGCTCGAACAGTCCGAGCGCGACCTGTATGAACTGCTCGACCTCGGCTACGGCGGGTGCACGATGGTGCTGGCGACGGTGGCGGGCGAGGATCCCGCCGCCGAGGCGCTCAGGCGTCTGGGCGTGATGCGAATCGCCACCAAATATCCGCGGATCGCCAGTCGCTACTTCCTCGACACCGGTCGCCAGGCCGAGATCGTCGAGGTCAAGGGATCGGTCGAACTCGCACCGCTGACCGGGCTGGCCGAGGGGATCGTGGATCTCACCGCGAGCGGAGCGACACTGAGAGAAAACGGGCTCGTAGTACGCGAGGAGATAGCCCGCAGTACGGCGCGCCTGATCGCGAACCCCGTCTCGCACAAGCTGAAGGCTCCCGCCATCGACGCCCTGCTGGAGCGGCTCCATGCGATGTGAACGGTTCACCGTTGACGGCGACGCGGCCGACACGGCACGAGCCCTGAGAGAGCTGATCCCGGCGCCCGGGTCGGTCAGCGATACGGTCGCGGAGATCGTCGCGGAGGTCCGCGCCCACGGCGAAACCGCCCTGCTCGACTACATCCAGCGCTTCGACACCGGCGGTGCCGAGCCCAAACCGATCCGAGTCCACACGGACGAGCTGGAAGCGGCCGCGGCCGCCCTCGACCCGCAGATCAGCCACGCCCTCGAGCGCGCGATCGAGAACCTGGAGACGGTGATGGTGGGCTGGCGGGCCGGCCTCGGGGAGTCGGTGCAGGTGGGGGAGAACCGGGTTGTGCTCCGCCACGCACCGGTGTCTCGCGCGGCCGTCTACGTCCCCGCGGGGCGGGCCCCGTACCCGAGCACGGTCGTGATGGGCGTCGTCCCCGCGCGGCTGGCCGGAGTCGAGCACATCGCGGTCTGCGCGCCCCCCGGCAGCGACGGCGACGTGAACCCGGTCGTACTCGCGGCCTGCCACATGACGGGCGCTAGCGTCGTCTACCGGATGGGCGGAGCCCAGGCGATCGCGGCGCTTGCCTATGGCACCGCGTCGGTGGCCCCGGTCGACGTGATCGTCGGTCCCGGAAGCCTGTTCGTGCAAGAGGCCAAGCGGCAGGTGTTCGGGCAGGTGGGAATCGACGGCTTCGCCGGTCCGAGCGACCTGCTGGCAATCGCCACCGGCGAGGCGGACCTCGAGATGCTCTCGCTTGACCTGCTCGCCCAGGCGGAGCACGGCGCCGGCTCGCTCGTCGTCGCCGTCTCCGACGCACCCGAGCTGCTGGACGAGCTCGCCGGACGCCTGGAAGAGGCCCCGGACACAGGAGCGGTCAGCGCCCTGGTGCACGTGATCGATCCAGACCAGGCGCTGGCGGTCGCGGAGGCGTTCGCGCCCGAGCATCTCCAACTCATGGGCGCCGGCGCCGAGGAGCTTGCCGACCGGGTCACGAAGGCCGGTTGCCTGTTCGTGGGCGTGAACGTCGGCACCGCGTTCGGCGACTACATCGCCGGCTCGAACCACATCCTGCCGACCAACGGTGCCGCCCGCTTCGCCTCCGGCCTCAGCCCCGAGCACTTCCTGCGCCGCTTCACCGAGGTTCGCATCGGCGACCCGGACGAGCTCGCCCGGTCTGCCGTGCCCCTCGCCCGCGCCGAGGGCTTCGAGCTGCACGCCCGGTCGATGGAGGCCCGAGTTCGCGACAATGGGCGCCGACGACAATGACCCGGAGCGCCCTGATCGAACGCAAGACGGCCGAGACCGACATCCAGGTGAGCCTGGTGCTCGACGGCCAGGGCGCCGGCGAGCGCGACACCGGCGTCGGCTTCTTCGACCACATGCTCGACCTGCTCGCCCGCCACGGCCGCCTCGATCTGGTCGTCAAGGCGAGTGGGGACCTTCAGACCGGCGCTCACCACACGGTCGAGGACGTTGGCATCTGCCTCGGCCAGGCGCTCGACGAGGCGCTCGGTGACCGCGCCGGAATCACCCGCTTCGGGCAGGCCACGATCCCGATGGACGAGGCCCGCGTGTCGTGCGCGATCGACATCTCCGGACGCGGGCTGTGCGCCTTTGATGTGCCGCTGCCTCCCGGTGCCACCGGCACCTTCGACCACGAGCTTCTGGAGGAGTTCTGCCGGGCACTCGCGCTCAACGGGAAGCTGACCCTCCACCTCACGGCCGAGCGGGGCACCAACGCCCACCACGTGATCGAGGCCACCTTCAAGGCGCTGGCCAGAGCCTTGCGAAGCGCCATCGCCCTAGACGCGAGCGAGCACGGAGTCCCGAGCACGAAGGGAACGCTGGTGTGACGCGCGTCGCCGTGATCGACTACGGGATGGGGAACCGGCGCTCGGTCGAGAAGGCGCTGGAGCACGTCGGCGCCCAGGCGAGCATCACCAGCGACCACGACGAGCTCGGACGCGCGGACGGGCTGGTGCTGCCCGGTGTGGGCGCGTTCCCGCAGGCGATGCGAAATCTCGACGCGCTCGCACTGCCCGAGCTGATCCGCGATCTCGTGAGCCAGGGCAAGCCGCTGCTCGGCATCTGCCTCGGGATGCAGTTGCTCCTCGACACCTCTGAGGAGATGGGCGGCGCGGCCGGGCTCGGCCTGATCGGCGGCGAGGTCACACGTCTGAAGGACACGGGCCTGCGCATCCCGCACATCGGCTGGAACGAGGTGCGGTTCGAACGCCCCTCGCCACTGACCGCGGAGCTCCCGCGCGCCGGCTGCCCCTTCTACCACGTGCACACGTTCGCGGCGCGCCCGCGTGATCCGGACGACGTGATCGGCAGCACCGAGTACGGCGAGCGGTTCGCCACGATCGTCGGCCGCGAGAACGTGTTCGGCGTCCAGTTCCACCCCGAGAAGTCCTCGCGGGACGGGTTGCGCATGCTCCACAACTTCGTGGGGGTGTGCGTGGGCCTCGCCGGCGCACGGGCATGATCCTCCTGCCGGCGGTCGACATCCTCGACGGGAAGGCGGTGCGCCTGACCCGCGGGGAGTTCGACCAGAGCACGGTGTACGACGCCGACCCGCTCGACGCGGCGCGGCGCTGGGTCGATGAGGGCGCGCGCAGCATCCACGTGGTCGACCTCGACGGCGCCAAGCAGGGCGCACCGGTCAACATCGATCACGTTCGGCGGATCACCGCGGAGCTTCCCCTGCCGGTTCAGGTGGGCGGCGGCCTGCGGACGATCGGTGCCGTGCGCGATGCGGTCGCCGCCGGCGCGGCGCGGGTGGTGATCGGCACCGCCGCCTACCGGGACATCGACTTCCTTGACGAGGCGCTCGCCGAGTTCGGCGACCGCGTCGTGGTCTCGATCGACGCGCGCGAGGGCCGTCTGGCCGGCGCCGGCTGGACCGAGCAGACCGACATCCCGATCGAGGTGGTGATTGAGCGGCTGGGTGCGCGCGGGGTGCGCCGGTTCGTCTACTCGAGCATCGAGCGCGATGGCCTGCTGGTCGGCCCGGATCTCGAGGGCGCCCGCCGCGTGGCCGAGGCGGTGCGCGGCACCTATGCCTATTCCGGCGGCGTCGGCTCGCTGGAGGACCTGCGGTCCCTGGTCGAGCTGCGCCAGGTCAACCTGAACGGCGTGATCGTCGGCAAGGCCCTGTACGAGCGGCAGTTCACCGTCGCCGAGGCCCAGTCGGTGCTGGATGGGCACTGAATGCACTACAAGCGCGTAATCCCGTGTCTGGACGTCGACGGCGGCCGCGTGGTCAAGGGCGTCGGTTTTCTGAATCTGCGCGACGCCGGAGACCCAGTCGAGCTGGCCTGCCGCTACGACGCCGCCGGGGCCGACGAGCTTGTGTTCCTCGACATCACCGCGACCTCCGACCGGCGCGAGACGGTCGTCGAGCTTGCCCGCCGCACCGCAGATGACGTGTTCGTCCCGTTCACGATCGGCGGCGGCATCCGCTCGGTGGCCGATGCTCAGGCGGTCCTTGACGCCGGCGCGGACAAGGTGTCGATCAACTCAGCGGCGCTGGCCCGACCGAAGCTGATCGACGAGCTGGCGGCCAATTTCGGGGCCCAGTGCGTGGTGCTGGCGATCGACGCGAAGACGCATGAGAACGGGATCGGGATGTGGGAGGCGTACGTCGCCGGCGGCCGCACGCCGACCGGCCGCGACGCGGTCGCGTGGGCGCGCGAGGGGACCGAACGGGGAGCGGGGGAGATCCTCTTGACCAGCATGGACCGGGACGGCACCAACGCCGGCTATGACCTGCCGTTGACAGCGGCCATCGCCGGCGCGGTCGAGGTGCCGGTGATCGCCTCAGGCGGGGCCGGGCAGCTCGAGCATCTGGCAGAGGCGCTCCAGGCAGGTGCCGACGCCGTGCTGTGCGCATCGATCCTGCACTACGGACAGCACACGGTGAGCGAGATCAAGGCTCACCTAACCGCGACGGGTTCGCCTGTCCGACCCGTCGATTATGGGCCTCGCCTGGGAATCCGGCCCAACCAGAAACGCGGCCCGGGACGCGACCGGGCCGGATTCCCCTAGCTCGGCGTCCGTGGGGCCGCCGAAGCCTCATCCGGCTGTATCTAGTTTCTATCTTTGCCCGAACTGAAGCGGCCGCGCTAAGCGGCCTCTTCCACGTATCCGGCAGCCGAGCACGCATCGCAATACGCGGCAGGCGGAACGCGGGGCTCATAACAGCCAGGGCGGCAGCACGTAGACGACCGCTTGGGGCGACCGCGACCGATTCGGGCGGCAGCAGCGTCCTTGAGCTCCTCGCGCATGCGATCGAGCTCTTCGGCGTGCGACGCGCAGAACCTGCGGCCTTGCACGGCCGGCTCCTGGCAGTGACTTCCACTACGACAACGCATAGGCGAACAAGGATAGCAAGAAGCTCCCGAACGCACGTTCCATGCCAGCCCGATTGCGCGCCCTATGCGGGGATTTCACGGTTACCCCGAGGCGCCGCGTGGACATTGTGTTGAGTCGCTGCGAGTGCGGTGTAGAGATTAAGTTAGCGCGCCGTGCAAGCTTGGTGTTCAGCGACTGGGAAGCATCTGGTAGAGCATCGTGTAGCCGCTGAGGTAGATCGTTCCCGTGTCGTCGCAGACGACGGGATTGAACGCTCCGTCGGGGAACGAGAAGACCTGGTGGCCAGTGCGCACGTCGAGCCCGGCGGTTGTCTTGGTGCCGAGGTCGGAGTAGTAGACGACGTTGCCCACGATCGTCGCCGACCCCGAGATCTTGCCGCCGGCCGGGTGCTTCCACCGGATCGCGCCGGATTGGGCGTTGAAGGCGTAGAAGTTTCCGTCGTAGGACCCCAGATATACGGTCGGCCCGAGCCCTGGGGTGTCCTCGACGGCTGGCGATGCGTACACGTAGGCTCCCGTCCCGGTCGCCCAGGCGAGCTGACCCGTCTTCTGCGCGAACGAGTAGACGCGCCCGTCCGTGTTGCCCATGTAGACGCGGCCGAATGCCACGGCCGGCGTCGAGTAGAAGTTGCCCGAGCCGAACCCAAGGTCGGCGCCGTTGGTGTTGACGGCCCAGACCTGGTGGCCCGTCGCCGCGTTGACCGCGTACGCCCGGCCCGAGTAATCCCCGAAGTAGAGAACGCCGTTGGAAAGGGCCGGGCCGCCCTTGACCGGACCGCTGGCGTGATAGGTCCAGTTGACCTGCCCGGTGGTCGCGTTCAGCGAGTACACGGTCCCGCTCTGGTCGCCGAAGTACACCGCGTTGCCCCAGGCGATCGGCGAGGACTCGGTGCCGGCCGGGATCTTCTTCGACCACACGATCTGGCCGGTCTTCATCGACAGGGCGGCGAATCGACCGTTGCCCGGCGTCGACCCGGGGTGGGGATTGGTGGAAAGGAGCGAGACGTACATCAGCCCCTGGCTGATGCCGAGCGCGGGGGAGGCTGCGGCCAGCGTCCCCACCTTGGTCTCCCACAGCTTCTGCCCGTTGCGCTTGTTCAGTGCCTTGGCCGAGCCGTCATCGTCGACCAGGTACAAGTTGTTCTGGTAGATGACGGGCGGGAACTCGAGCAGCGCGTAGTCCTGGAAGCGCCAGCCGACGTGCAGCGGCGGCTCGGGGGGGTTGGGGCCCGAGTAGAAATGCGTGCGCTCGGCGTCGAACCCGTAGCGCGGCCACGAGAAATTGTCGACGGGGGTCTTGGCTGGGGTCGTCGTCGTGGTCGGACGCGTGAACTCGACATTCGGGTGGGAGACGTTGTGCGGCGCGTGGGCCAGGACGAACGCCACCGCCCCTCCAGCCACCACGAGCACGACGACCAGGGCGACGAGCCCCCACCGCAGCCAGCGGCGAGAACCGGGACTCGGCATGGCGGGCAATGCTAGCCAGCCGGGTCCCGGCAGGCCCTTGGGAAGAAACTATTGCTTATGCCGGAATTACTTCCACCGCGTCACGAGCTGCTCGAGCGCGTCCGGGCGCTGCCGGCGGCGCGCCCTCTGCTGGCGCGGCTGGACGACCGCCCGGGGGTCTACCTGGTCGGCGGCGCGGTCCGCGACCTGTTGCTCGGCGGCGTCCCGTTCGACCTCGACCTCGTGGTGGAGGAGGACGCGGCCACGCTCGCGGCCGCGCTGGGTGGCCAGCTGACGGTCCACGATCGCTTCGGGACCTCGACAGTCCGGCTCGACGGGTTCACCTACGACATCGGCCGCGCCCGGCGGGAGACCTATCCCCGTCCGGGGGCACTTCCCGACGTGGCGCCGGCGCGGCTGGACGAGGACCTCATCCGGCGGGATTTCACGGTCAATGCGATTGCTATCGCCCTGGGCGGTGACCGCCCGGGAGAGCTACGTTCTGCTCCCAACGCGCTCGAGGACCTCGACGCGGGCCGGCTCCGGATCCTCCACGATCGGAGCTTCATCGACGACCCCACGCGCCTGTTTCGGATGGCGCGCTACGCGAGCCGTTTCGGTTTCGAGATCGAGCCGCACACCCGGGCGCTCGCCGGCGAGGCGATCGACGGCGGGGCGCTCGGGACCGTCACCGGCCCGCGGGTCGGCGCCGAGCTGAGGTTGCTTGCGCGCGAAAGAGATCCGGTTTGCGCGCTGCTCGGATTGCGCGACCTCGGGCTCGACCGCGCTTTGCAGCCCGGCTTCGGACTCGCCGACGAGGTCCTGGCCCGCCGGGCGCTCGAGCTTCTGCCCGGCGACGCGAGGCCGGACCGACTCGTGCTGGGTATCGCATCGCTCGGCGTTCCCGCGGGGGACCTGACGGAGCTGCTCGATTCGCTGGCGTTCGAGGCCGAGGACCGCGATGTGATCGTCGCCACCGCGGTGCGCGCGGAGGGGCTCGCCAGCGCCCTGACCGCCGCCGAGGCTGCGTCGGAGATCGCCGCCGCCGCGGGCAACGGGCCGGCCGAGCTCGTGGCGCTCGCGGGCGCGCTCGGGCCAGAGCGCCAGGCCTGGGATTGGCTCGGGGCTCTGCGGCACGTCCGCCTCGAGATCGACGGACGCGACCTGCTCGCCGCCGGCGTGCCCGAAGGTCCAGCCATCGGCCGCGGCCTGCGCGCGGCGCTGGCAGCCAAGCTCGACCGGCGCGCGTCCGGGCGCGAGCAGGAGCTAGCCGAGGCCCTGAAGGCTGCCGGGTAGCCTGCGCGCATGGAGCCGAAACTGCCTGAGCCGTTCTACGCGCGTCGGGAGCATCTGGGGATCGACCTCCCCGGGGCCCAGGCCCTGTTCACCACCCGCCGGGGCGGATTCTCGGAGGGCCCATACGCCAGCCTGAACCTGGGCCGTCTGACCGACGACCGCGCCGACGCCGTTCAGCGAAATCGAGCCAGGCTCCAGGACGAGGTCGGGCATCGGCCCGTCTACATCCGCCAGGTTCACGGTACGACCGTACGAACGATCAGCACACCCTCGGCGGCGGGCGTGGCGCCGCTCCCAGATGAGGGTATGGAGCTGCCCGAGGCCGACGGTCAGGCGACCGCGCTGCCACATCTGGCGCCGATGGTGATGACTGCGGACTGCCTGCCCATCGCCGTCGCGGGGCGGGGTGGGGTCGCGATGCTCCACGCCGGCTGGCGTGGTCTGGCCGGCGGCATCCTGGCCACGGGGGTGGAGACGATCCGCGCGCTCGGCGTGGTCGGCCCGATCGAGGCGGCCATCGGTCCAGGGGCAGGTGGCTGTTGCTACGAGGTGGGGGACGAGGTCCGGCGGGAGTTCACCGACTATGGCGACCACGTCCACCGCGGGAGCAACCTCGATCTGAAGGCAATCGCGCGCGAGCAGCTCGAGCGCGCCGGCGTGGAGCGGGTATACGACGTCGGCCTGTGCACGATCTGCTCGGATCCGTCGCTGTTCTTCTCGCATCGCCGTGATCGGGGCGTGACGGGCCGGCAGGCGGGACTCGCATGGTTGAGCTGATCAGGGGATTGGAGGCGGACACCGTCCGGGCGAGCCTCGAGCGGGTCCGCTCCGAGATCGCTGCCACCGGACGCGATCCCGCCGAGGTGCAGATACTCGCCGCCGTCAAGTACGTGCCGGTGGACGAGCTCGACGTCCTGGCACAGGCGGGTCTGACGCTGCTCGGCGAAAATCGGGCGCAGGACCTGGTCGAGAAGGCCCAGGCACATCCCGGCCGGTTCACCTGGGACTTCATCGGCCACCTCCAGAGCCGCAAGGTCCGCCAGGTGCTGCCGTATGTCCGCTACATCGAGACTGTGGCCAGCGACTCGGCGCTCGAGGAGCTTCGCCGCCACGGCGACGTTTCGACCGAGGTCCTGGTCGAGGTCAACGTGGCGGGCGAGGAGGGCAAGAGCGGGATCGCGCCGGGGGAGCTGCCGGGATTCCTCGAGCGCTCGCCGGTGCGGGTGGTCGGGCTGATGACGATGCCGCCGCTCGCCGGCGCGCCCGAGGACAGCCGCCGCCACTTCGCGGCACTGCGTGAGCTCGCCCACGAGCACGGACTGGCCCAGCTGTCGATGGGGACCAGCCAGGACTACATCGTGGCCGTCGAGGAGGGGGCCACCATCGTCCGCCTGGGCACCAGCCTTTACCGACCTGCGCACGGATAGAGCTCTCTTCCCGACCCGACGTCCCAGAGCGTCATAATCACGGCAGGGAATCCCTCGCGGGAAGCGAAAACCCCAATCCGAGATGGCCTTACGCGACACCTGGCACCGCACGCTTATGTATTTCGGGCTGGCGGACGACGAGGAGTACGAGGAGGACCTCGAGCCCTACCAAGAGCCGGAGGTCGAGGCCCAGCACGCCTACAGCGACCGGTCGCAGAACGTGCGCCGACTGAGCTCGCGCCGCCGGCGCGACGAATTCGACGACATCTTCGCCGACGACCCCGAGGCCGACCGCCGCACGACCTCGCTGCGGCCGGTAGGGAGCGGGCGCGGCAACGGTCGTGGAGGAGCTGACCGGATGCACTTCGTAGAGCCAAAGAACTTCAACGACGTTCAGGACGTCGCGGACAAGTTCAAGGACGCGATCCCCGTCATCCTGAACCTGCAAAAGACCGATCACGACCTGTCCAAGCGCCTGATCGACTTCTCGAGCGGCCTGACCTACGCGCTCGACGGCGGCATGCAACGGATCGCCGACAAGGTGTTTCTGCTCACGCCGCGCAACGTCGAAGTGTCGGCCGAGCAGCGCGCGGAGTTGCTTGAGAAGGGCTTCTTCAACCAGAGCTGAACGCCGTGTTGGTGGGAGCATTCCCGCCAGCGATAGATTTCACTAGATGCTTGTCGGTCTGATTGGCGCTGGCAATATGGCGCGGGCACTCGCCCGTGGCTGGGGCGATCCCGTGCTGGTCTCCGACGGGGGCTCCGGACGCGCGCAGGAACTGGCGCGAGAGCTGGGGGGTGAGGCCCTTGAATCGAACGTCGCGGTGGCCGACCGCGCCGATCTCGTGGTGCTCTGCCACAAGCCGGCGCAGTTCGAGGACGTCGCCCGCGAGCTCCGTGGGCACGCCAAGGCGGTGGCTTCCGTTCTGGGCGGCATCGGGGCCGGCTCGCTTCGCCAGGAGTACGGCGTGCCGGTCTTCCGGTTCATGCCCAACACCCCGGTAGAGGTCCGACGCGGCGTCCTGTGCTACTCGCCCGAGGCGGAGGTGGACTCGGACCTCGAACGCGAGGTGCTGGCGCTGTTTGGCCGCGTCGGCGACGTGGTCAAGGTCCCCGAGCGCCTGATGGATGCCGCCAACGCAATGGTGGGCGTCGGCCCCGCGTACCACGCTCTGGTCGTCGAAGCCCAGGTCGATGCCGCCGTCCGCCACGGAGTTGCGCCGGCCCTGGCCAGCCGGCTGGTGGCCGAGACGATGGCGGGAACGGCTGCCCTGCTCAAGATCCGGGACTACGACACGCTGGCGGTGCGGCGCGAGGTGACCTCGCCGGGCGGCACCACCGCGCGCGGCCTTGCCGCCCTGGAGCGCTGCGGGTTGCGTCCGGCTTTCCAGGCCGCGTTCGACGCCGTCATCGAGTGGGGGCGCTGATGGTGATCGCGGCAGTCACCCGGGACGACATCGCCAACTACGTGAGTGCGCTGTTCCTCGTCTACATCATCCTGATCTTTGTCTACATCCTGCTCACGATGATGTTCTCGCTCGGGATGCGGCCGCCGTATTCCCGCTTCACGGACGGGGTCATGAACTTCCTCCGGGACGTGTGCGACCCCTATTTGAAGATCTTCCGACGGTTTATTCCACCGATCGGCATGTTCGACCTCACGCCGATGATCGCGATCATCGTTCTGTACATCGTGAGGACGGTCGTGGTCAACCTGATCACGGGCTGAATCCCCGCGTGGTGGTGATGACGCAGGCGAGGGGATCGCTTCGTACAGTGGCGTTCGCGCGCGCTGCCCTGGTCGCGGCCATCGTGATCGCGTTGGACCAGATCACCAAGCACACGCTGGCGGCGGGCATCGCGGTGGGGGAGACGAAGAAGTTCCTGCCCGGAGTGACGCTGGTCCACGTACGGAATACGGGTGTCGCCTTCAGCCTGTTCTCTGGCGGCGGCACGCTCGTGCTGGTGTTCACGCTGATCGCGCTTGGCGTTCTGATCGCATACTTCATTCGCCGGCCCGAGAAGCGTTGGCTGTGGCTTCCGGTCGGGATGCTGACCGGCGGCGCGATCGGAAACCTGATCGATCGGATCGCGAACGGCGCCGTGACTGACTTCATCAAGCTCCCGCATTGGCCGGCCTTCAACGTCGCCGACATGTCGATCACGTTCGCGGTGCTCGTGCTTCTCTGGGTGCTCGAAGGCCCCCGGGCCAAGGCGTCCGCCGAGGAGTCGTGAGCGCGGAGACGTGAGCGCGGACAGCTCGACGCAGCTGCGCGTCCCCGAGCAGGCCGCCGGCACCCGGCTCGACCGCTTTCTGGCCGGCCCGGTTGGATCCCGCGCCCAGGCCCAGAACCTGATCGATGCCGGCCGGGTGCGCGTCGACGGCGCGCTCGTGCCCAAGCGCCATCTGGTCGCGGCGGGGGAGGCGATCGAGATCGACGACGGGGTGCTCGAGACGGGGCTCGTGCCCGACGCCCAGGCGTCGTTCGAGGTGGCCTACGAGGACGAGTACCTGCTGGTGGTCGACAAGCCCGCCGGCGTCGTCGTCCATCCCGCCCGCGGTCATCTCGCAGGGACGCTGGCCCAGGCCCTGGCCGGGCGGGCGGCCGGCGGCGAGGAGCCCTGGCGCGCGGGAATCGTGCACCGGCTCGACCGCGACACGTCGGGCCTGCTCGTGGTCGCCAAGAACGACGCCGTCCACCGCGCGCTCAAGTCGCTCCTGTCCGCGCGCCGGCTGCGGCGCGAGTACCTGGCCCTGGTCGACGGCCATCCGCCGGCCCGAACCGGCACCATCGACGCGCCGATCGGGCGCCACCGCCGAGACCGCAAGCTGATGTCGATCGACTCAGACGAGCCGCGCGAGGCGCGCACGCACTTCGAGCTCGAGCGCCTGCTACCGACCGCCGCGCTCCTGCGGGTCGTGCTCGAGACGGGCCGAACCCATCAGATCCGGGTCCATCTGGCCGCGATCGGCCATCCGGTGTGCGGCGATCCCCAGTACGGCACCCGTCTCCGCTTCGGGCTCACCCGCCAGTTCCTCCACGCCGCGCGTCTCGCATTCGTCCACCCGGTCACGTCTGAGGAGATCGATGTGCGGTCCGAGCTGCCGGCGGACCTGGTGGCGGCGCTGGCTCGCGCAGAAGTCGGCGAGTAGGCGGGATGGGCACGTCCGCCCAAAAAGAGGGCGGGGCGGCCCGTCCACAGCCGCCCCGCCGAACGTTGCGAACCGAGCCACCGGAGGTAGGGGAAGGGAGGTTCGGCCCGCGGACGGGCCACCGCTGAAGGTAGGGGAAGCGAATGGCCCGCTACACCTGAAAACGTAGCGGCGGGCGAAAACTTGCGTAAACTGGTCGAGACCGTCCCCGATCCCGTTCACGTGGATCGCGCCCTGCCTCGGATAGCCGAGGTCCGCGACCCCCGTGAACGGACTGATGTAAATCCAAAAACCAAGGGAGCAGTTAGTGGCTCAGATCGGTATCAAAGAGCTGCTGGAGGCCGGCGTCCACTTCGGCCACCAGACCCGTCGCTGGAACCCCAAGATGCGCCGTTTCATCTTCGGCGAGCGCGACGGCAACTACATCATCGACCTCATCCAGACCCAGGCACTCCTGGAGGATGCGCAGAGTTTCGCCGCCGAGGTGTCCCGTCGCGGCGGCACCGTGCTGTTCGTGGGCACCAAGAAGCAGGCTCGCGACACGATTCGCGAGAACGCCGAGGCGGCCGATATGCCGTACGTCAACCACCGCTGGCTCGGCGGCCTGCTGACGAACTTCCAGACGATCTCGCTGCGGATCAAGCGGCTGCACGATCTCGAGCGCTACGAGACCGAAGGTCAGCTCCAACTGCTGCCCACACGCGAGCGCATGGCTGCCCAGGCCGACCTGGAGAAGCTGCGGGCGAACCTCGGCGGGGTCAAGAACATGCAGCGCCTGCCCGACGCGGTGTTCGTGATCGACCTCAAGACAGAGGCGATCGCGGTACGCGAGGCGCAGCGCCTGCGCATCCCGATCATCGGCCTGGTCGACACCAATTGCGACCCGGACGGGATCGACTACGTGGTTCCCGGCAACGACGACGCGATCCGGTCCTGCGCCCTGATCACTCGAGCGGTCGGCGACGTGGTGTCCCAAGGCCACAACGTCTTCCGCGAGGAGGAGGAGCGCGCCCGGCTCGAGCGCGAGCGCCAGGAGGCCGAGGAACGGGCACGCCAGGAGGCCGAGGAGCAGGCCCGCCGCGAGGCGGAGGAGCGCGCCCGCCAGGAGGCCGAAGAGCGTGCCCGCCGAGAGGCCGAGGAGCTCGAACGGCAGGAGGCCGAGGCCCGGGCCAGGCAGGAGGCAGCTGCGGCCGCCCAGGCGGCTGAGACGCCCACCCCGGCAGCGGAGGCGCCCGCAGATGCGCCACAGCGGTCCGCTGAGGCCGCACAGCGGTCCGCTGAGGCCGCACAGCCGTCCGCTGAGGCCGGACAGCCGTCTGCCGAGGCCCCGGCCGCTGAGGCCGCACAGACGGCTCAGCCGGAGCCGAGCACCGCGGCAGATGCGCAGACTGCGCCGCCACAGCCCGCGCCACCCGAGCCCGAGGAGCCACCGGCCGCGCCCGCCGCCGAGGCACCGGAGCCGGCCGCACCCGCCGCCGAGGCCCCTGAGTCGGCCGCACCCGCCGCCGAGGCGCAGGAGCCGAGCGCAGCCGCCGATCTGGCACCGGCCGAGGAGCCGGCCCCGGCTCGCGAGTCGGCGACCGCCGAGACACCGCCACCGGCCCCCGAGGCCCCGCCGGCCGAACCCGAGGCGGCCGCGGACCCTGAAGCGGAGAACGCCGAGTCCGCCCCGGAGGAGAACGCATGAGTGCGATCAGCGCAAAGGAAGTCAAGGCTCTCCGCGACCGCACGGGTGCGGGCGTGCTCGCCTGCCGGGAAGCGCTGAGCGAGGCGCAGGGCGATGTCGACCGGGCGGTTGAGATCCTGCGTGCTCGCGGCCAGGCCCAGGCGGCCAAGCGCGCGGGCGCCGAGGCGACCGAGGGTGTGGTCCAGAGCTATATCCACGCCGGGAACAAGATCGGCGTGCTGGTCGAGGTCGACTGCGAGACGGACTTCGTGGCCCGCAACGAGAGCTTCGTCGAGTTCGCGCGGGACCTCGCACTGCACATCGCCGCGGCGACCCCGATCGCCGTGAGCGACGCGGACGTGCCGGCCGAGGACCGGGAACGCGAGGAGCGGATCGCGGTCGAGCAGGCTGCTGACCGCCCGGAGAACGTGCGCGAGCGGATCGTGCAGGGCAAGGTCGACAAGTGGCTCGACGAGGTGGTGCTCCTGCGCCAGAAGCACGTCAACGAGGACAAGCACGGCGGCAAGACGATCGAGGAGCTGCGGGCCCAGCTCGCTGCCGAGACCGGCGAGAACGTGGTGATCCGCCGTTTCGACCGCTTCCAAGTGGGCGCGTGACCGCGGCCGGCGAAGATTTGGATCCCGCCCAACCACCCCCAAACCACCCTGACTCAACGATGGCGAGTGCTGGGCAGGACGGGCGGCGACCGGTCTACCGGCGCGTGCTCCTGAAGCTCTCGGGCGAGGCGCTGATGGGTGACCTCGAGTACGGCACCGATCCGACCCGGGTTCAGGCCATCGCGGCCGAGATCGCCGCCGTCCACGCGCGCGGCGTCGAGGTGGCGGTCGTGGTCGGTGGCGGCAACATCTACCGCGGACTCGCGCAGGCCGCCAAAGGCATGGACCGCGCCACCGGCGACTACATGGGCATGCTGGCCACCGTTCTGAACGCGCTCGCGCTCCAGGACGCGCTCGAGAAGGCTGACGTCCAGACCCGCGTCCAGTCGGCGATCACGATCTCCGAGGTCGCCGAGCCCTACATCCGCCGGCGTGCCATGCGTCACCTGGAGAAGGGCCGGGTCGTGATCTTCGGCGCCGGCACCGGCAACCCGTTCTTCACCACCGACACGGCGGCCGCGCTTCGGGCCGCGGAGCTCCACGCCGAGATCATCCTGATGGCCAAGAATCGCGTGGAGGGGGTCTACACCGCCGACCCGCGAACCGACCCGAATGCACAGTTCATCCCGGAGATCACCCACAAGGACGCCCTCACGCGCGGTCTTCAGGTGATGGACTCGACGGCTTTCGCCCTGTGCATGGACAACAATCTCCCGATCGTCGTCTTCAACATGGCCGACGGGCGCAACATCGACAAGATAGTGTCCGGTGAACGAGTGGGGACGCTGGTGAGAACGTGACCACTGACATGATTGACGAGCTCCTGGCCGATGCCCGGGAGCGGATGCACAAATCGGTGGAGGCGATCAGGACGGAGTTCGGATCGGTGCGCACCGGACGGGCGAGTCCGGCGCTACTGGATCGGATCGCGGTCGACTACTACGGGACCTCGACCCCGCTCAAGCAGCTAGCCACGATCTCGGCTCCCGAGGCGCGGCTCCTCACCATCCAGCCCTATGACAAGAGCTCGATCAAGGCGATCGAGCGGGCGATCCTCGAATCGGACGTCGGACTGACGCCCAACAACGACGGCAACCTCATTCGCCTGGGAGTTCCCGAGCTGACCGAGGAGCGGCGCAAGCAGCTGGTCAAGGTGGTCCGGCACATCGCCGAGGAGGGCCGCGTGGCGATCCGCAACGTCCGCCGCGACGTCATGCACGACCTGCGCGAGCTCAAGGAGGAAGGCGAAGCCGGATCCGACGACGAGCACCGCGCCGAGGTCGAGCTCCAGAAGGTCACCGACGGACGGATCGCCGAGCTCGACGAGCTGCTCAAGCACAAGGAAGCCGAAATCCTGGAGGTCTAGATGGCGACTCGCGGTGAGCCGGCTGCCGCGCTGGACGACGGTGCACGCGCTCGGTACGTCGCCATCATCACCGACGGCAACGGCCGTTGGGCCAAGCAGCGGGGCCTGCCGGCGCTGGCCGGCCACGAGGCCGGGGCCGACGCGGTCAAGGCGAGGCTCCGCGACGCGGTGGACCTCGGAATCGAGGAGCTCACCGTTTACTCGTTCTCGACCGAGAACTGGACTCGCCCAAAGGCCGAGGTGCGGGGCCTGATGGCGATGATGGGGCGGCGGATCAAGGCCGAAACGCCGGAGCTGCATGAGGAAGGGGTTCGCATGCGTTTCATCGGACGCCGGAGCGACCCGGTGCCCAAGACCCTCGTGGACCGGATGGAGTGGGCCGAAAACCTGACCAGTCGGAACACCCGGATCACGCTGTTCGTCGCCTTCAACTACGGCGGCAGGGCGGAGATCCTCGACGCAGCGCGAACCTTCACATCAGGCACCGAGGACGACTTCCGAGCCCATTTGTACGCGCCCGACATGCACGACCCCGATCTGATCATCCGTACCAGCGGCGAACGCCGGACCTCGAACTACCTGCTTTGGCAGGGGGCATACTCGGAATGGGTGTTCCGCGACGAGCTGTGGCCGGACTTCTCCCGGGAGTCGTTTCAGGAGAGCCTCGAGGAGTTCTCCGCCCGTAGCCGCCGCTTCGGGGGTCGTTAGCGATGCCGGCCGCACGCAGTCGCGCAGAGGCCCGGGAGCGCCGACCCCGGCGCGAGCCTCCCGAGCGCAAGCCACGGCGCAGCTCGGATCTCCTGCGGAGAATCCTCATCGCGATCCCGCTCGCGGTCGCGACGATCATCTTCATCGACCTGGGCGGGATCCCGTTCCTTCTGTTCATGCTCGCGGCCGGATTGCTGTGCATGTACGAGGCCTACGGGCTGCTGGCGCGCTGGCGTCCGGTCTCCGTGATCGGCTTCGCCGCGCTCGCCGCGATGATGGTGGCCGCCCGCTCGGGCGGCCAGGGCGGCGTGCTCGAGGTCGCGGTGGCGGCGGTTCCGGTTCTGCTCATCGCGGTGCTCTTCCGCGGCTCAGCCCGGCCGACCGTGGCGATCGGCGGCACGTTGCTCGGCATCTACTGGATCGGATTCGCGTTCGCCCACGTCGAGCTGCTCCGGGAGCTTCAGCACGGCAACGGGGTGCTGCTGGACGTCCTGATCGGAACCTTTGTTGGCGACACCGGCGCCTACATCGGCGGCCGGCTGTTCGGACGCCGTCCCCTCGCGCCCAGCGTCTCGCCCAACAAGACGGTCGAGGGCCTGTTCTGCGGGATCCTGCTCGCGGTGCTCGCGGTGTTCATCGCCGGGCTCTACCAGACGTGGCTCACCCAGGGACAGGCGCTGCTGCTGGGGTTGGCGGTCGCCGTGCTGGGACCGCTCGGCGACCTGTTCGAGTCGCTGGTGAAGCGCGACGCAGGCGCCAAAGATGCGGGCACGCTGTTCGGCCCGCACGGCGGGATCCTCGATCGGGTGGACAGCGCCCTGTTCACCGTCGTGGTCGGCTACTACATCTGGCTGTCGGTCGTCCACTGAGGATTTCCCCCCGACGAACGCCAACGGCCACCGGCTACCGGCCACCCTAGACTGGACGCTCGTGCCCCGGCGCGTCGCGATCCTCGGTTCCACCGGCTCGATCGGCTGGCAAGCGCTCGATGTCATCGAGCGCTCGGCCGGCGAGCTGTCGGTGGTGGCCCTGAGCGCGTCGAGCTCGTGGGAGTCGCTGCTCGAGCAGGCACAGCGCCACGGGGTGCGGCGGGTGGCGCTCGCCGATCCCGACGCCGCGGCTCGAGCCAGCGAGGCGTGGACGAGCGGAGAGGTGCTGGGGGGGCCCGACGGCGTGGTGCGGCTGATCACCGAATGCGAATGCGACATGGTTCTCAACGCGATCGTCGGGTCGGCCGGGCTGCTCCCGACCGTCGCGGCGCTGGCCGAGGGAATCGACCTCGCGCTGGCCAACAAGGAGTCGCTCGTGGTGGGCGGGGAGCTCGTGACCGCGCTGGCGCAGGCCACCGGCGCCGCGATCCTCCCGGTCGACTCCGAGCACGCGGCGCTGCACCAGCTGCTCGCCGCCGAGCGTCCCGGAACGGTCGACCGGCTGATCCTGACCGCGTCCGGCGGCCCTTTCCGCGGCCTCAAGCGCAAGGACCTCGAGGACGTCACGACCGAGCAGGCGCTCGCACATCCCACCTGGGCGATGGGCGGCAAGATCACGATCGACTCGGCGACGCTGATGAACAAGGGCCTCGAGGTGATCGAGGCGCACCATCTGTTCGGAACGCCCTACGCGGAGATTGACGTGGTGGTCCATCCGCAGTCGATCATTCACAGCCTGATCCAGCTCTGCGACGGCG
>DATJRS010000136.1:0-4110 GCA_035504535.1 Solirubrobacteraceae bacterium | reverse complement strand
TCCGAGCGCGGCACGTGTGTCGGTGATCGCACGCCGAATGGCGTGGTCTTGCCGCTGGACATCGAGCGCGAAGTTGGGATCTGTGATGCGGTGATCGATGCGATGCCCTGCGATCTCGCGGGCGGTCTTCTGCCAGAGCTCTCGAAGGCGGACGTCGCCGGGCTCGTGGCCGAGCGTGCTCACAAGCCAGGGCGGCTCGCGTCGAATCTCCTCTTTGACCGCTTGCTCCCGTAGCTGGCGACGTTCGGCACCGATCTCTTGTTGAAGCTGGCGGATCCGATCGGTGCGTGCCAGAACCGTGTCGTAATCCGGGACGATCTCGATCAGCTGGTCGCGTTGCTCGCGGAGCCGCTCCAGGTGGTGTTCGCGCTCGCGACGATGTGTGGCCTGGACGGCCCGTTCGCGAAGGCCGCTGGGCTTACGATCGTGCTCCTGCTCGGCTTCGACGGCCGCGATCGTGCCATTCAGGTTGGCGATCGCGCGCGCGTCCGCAGTGCGAAGCTCGGCAAGCTCCGCGTGAAGCTGGGAGAGTTCGTGCTCCACTTCCGCGAGCCGCGCGAGCGTGGTTGACTGCGCGTCTTGCGGCCGTAGGCCCCCCTCTCTCTGTGCGGGCGGCACGTGCCGCCCAGGATCGTCCAGAACCGGTCGCTCTTGGCCAGGCGCCAGCAGATGCTCTTCGTACCGGGCGCGCTCGAGTTGTTCGAGGGCAAGATCTTCGTCGTCCCGCGCTCGCATGCGCCGCGCGAGCCGCTGCAGCGGCTCGGGCTGCTGTTCCTTACTCTGGGCCGGCGCGACCTCTTCGCGGTCGAGCGTATGAAGCGTGGGTTCGTCGATGAGGAAGATCTCGGTCGGTTGGCGGGCGCGGGATAGTGCGGTGTATGACCAGTTGCGCGAGAAATCCTCCGGCTGCCCAATTACCGCCGCCCATTCCACGGTGCCACCTTGCATCCCGTGGCCGGTGAGCGCGTACGCGTGCTGGAGGTGGCGCTCGATGTATTGGGTGTCGAGTTCCCTCGTGCCGCCCGAATCGACCTGGACGACTATCCGCCCGCGAGCGCGGTCGACGGTAGTGATCGTGGCACGCATCCCGTTATCAAGGTCCCGGCCTGGGTCGTTGCGCCTGGTGATCACCCGGTCGCCGACCGCCCATTGCGTTGCGCCGACCTCGATGTCCTCGCCTAGCTCGCCCTTTTCGCGGAGATGTTTGCCGGCGAGCAGGTTGAGATGGTCGCGGCGGCAGTTATCGCGGCAGATGATCACCGCCTCTTCCTTGCCGTGGCGTTCGCACGCCGCTGCCCATGCCTCGATGACCGACCGCTCAGCGTCCACCCCAGGCTGCTTGTCGTCGAACAATCGGAGCTCCCGACGTTCGGCCTTGAGGCTGAGGTAAGGGTCGGGGTCGCCGCCATGCACGTGAGCAAGCCGGCGGCGCTCGAGCGGGTCGCGCTGGCGCATGACCTCCCGAAGCTCGTGCGAGCCGATGCGGCGGGTGAGCGCACCGAGCCAGCCGCCCGCTCGCACCGACGAGAGTTGGCCGGAGTCGCCAATCGCGACGACCTTGACATCGTCCGCTGCGGCGCGCTCGATCACCTCGGCGGATAGTCGGGTGTGGGCGAGACCAGCCTCGTCTAGGATCATCACCGTCGGCTGCCGGCTTATCTCGGACGCGCTCACCCGCGCGAACCAGAGCGCGTCGGGGTCAGCCGCGAGTTTCACCGCCCAACCGTCGAGCGTGAGCGACAGGCCGATGCCAGCCCGTTCCTTGAGCTCTCGCACAGCACGACCCGTGGGGGCCGCCCCAATCACGCGGTAGCCCGCCTGCTCGTATATATCTCTGAGCACGCCGGCCGCGGTGGTCTTACCGGTCCCGGCGAGGGCCTCGACGGTGTCGATCCGATGTCCCGCGGTGACGATCGCGCGCACCACACGCTCCTGCTCTTCCGACAGCGGCTGCTCGAGTCCACGCATGACGAAGTCCATGTGCCGCTCGGAGAGAACGCCGACGTTCTGGCCGCGGCCTAGCTCGGCGTACTTGACGATCCGCTGCTCGGCCGCGAGTAACTCCGTGGTCGTGAACTGGCGATCTAGTCCCTCAGCGAGTCGCACAACGTGTGCATGATCGAAGACTCCTTCGGCGACTCTCAGCAGGTGCGCGACCGTCGCGCCCTGGGCGAATGCCCCGGCGACGGCCGCGACGACATCGCGGTCATGGAAGCTGTTTTGGGTCGCGGTCAAGCCGGTGGGTGAGAGCAGCCCTTCGGCCAGGTCACGGGTAAGCACGGGCTCGGCGGTGGGCGCTGCCGGGAGATTGGCGAGCGCGTCGAGCTCGCTACAGCCGAGGCCATGCTCAGCCGCTCTGACCCTAACTTGGTCGCGCCAGTCGCGCTCGTCGAGGCCCTCCTTCGGTTCTCGGGTGTCGTAGGCGATCCGTTCTCTGCCCGCGTGCCCAACCTGAACGCCGGCCGCTTGGAGCTCAGCCTCGCGTTCGAGGATCTGCCGACGGCGCTGCGAGAACTCGCTCAGCACCTCGACCGACACCTGACTTAGCTCCGCCATCCCATTGAGTACTTCCCCCCACTCCGCCCACGGCGCGCACTCGCGAACGGCATGCCGCAGGTGGGCCTGGTAGAGGTAGCCCCCGGCCTTGGCGTGCTCATAGATTGCCTTCCCGTCAAGCGCCGTCCACCGCCAGTCCCGGCCGCGGGCCATGTTCGCGCACACCACGTGCGTGTGCAGCTGCGGATCCTGCCCGCGCGACATCCGATGCCGGTAGGCGGCCGCTACGAAACCGAGAGCGCGCTCGGGCCGGACTCGCTTCCAGCCGCGCGCCAGCCCAGCCCGCCGTTCGGCAGACGTGCCGTTGTGCCCACGCCGGACGCGGCACGCCTCCGCTTCCATATACGCCAACGCCGCGTCGACGGCGTCCTCGTGCGCCTGCACCAGCGATTGCGAAAGCTGCGGGTCGCCGATGGCGAAGAGAACGCTGACGCTCTTCGGGGCCGAGAACGTCAGGTCGAACGCGGCGGTCTTCGAGCGTCCCCCGCGGATCGCGAGCTGCTGCCCGGTGCCCGGGTGCTGGCCGGCCATCATCGCCACCAGCTGCTCAGCGTCCAGCTCCCCTGAGAGGCCAAGTTCGCGTGCACCGCTGCCAGTCCAGCGGCCGGGACTCTCGCCGCGCCCGGAGTAGTAATCGTCCGCGCCCTTGGCAACCTTCTGCTCGTAGTACAGCTGCTGAGCCGGGTCGACCCCAACCTTGCCGATTGACAACACGACGCGTAAGCAAGCGAGCGGGCGGTTTGACACGCATCAAGGCGTTGATGCAAATGTGTGTCGGCGGCCGGCGGTTTCGGACTACCCTGCCGTCGGCTGATTGACGAGAGTCCCGAGTGCGCTTCCGGTGCAGCGCGGAATGGCCGGGCCGGCTCGATGCGTGCGATCGACGCCGTCAGCCCAGAGCGGAGCGACAGGAGTTGGGTTAGTCCGTTCCGCCGGAACGTTCGGCCGCCGCGAGGTGGTCAAGGTAGCGCGAGAGGACGTTCTCGGCCATGGGAATCTGCTGATGAATCCGCGCCTGCTCGAGGTAATCGGCCACGAGACTCTTCAGCGCGGCATGGCCGTCTCGCTCGAGTTCCCGTTCGATCAGGTAGGCGCGTCCGGACCCGCCGCCGGGCAGGTCGACAAGCCGGACGACGCCGTGGACGCGCTGACCGTAGATGACGCGCTCGCCGCCCGGGATGGTGTACCGGGCGAGCTCGACGCGCTCTCCCACACCGGCGCGATGGTTCACATGGTTGCCGTTTCGCACGAGCTCGGTGATCGTGGGGGTGGTCATGACCGCTGGCTCCACGTCGTCCTCGAGCCGTAGCCATCGAGCTCGTCAGGTCGGATCGGCACATCGCAATTCGCTTCGCGCGCCGCCACCTCGGCGGCCCAGTCGTGGCGCTCCATCTCACGATCGACCTGGTTGACTGACGGGAGCATCTCGAGCCGGCGAATCTCACTGCCTGCGGCGCTACGGGTGGTTGGCCAGGTGAAGGTCTGGCCGGTGCGCTGCGCGAGCGTCCTGAGGTAGGCGAGCTGGCGGGAGGTCGGCCGCGGCTCGGCCGGTGA
>DATJRS010000135.1:0-2925 GCA_035504535.1 Solirubrobacteraceae bacterium | reverse complement strand
AGGCGCGCCGACTCGAGTAACGGGCCGGTGATGTCGTAGACAAGGGGGAGCCACTCGTCGACGGTGTAGCCGCGGTCGGCGCCATCGAGCTCGAGCGCGTGGTGGCAGCGCTGGAGCGCATCGGCAAGGTTCCGGTGGGCGATCTCGAGGAGCTGTCCAGGTAGATCGCCGTCGGTGTCCTTCGGCAACGCGTGGAGCATGTGGATCGCGGTGCTGACCGTGGCGGATGGCGATACGGCCGTTGCGAGCTGGGGGATGGGACGAGCGAGCTCGGAACCGTCGGCGAGCCGTCGTGCCTCCTCGCGGGCGGTTTGGTAGTGGTCGGCGAGCCGCTCGTGAGTCCAGGGGTGCGCCAGCCGATCGTAGGTGTCGTCGAGGTCGATCACGCGTGGAGAGGGAGCATGACGTGCGACGCGGCCGTTCGATGACCTGACTCGCGCCGCGAGTGACCGAGGGGTGGGCGGGTCCGGGCCATACCTCAGGGGTATTGCTCGGGCCAGCTGACGTCTCGGCAGCGGTTATCCGGAGCGGCGGATGATGCGCCGCCCCCGCTTGAGGCTTCCGCGACTTCCATCTACTCGTAGGCTTGGAGTTGTCGCCGTAACCCTGCTGGTGATCGGCGTCGTCGCGTCGACCTTCGAGCAGGTATCTGCCGGCGTGGATGCGCGGCGGAGAGCGTCGATGGCGGTCACTGCCCGCCCACGGGCAGAGAGTCGCGCCCCGCGGGTCGCATCTCCGGTCTCTGCTGCAGGACTCGCTAGGGCGCGTTCGGTGGCGACGTCATTCGTCGATAGTTATCTGTCCGTTGCCTACGGCCGTGCGCCGGCGGCATTGGTGATCGGGGTGACGCCGGCGTTGGGTGCCGAGCTGTCCCGCGGCATGGCGTGGGTCACGCCGGCCGAGCGCGAACGGCATCCGCGCGTGGTGTCGCTGGAGGCGGTGGGGCAGGAGCCCGGCTTCGTGCTCGCCACCGCCTCGGTCAGCGATGGCGGGATCGCCACCTACGCGCTCCGGATAACCCTCCAGGAAGGGACAAGGGGCTGGCTCGTGAGCGATGTCGTCGACCGGTGAGGCCGAGCGATGCCGGTCATTGTCCGCAGGCGCACCGCCCGCATCCTGATCCTCGCCGCCGCGTCGATCCCGTTGCTACTCGCCGGCGGCGGGGCGCTGCTCACCGCGCTGATCGAACGGACCTGTTCCGCCGGAGCGGCGGGACGTGACGCGCCTTCTCAGGTGGCGCAGCAGAACATCCCGGCGAATCTGATCACGATCTATGAACAGGTCGGAGCGCAGTACAAGATTCCCTGGGAGGTCCTCGCCGGGATCGGCGAGGAGGAGTGTGACCAGGCCCGGAATCCTGACCCATCGTGCACTCCGCAGCCGGGCGCGACCGGTCCCGGGGTCGCCAACTGTGCCGGCGCGTCGGGGCCGATGCAGATCGGTGTCGGTTCCGGGCCGTGCGGGAGCGCCGGCGACGCGTATGACTCGCTGCGGATCTACTTGCCCGACCCATCGCTCGGGCCGCACGACCCGAGCACCGCGGTCGAGCTAGCAGCGCTGGTCCTGATCAAAGACAAGGGCGCCCCGACCGGTCAGCCGATCGACGCCTACTGGCCATACGTTCGGGCCTACAACGGCTCGGGCCCGCTGGCCGACGCGTACGCGGACCGGGTCATCTCCGACGCCCACGCCTACCAGGGCGCCGTGACCGATGACGCGAGCGTTGTCTGCGGTGCGCTGGGCACGCCAGTTATCGCGGGAACCCGGGCGCGGATCCTGCCCAGCGGCGAGGCCGAGGCGCCAGCGGACGCACCCGCGGCGGTGCAGGCGATGATCGCGGCGGGCAACCGGATCGACCACTTTCCCTACAGCTACGGAGGCGGACACGGTGATCCGGCACAGACGATGAAACAGACCAACCCCGACCCCGCCGCCGTGCCGGGAGACGAGGAGAACGGCGGCCCGGGATATGACTGCTCGTCGGCGACGTCGTACGTGCTGTGGGGCGCAGGGCTCGGGCCCAGCCTCCTGGGCGGCGCGGTCATGGATTCCACCGAGCTCGAGAACGTCGGGGATCCGGGACCAGGTCGATGGGTGACGATCTACGCCAACGCCGAGCACGCCTACATCGAGGTGGCGGGCATCTATCTGGACACCGCAGCCGGGGAGGGGAACCCGCCCAACCCGCCGGCGACGGGTCCGCGGTGGACTGTCGTGGGGACGGGCCCCGACGGATTCATCGCTCGCCATCCGCCGGGGCTATGAGACAGACCGTGGACTTCTCTCGCCCGGTGGATCGTTCCCCAAGGAGGCGCGCTGCTCAAAGCAGGTGTCCCTCCTGCGCGAGGGGGACCAGGTGCGTGCCCGGTCGAGACCGCACTCAGCCAGCTCGCGTCCGGCGCGAGACTGACGTCAGGGAATCTGCGTGCCTCGCGGTAACGAAGAAGACTCGCCGCGCCCGCCCTTCGCGCATGGCGGTCAATACCTGCGGCGCGGCGAGATGAGGAGCGTAGGGCCGACATCTCCTGGGCCAATCGAACGGCGCTGCATGACCCCTACGGCAGCAGCGCTGGGGAGGCCGTCGTCGCTGCTTCAGTGCTTGCAGCCGTCGGGCTCTCGGTTAGCGCTCGAGCAACCTATCGGTCTGAGCCGTTAGCGATCCGCGGTGTGCGCGGTTTTGGCGAATGGCAGGTGCGCGCCGACGCTCAGGCCAAGACGCGCTTTACGTGCACGCGGGTAGCCGAGCGTAATGCGGTCGCTCGTTGCGTCCGCAACGGTCGCGCCGCGCTGGATCGCTGAGGTCGAAGTCGTTGCTGCGTCTACTCGAGCCCGGCACTGAACCCTATGACTTGCAAGGGACTGGCCGCCGCCGCAACCGACGGGCTGAGTCTGAAGGCGGGTCATCGCGAAGGTCTGCCCGCGGAC
>DATJRS010000134.1:0-37836 GCA_035504535.1 Solirubrobacteraceae bacterium | reverse complement strand
ATCGTCGCAAGCGCGCCGTCGTGGATCGCACGTGCCTCATCAAGCACGGTGGCAGCGGTTGTCGGATCGGTAGTCCGCAGACGTGAGACGATCTCTCCCAGAGGCTCGGTGAACTGCTCCGGGATCTCTGCGGGCACGCGCGTCGGCAGCGCCGCCGCCACCACCAGGCCCAGACCGTCCGGCACCCGGGCCAGCGGGGCATCCTCAGTGACCGCCACATATTCCGCATAGGTCCCGGCCGACCCGAGCGGGGCTATCAGTAGTTGACCGAAGACGTGATCGCCGGCGGAGAACCGAGCCGTCCCATCGCCAACTGTGTCGATGACACCCGCGCCGTCGGCGCCAAGCACCATCGGGAAGGTCGCGCGCATAGGGCGCCAGTCGCCGCTCGCCAAAGTCCGGTCCATTGGGTTCATGCCCGCCGCTGTCAGCTTGATCAGTACCTGACCCGGTCCTCGCCGTGGCGTGGGTACCTCGGCCACCACTGGCGCCTCTCCGTATCTGTTGACAACCACGGCACGCACGGTTCTCCCAGCACTTCCACTCGGTTAGGCGCCTGCCGCGCCCCCGGTCTGTCCGACTGGATCGCAGGCACCGAACGGCTCTCGCACTAGGGCTATCCGAAGGTAACACGTAGGGCTGGATACCGGGGTTGAGGAACGTGATTTCGAGTGTGCGGTCGGTGATGTCTCCGGATTGGCGCATCAGTTGATAGAGGCGGGGTTCGGTCAGGGTGCCTTCGCCGCGCGCGTTCGCGTCGATCCCGCGGGCTGTTCCGGGCACGTCTCCGTCGAGGAACGCGAAAGCGGATCGGCTGGTTGTCCGGTCTCGGCGCCATCGCTAGGAGCGGCTCAACGAAGCGGCCGCCGGTCCAACGCACAGCTGGTGGCTTAGCGGATCTGGATCGCGCTTGAGCAGTGGGGCCAGGATCTCTCGCAACGCGTGGTCGACGTCGCGACGGTCATCGCTGATCCAGGTCCACATTCTCGCGGGCGCATTCGGGAAGCGATCGGGATCCTTGCCGCGCGCGTCAAGTTGCTCAGACAGCGACCGCTTCGCGGCCCTGAAACAGTCGGGGGCCGTGTTGTAGGCGGATGCATCACGACCCGCGGCCGGAGCTCCCATAAACCAGCGCGTCCCGGGAGCCGGCGAGCCGGGGCGAAGTCGGCGCCTTCGGCCAGCGCTTCGCTTCGATGCCTAGCCACGGCTTCGAACCGACGCCTGGCGGATGGGGCGATTGGAATGGGCGATGTCGCAGCGGTGACCTTCCGGGCCGCGACCCGTGCCCGGCCAGGGAGAGACCCGCGGCCAACCAGGCGAGGTCCCTGGCGCGACCGCAAGCCGTAAGTGTGATGGTCCGCCGAAGCCAGTCGATCAGGTTCATGACCAAAGGAGCAACCGTGTCCGAAGAGAGCAGCGGCAATGGCAGTCCCACAGTGGTTCTCGTTCATGGCGCCTTCACGGACGCGTCGAGTTGGAACGCCGTGATTGAGCGCCTTCAGGCCGCCGGAGTGCAGGTGACGGCGCCCCCAAACCCGCTGCGCGGCATCTCGTTCGACTCGGCCTACGTCGAGTCGTTCCTGGAACAGATCCAGGGACCGGTCCTCGCCGTCGGCCACTCCTACGCTGGTGCGTTGATCTCAAACGCCGCCACCGCCGCCAAGAATGTCGTCGGCCTTGTCTATGTGGCCGCGTTCGCGACCGACGAAGGCGAGCTCCTAGGCCAGGTCACGGCCACGTCCAAGGACGCCATCCTGTCAACGGCCCTAGTTACGCTGCGCTATCCGGTCGGAGAAGGCGCGGAGACAGCCGGGGAGCTTGCGGTCGACCCGGCGAGGTTCCGCGAAGTGGTCGCCGCGGATCTCCCGGCCGAGCAGACCGCCGTGATGGCCGCGACACAGCGTCCTATCGCGGAGCTTGCGTTCTCGGAGCCGTGCGGTCCGCCCGCCTGGAGGACGTTGCCTTCGTGGGCTGTTGTCGCGACCGAGGACAAGGCCGCCGGCACAGACCTGGTCCGCTCCCAGGCGGAGCGCGCCGGAGCGACGATTACCGAGGTCAACGGCCCGCACGTGATCATGATCTCCCAGCCCGAGGCTGTGACCGATGTGATCCTGGAAGCTCTCGCGACGCTGAAGGCTCCGGCTCCCGTTGTCGCCTAGGGGCCGCGCGCGGTTGTCCCTTGATCGAACTGACGAAGGAGCAATGCCATGGCACAAGCAGTCAGCGAGTCAACGGCCACTTCGTTCGGCCCGGTCAAGCAGGTCGACGCTGGGGTGTTGAGCATTGGCTACGTGGAGGCTGGCCCGGCTGACGGGCCGGCCGTGATCCTCATACACGGCTGGCCGTACGACGTTCACAGCTTCGCCGAGGTCACCCCGATCCTCGCATCCGGCGGCTTTCACGTCGTGGTCCCGTATGTCCGCGGCTACGGGAGCACCCGGTTTCTATCCGACGACACGATCCGCAACGGCCAGCAGGCCGTGCTGGCCAACGACACGGTCGAGCTAATGGACGCCCTGAACCTCGATACGGCGATCATTGCCGGATTCGACTGGGGCGGCCGGTCAGCCGACATCGTGGCAGCGCTTTTTCCGGAGCGTTGCACCGCGCTCGTCTCGGTCAGCGGATACCTGATCGGAAACCAAGCAGCCGGGAAGCTCCCGCTGACGCCGGAGGCCGAGCACCAGTGGTGGTATCAGTACTACTTCGCGACCGAACGGGGGCGGAGCGGCTACGACAAGTACCGGCGAGAGTTCGCCAAGCTGATCTGGCGTACCGCGTCGCCGAGATGGAACTTCGACGACGCCACCTTCAATCGCAGCGCGGCGTCGTTTGACAACCCGGATCACGTTCACATCGTGATCCACAACTACCGCTGGCGACTGGGACCGGCTGACGGCGAGGCCGACTACGACGAGCTTGAGAAACGCCTGGCTTCCGGACCCAAGATCTCGGTGCCCACGATCACCCTTGAAGGCGACGCCAACGGGGCGCCTCACCCGGACCCGAGCTCCTACGCCGAGAAGTTCTCCGGCCCATACTCACATCGAACCCTCGAAGGCGGGATCGGCCACAACTTGCCTCAGGAAGCACCCCACGAGTTCGCCGATGCCGTAATGGAAGCACAGAGTTGTTCGTCAGCTAACTGAGGAGGCCCACATGTCCGCCACAACCGAACAGTCGAGCGCCGCCACAGCGATTCGCCCATTCCACGTTGACATTCCCCAAGAGGCGTTAGAGGACCTGCGTCGCCGCGTCGCGTCGGTGCGATGGCCCTCCAGGGAGCTGGTCGACGACCGCTCGCAGGGCGTGCAGCTGGCCACGATCCACGAGCTCGCTCGCTACTGGACGCACGACTACGACTGGGGCAAGTGCGAGGCGAGGCTGAACGCGCTCCCGCAGTTCAAGACCGAGATCGACGGGGAGGACATCCATTTCATCCACGTGCGCTCGTCGCACGAGTACGCGCTGCCGCTAATCGTCACGCATGGATGGCCGGGCTCGATCATCGAGCAACTCGAGATCATCGAGCCACTCACCAACCCAACCGCGCACGGCGCAAGCGCATCGGACGCCTTCGACCTAGTCGTGCCGTCGCTGCCGGGCTACGGTTTCTCGAGCGAGCCGACCGAGGTCGGATGGAACGTCGGCCGTATCGCGCAAGCCTGGGCGGAGCTGATGCGCCGTCTCGGCTACAACCGTTACGTCGCCCAAGGCGGGGACGTCGGCGCGGCGGTGACCGACAATCTGGGCCGCCAGGCGCCCGAGGGGCTGCTCGGGATCCACGTCAACCTGCTCCTGGCGGGGCTGGCCGGCGGCTACCCGTCGGACCACCCCACCGACGAGGAACGCGCGGCGCTCGACGCGATCACGACGTTCAGGACGAGCGGCAACGGTTACTTGATCGAGCAGAACACGCGGCCGCAGACGATTGGCTACGCCCTACTCGATTCACCCGTCGCGCTGGCCGCCTGGATGCTCGACCACGACACCGACGCCTACTACAAAATCTCCAGCGCCTTCCTCGAGCGAAAGCGCTCCGGCAACCTCACCCGAGACCACATCCTCGACAACATCACGACCTACTGGCTGACGGCCACCGGCGCCTCCGCGGCCCGGTCCTACTGGGAGAACACACAAGCCGCCGCGCGGTCCGCCGCCAAGCCCCGCCCCGAGGTCTCGGTACCCGTCGCCTTCACCCAGTTCCCCGGCGAAATCTTTCCGGCCCCACGCAGCTGGGTCCAGAAGTCCTACCCCACCCTCAGCTACTACAACAAGGTCGACAAGGGCGGCCACTTCGCCGCGTGGGAGGAGCCTGAACTCTTCGCAACCGAAATGCGCGAGGCGTTCCGATCACTCCGCTAGATGAGCGGAACAAGATCACTACCGCTTGACCGATCCAGGGTCGGCTGCCCCGCTGGGTCTACGATCAGGTGAGAGACAGACGTGCGCGTCGCCGGTATCCGGGAAGTCGGCGGTCTGATTGAGGGCCTCGAAGTCGCGGACCCACCGCGCGCCGGCCGTGATGAGGTGCTGATCGAGGTCATGGCCGCCGGGGTTGGAAACTGGGATGAGTTCGCCCGTACCGGCGCTTGGGATCTCGGCCGTAGTCCGCCGATGGCACTCGGCGTGGAGGCCGCGGGCGTGATCGCAGAGGTCGGGGCTGGAGTCGACGATTGGAAGGTCGGAGACCACGTGCTGACCCACCCACTGCCACTGCGAGACCAGGGCACGTGGGCGCCCCGACTGCTGGCCCCGGCGGCCCTAGTGGCCGAGAAGCCCGGAGCCGTCTCCTGGAACGACGCCGCCGCCTTTCCGGTACCCGCGCTCACGGCCGAACAGGTCGTGACGGAGGCGCTTGACGTGCAGCCTGGCGAGGCGGTCCTGGTCAATGGAGGCTCCGGAGTGACCGGTGGGCTGATCGTGTCCCTCGCAGCGATGCGAGGCGCCAGCGTGATCGCGACCGCGAGTCCACACAATCACGAGCGGCTCAGGCGACTCGGGGCCCACCACTTGATCGATTACCACGACGTCCACTGGCCCGAGCGAGTTCGCGAACTGACCAACGGAAACGGCGTTGCATCTGCGGCAAACGCGACTCCGGGCGGCGCGGCGAAGGCACTCGGCGCGGTTGGCGACGGGGGTCGCCTCGCGACGATTACTTCCGACCCACCGGCCGAGACACGAGGGATCGGGGTGGCATCGGTCTACGTTCGGGCGGACGGAGCCCAGCTCCGCAGACTGGTCGAGATGCTCGGCGCAGGTACGCTCGAGGTGTCGGTTACATCGGTTTTCAACCTCGACGACGCTGCCGCTGCGCTGGCGTCCGTCGTTCGCGGCCGTGGGGGTGGCGCGAGCGTACTCCTGTTGTGAAGCCCGGCCTACCTGTCCTGCTTCCGCTCGAGCTGACCGTAAAGTGCCGAGAGGGCTCCACGCCCACCGCCGGCCAAGATGAGCCAGCCCGCTCTCGGATCGCCAACGTTGTCGCGTCACTCACAGCAAAGCGACCGGCAATACGGAGAGGAGGACCACCGGCCCACGGCGCGCACGGGCCCCGACCAACGACGTCGCCGGCGTTCCCACCAGGGAGAACGATGATGTCGCCCGACAGGCATGCTTCCAGTGCCTCGTTATCGACGTGTTCGCCCGAGGTCGGTGTGGAAGGCACCTGAGACGACATGTCCGGACGGGTGAACCGCAGGCGATTGATCCTCTGAGGACGAGCGCCTTGTCTCCCGACCCTCGGGAGGCCCACGGACACGCGCAACTCCCCCCGGACGGTGCGAGCGACCTCGTCGCTCGCGGTCGTTTACCAGCCCTCGGTGACCTGGATGATCGTCTTCCCGGACACGCGCGGAGCGTCGGGGCCGAACGCGTCGGCCGCTTGCGCCAACGTCCGCACGGCCCCGACGTTCGAGGTCAGCCGTCCGTCGCGCAGCCGCTGGGCGAGCTCGATTAGCCGGGAGCGGTCGGCCTCGACGACGAAGAAGATCGCCCGCCCGTTCTCGGGCTGCAGCGTGGGCGGTTCGATCGTGGTGACAAGCGTTCCGCCGGCGCGCACGAGCGGGATCGAGCGCTTGAGAATGTCACTGCCGATCACGTCGAGCACGACGTCGGCCTCGCCGGCGTCCTCCAGGCGGTCGCTCTCCAGGTCCACGAATTCCTCGACCCCAAGACCGAGCGCACGGTCTCTGTCCGCGCCCCGGCCCGTTCCGATCACCCGCGAGCCGACCTCACGGGCGAGCTGCACAGCGATCGAGCCAACACCGCCCGCGGCGCCGTGAATCAGCACAGTCTGCCCGGCGCGCAGGTGGGCGTGATCGAACAGGGCCTGCCAGGCCGTCAGGCCCGAGATCACGGCACCGGCGGCAACGGCATGGTCGACGCCCGACGGGAGCGGCGCCAGGTTGCGCGCCTCGATCGCCACGTACTCCGCCAGCGTGCCGTTACGGTTCCAGTCGGCCAGCCCGAACACCCGCTGGCCGACGGTCAGGCCGGTGGTCCCCCAGCCAAGTTCGGTGACGACCCCCGACACCTCGTGCCCGGGCACGCTCGGCGTCCGGTCCCGGCCGGCACGATCAGTCCACGTCCCCGCCCAGGTCAGCTCCCCCGGGGTAAACCCAGCGGCATGCACGCGCACGATGACGTCGTTCTGGGCAGCATGCGGGTCCGGCAAGTCTGTCAGGGACAGCCCAGCGAGACCAGCCTCGCGGTCACGGACGACGATAGCTTGCATAGCTCAATTTCCTCTCTGATCTGATCGTGAAGATCCCGGACGGGTAACCGACGCTCCAGCCCGCTGCCTCCGTCCGATCGACGACACGGGCGGAGCGACTCTTGCGCGCAGCGACGTTTGGGCTCTCCTCAATAGGACTCGAGCAGCCGTTTCGCCTCGGCCAGCGCGTCGTACAGGCTGTGGGCATTAACCGAGACAGGGTGGCCGTCGTCGCGCGGCTTAATCGTCAAGAGCAGCTCGCCCTCGTCCAGCCGGGTAAAGCCAAACAGGTGTCCGCTGAGCCAAAACTCCGCTGTCCCATAGTCGGCCTCTTCCAGGCTTACCACTCGAACCTCGATGTCACGCATGGGCGTCCTCTGGTCGGTCGGTGACGGATCTTCTTTGTGGGTGTGCTGACATGGCTTCGCTCGTTGCACTGACGCTTGGGTTAACCGAAGGTGAACACGTACGCCTGAACTCCGCGGTCGAGGAACGTGATTTCGAACGTTCGCCCTCTGATGTCTCCGGGTTGCCGGATCAGCTGATATAGGCGAGGTTCGGTCACGGTGCCTTGCCCTCGCTCGTCGGTGTCGATCCCGCAGGATGCTCTGGGCAGGTCACCGTCGAGTAGCACGCGAAAGCGCACCGGCTGGCTGTGCGGTCTGGGCGCCATGACCAGGTGAAGATCGCGGGCGCGGAAGCGATGGGCGATTCGACCGCCCGACGCGTTCAGCACGGCCGCCTGAGGCCCGATGGTCCAATCGCCGTCGAGCGCCCAACGGTTGAGCCCGAGGGCGTCGGGTAGCGCGTACTCGTGAGGCTGGTCCCGGACGGAGTCGCCCGGGGACGCGAAGTTGTCGGCGCGGGCGTAGCCAATGTAGGTCTCCGGGGAGCGTAGGTTCTCCCAGTCCGCGGTGGCCTCCGCTTCCCGAGCATCGACCGGGGCCAGCTTCCGGCTCACGTTCGGGGCTCCAGCCGCTCTGAGCAGAAGTTGGATGACGAGCTCGGAGTACTCGTACTCGCCCTCGCCGAATCGATGGTGGCGGATCTGCCCGTCCGCGTCGGCGAAGTAGAGCGCTGGCCAGTATTGGTTGCCCAGCGCGCGCCAGATCCGATAGTCGCTGTCAACGGCGATCGGATACTCGATCCTCATCCTCTGCACCGCTCGACGAACGTGCTCGATGTCTCGCTCGACCTCGAACTCCGGGGTGTGCACGCCAAGCACGATGAGCCCGTCGTGCCGGTACTTCTCATACCAGCTGCGGACATACGGGAGGGTCCGGATCCAGTTGATGCAGGTGAAGGTCCAGAATTCGACGAGTACGGGCCTGCCGTGAAGCCGCTCCGGGGAAAGGGGCGGGGAGTTGAGCCATCCCGTCGCCCCTACAAGTGAGGGAAGCTCAGCCTCGACTGGCAGCTGAATGCTAGTTGTCATGTCAGTCCTTGACCGAGAGCCATGCGTGCCGCCCGAGAGGCGGCGCGCGGTGCCCGCGCCGCCTCCCGAGCAAGATCACGTTCGCGCCGCTGGCCCTGCGCGGCTATTTGCGTAGCGATCTGAAGCTCGCTCGCATCTCTTCGGAGAAGAGCTGCGGCTGTTCCCAGGCGGCGAAGTGGCCGCCGCGGTCGAGCCGGTTGTAGTAGATGAGGTTGTGCGGGTACGCGCGCTCGGCCCAGCTCCGCGGGGCTTGGTAGAGCTCATCGGGAAACACGCTGATGGCGAACGGGATCGTGATCGGCTTAGCGTCAAAGAAGTCCGCCTTGTTCTCCCAATACAGGCGAGCTGCGGAAACCCCGGTGTTGGTCAGCCAGTACAGCGTGATGTTGTCGAGGAGATCGTCCCGCGTTAGGTCGCTCTCGTAGGTCCCGTCAAGCACACGCTCGACTAGGCCGGGCTGGCCGGTCCCGTCGCCGTGGTCGAGCGCAAACGCCGCTAGATCGATCGGCGAGTCGGCCAACCCGTAGAGCGTTTGCGGGCGCGTGGCCATGATCAGCGCGTAGGCCACGTGCTTGGCGTAGAAGCCGCTCAGCTGCTGGTAGGCGGTCAGCTCATCACCTGAGAGATCGGCTGGCGGCGGGTCGCCGCGCTCGAACCCCGGCACGAGATCGGCGGGGGCGGTACCGGGCATATTGGAATGAATGCCGAGCAGCTCGGGAGGCGCGAGTATGCCCATCTGCTGGGTGACCGCCGCGCCCCAGTCGCCGCCCTGGGCGACGAACTCGCTGTAGCCGAGTCGCTTCATTAGCTCCACCCAGGCCCGCGCGATCCGGACGGGGTCCCAGCCCGTGGTGGTCGGCTTTGCGGAGAACCCGTGCCCCGGCAGCGAGGGGATCACCAGGTGGAAGGCGTCCGATGCGCTCGCCCCGTGCGCGGTTGGGTTGGTGAGCGGCTCGATGATCTTCAGCTGTTCGATGATCGAACCGGGCCATCCGTGCGTGACGATCAGCGGGAGGGCGTCCTGATGCTCTGACCGGACGTGGATGAAGTGGATGTCGAGCCCGTCGATCTCGGTGATGAAATTCGGCAGGGCGTTCAGCCTCGCCTCGCACCGATTCCAGTCGTAGTCCGTCGCCCAGTAGCGGGCGAGGTCCTGCATCAACGCGAGCCTGACGCCTTGCGAGTCGTCGCCGACGGTCTCGCGCTCGGGCCAGCGTGTCGCCTGGACGCGGCGAACCAGATCGGCGACCTCGGCCTCCGAATACGCCACCCGAAATGGGTGGATAGCGGTCTTTTCTCCGACTACCGGATCCACCGTGGTCGTAGCGGACATCCGCTCCTCCTGGGTCTGTGGCCGCATCACGTCACTGCATGCGGCTCGTGGTCAGTTTCGCCGGGTACGGTCCTCGCTTGTGCCGCTCCTCGCGCCCGTGACACTCCCTGGTCGTGATCCCCGGTCTCCAGGTCGAGCGGCAGCGACGACGACGTCCGCAACGCCAGGTTCGGCTCACGCTCGGGTTGATGCAGCGCGCCCCGGAGTTCTTTGCGGGAGCTGATTCCGAGCTTGGTGAAAACCTTGCGCAGGTGCCACTCCACGGTCGGCGGGCTGCGGAACACCCGCGCGCCGATTTCCAGGTTCGACAGCTCACCGCGGGCCAGGTGCGCGACCTGTTCCTCCTGGGCGGTCAGATCGTCGCGCGTTGCGACCGTCCGCCTGCGAACCTTCTCACCCGTCGCCCGGAGCTCCCGACGGGCGCAGATCGCCCAACGGCCCGGCCTCGGCCACCTCGCCGATCGAGTGCTTCCGGTCGCTGGCCGGCTTCATCGCCTGCGTGTGGCTGTCGGTGCGCGCCGGGGGCGTATCGGAACGCGACCAGGGACGACACCTCGCACCAGGGCGGCTAGACCAGGGGCCCGCACGGGCGCGACTGATGCAGGACCGCGGGATGGTGACCGCCGACAACCGACTCGAGGTGAGGGCCATATGTCTGAGAGTGGTGTGAGCAGTGACTATGACGTGATCGTCCTCGGGGGAGGAGCTCCGGGGGAGCACTGCGCGGGCGCGCTGGCCGAAGGCGGGCTGCGTGTGGCCGTGGTGGAGCTCGCCCTGGTCGGGGGCGAGTGCTCCTACTGGGCGTGCATCCCGTCCAAGACTTTGCTGCGACCAGGCGAGGCGGTGCAGGGTGCGCGCGACGCCGCAGGGTCCGCTGGGGTAGACGTCGCCGCGGCGTTGGCCTGGCGGGACTCGGTAGTGAGTGATTACTCTGACAGCACGCAGGTCCAGTGGCTGGCCGATCGGGGAATCGATCTGTTGCGGGGTCGCGGCCGGCTGGACGGCGTCGGGGCCGTGACGGTCGATGGCAGGCGGTTCACCGCAGACGAGGTGGTGCTTGCCAACGGAGCTGACCCGTTCGTCCCGCCGGTGAACGGTCTACGCGAGTTGGACGGGGTGTGGGGCACGCGGGAGGCGACCGCGATGAGGGCCGTGCCCGGGCGTCTGCTGGTCCTGGGCGGCGGCCCGGCCGGGGTCGAGCTCGGCCAGGCAGCGCACCGTCTCGGGGCTGCGGTCGTGATCGTCGAGAGCGCCGGCCGCCTGCTGCCGCGCGAGCCGGCCCCGGTTGGCGACGCGCTCGTGGAGGCGCTCCAGCGCGACGGGGTCGAGGTGATTGTTGGTCAAGTGGCGATGGAGGCCTGGCGCGAGGGCGACGACTTCGTTCTCACACTGGCCAGTGGGCACGACCTGCGCGGTGATCAGCTGCTGGTCGCGACCGGCCGGCGCCCACGCGTCGCCGACATCGGCCTGGAGACGGTCGGGATCACGGCCGACCCACACGGGGTGGCGGTCGACGAGCGGCTGCGCGCCGGCGAACGGCTGTGGGCGGTCGGCGATGTGACCGGCATCTGGCAGCTCACTCATGTGGGGGAGTACCAGGGCGAGATTGTCGCGTCCAACATCTTGGGCGAGGCACGCACCGCCCATTACGAGGCCGTCCCGCGCGTGACCTACACCGATCCGCAGGCCGCGAGCGTGGGCGCCACCGAGGACCGCTTCAGCGCAACGGCCCGGATATCCGAGGTCTCACGGACAAGGACTTACACCCGCGCTTACGCCGAGTCCAACGGATTCCTCACCCTGCTCAGCGACGGGCACCGGCTCACCGGAGCCTACGGCGTGGGCCCCGAGGCCGGAGAGTGGATGCAACAGATCACCCTGGCCGTCCGCGCCCGGGTACCGCTGGAGATCCTGCGCGACACCATCCAGCCGTTCCCCAGCTTCTCGGACATCGTGGCCGCGGCAGTCAAGACGCTACGAAAAACGATATCCGGGGCGCCGGCCACCCAACCAGTCGCGTCCATCGGAGGGTCACGATGAGCGCCAGCACATCAACCACGCCCGCTCCAGACCTCGTGGTGCTGCGCACCCGCGCCGGCGCGGCGCTGATCGCCGCCACCGTGCTGGCCTCGGCGTCGGGCACGCTCGACGCCACCGCCCCTCAGGTCGCGGTGCCGGCGATCGGCCGCAGTCTGCACGCTGGGGTCGCCGGACTGCAGTGGACGCTAACCGGCTACCTGCTGACGGTCGCGGCGCTGCTCCTGCTGTCGGGCGCGCTAGCCGACCGCTTCGGCCGTCGCCGGCTGGTCACCGTAGGCCTGGGCACGATGCTGGTCGCCGCCGTCGGGTGTGCGCTGGCCCCGTCGATCGGCGTGCTAATCGGGGCCCGCATCGTCCAAGGGATCGGCGGCGCGATGGTGGTGCCGAGCAGTCTGGCGATGCTCAACGGGACGCTGCGGTCCGAAGACCGTGCCCGCGGCATCGGGATCTGGGCCGGGTTGGAGACGCTGGCCGCGAGCGTCGGTCCCTACGCAGCCGGCTGGTTGGTCGACAGCGTGACCTGGCGAGCCACGTTCCTGCTCAGCGCACCGCTCATCGTGGTCGGTCTCGTCGTCCTTCGGTGGGTCCCGGACGTCACGTCCGAACGACGCGGTGAGCCGGTCGACACGCTCGGCGGCGCGCTCGCTGTGCTCGGCCTCGGCGGCGTGGTGTACGCCTTGACGAGCGGCCCTGACGCCGGCTGGCTCGTCCCCAAAGTCATTGTCACCGCGGTTGTCGGCGTGGGTGCGCTGGTCACGCTGGTGGTGGTCGAACGTCGCCGGCGGGCACCGATGCTCCGCCTGTCGCTGTTCGCATCACGCCAGTTCGACGCGATCAACGTCGCAACGTTCGTGCTGTACGGCGCGCTGGGCGCTGCGGCCTATCTGGTGTTCCTCCAGTGCGAACTGCACCTCGGCTATTCGGCGGCGCAGGCGGGAGCGGCCCTCATCCCCGAGACCGTGATGTTCCTCCTGCTCGCGCCCGTCAGCGGAGCGCTGGTCGCTCGGGTGGGGCCACGCTGGCTGATGGTCGCGGGCATGCTCGTCGTCGCCGCCGGGTTGATCTGGATCTCCAGCGCCCACCCCGGCGAATCGTACGCCGCCGCGATCCTGCCCGGCGCGCTGCTGTGGGGCATCGGGATCGGGATTGCCGTCACCCCGCTCACCGCCGCGGTACTCGGGGCCGTCCCCGATGCCGATCTGGGCGAGGCGTCCGGTGTCAACGACGCGTCCGCCCGCGTCGGCGGGTTGGTGGTAATCGCCCTGGTCCCAGCGCTGATCGGTGTCGCCGCCGGCCACACGCTCGCCGACGCGCTGCGCGACGGCTTCCAGCCCGCCATGCTCGTCATGGCCGGCCTCTGTGCGCTCGCCGCAGTGATCAGCGCCCTATTTGTCTCAGACGCGCGACGCCGGGCGCCCCGCATGGCGCCGCGTGCCCCCGATCACGGCTGCGCACTACCCGTGACCAAACCGTCGGCGGCCTGATCTCATCTGATCGCCATCAACGACGCAGACCATCGCACCAACTCTAATAACGGAGGTCAGCAATGAGCACCATCGACCAGGAGATGGTCTTGGCCCATTTCATCGTTTCCGCTGACGTCGAGCGCTCCCGCCGCTTCTACACCGACGTACTCGGCGGCAGAACCGTTGTCTCAGGCGAGGGGAATGACCAGGTGACATACGTTGCGCTAGCCAACAGCTGGATCATCATCAACGTCGGAGGCGGTCCAACCGACGACAAACCGAACGTCACGCTCGAGACACCGCCTGACCCGGATCGCGTGAGCAGCTTCCTCAACATCCGGGTTGCCGACATTCAAGCGGCGTACGCCGAGTGGAGCGCGCGAGGCGCCGAATTCCTGACGCCCCCCAAGCAGCACACCGCCGAGATCCGCTGCTACATCCGTGACCCCGACGGCTATGTGATCGAGGTGGGTCAAACAACACTGGCCAGAGGCTGGCGACCACCGTCTTGAGCACGGCCACCCCTGCGGGTGCGTTCATGACGGTGCCCCTCCGGATCCGGGAGCGCCCGGCCGCAAGCCTCAGAAGGTTGATGTCGGGGCTCGCGAGGCCCTGCGTAGGTGCGGCTGAACGCCGCGTGACCGAATCCGGCCGGGCGAGCCATCGCTAGTTTGTTGCCTGTGTGCTGGGTGCTCTCGAGGTCCGGGGGCGTCGGCTCCGCATGGCGCCTGGGGTCATCTCCTTGACGCGCTACGTGTGACACCCGAGGACACTGAGTCCATCTCTAGTTGCGATCCGCGGCGTGCAAACCGAAGAGCGCCCGGCCAGGCCCGTGGGCATTATCTTCGGCCAGACTCAGATGACCCGGGGGATCGGCGCAGGCCAGTTAGTTAGGCCGGTAGCAGTTGGCTTTCTGGCTCGGCGAGTGCGCCATGGAGCTCCTTGCGGGAGCTGACCCCGAGCTTGGTGAACACCTTGCGCAGGTGCCACTCGACGGTCCTGGGGCTGAGGAAGAGTCGCCCGCCGATCTCGGGGTTGGACAGCCCGTCGCGGGCGAGTTGGGCGATCTGTCGTTCCTGGGCGGTGAGATCGTCACGGGTATCGACCGTCCGCCTGCGCACCTTCTCACCGGTGGCTAGGAGCTCGCTCCGGGCGCGCTCGCCGAACCCGTCCATGCCAATCGCAGTGCATTGGTTGTGGGCGGACCGTAGTTGGTTGCGCGCGTCGATCCGACGATTCTCGCGACGCAGCCACTCGCCGTAGAGTAAGTGCGCCCGGGCGAGATCCGGCCGCAGTCGCGTGCGGCTCAATCGCTCGATCGCCTCCCGATACAGGCGCTCGGCGGTTTCGCCCTCGCTCAGGAGCGCACGGGAGCGTGCTTGCACCCCTAATCCCCAATCGGTTGGGCTGGCGGCGACATGCTCGGCGAGCCGGCCGACCGCGCTCAGCGCTAGTTCGGTGTGTCCGCTCCTGGCGGCGGCTTCGATCAGCTCGGCGAGTGCCCACGCGGAGACGAACAGTTCCGGCGCGTCGTCGCTGGCGTCGGCAGCCGCGCCGAGGGCCTCTTCATGTCGGGCCAGGCCGTTCAGCAGAACCGCGTCTGCGTAACGCGCGTACTGGACGGCCGTTCCCTGGCCGCCGGCTGTGGCTTGCGCGACGGTGACGTCGATCAGCCCTCGCGCCTCAGGCTCGCTGCCCCGGAGTCCGGCCAGGACGAGGGCGCCGTACGGTGCGACCGGAGCGCCGGTGGCCTCCCTCACCGACTCGGCCTCGGCGATCAGCAACGCCGCCCGCGCGAACTCCCCGGCCAGCGCCACCGCCTGGGTGAGCACATTGAGGCCGACCGGCAACACCGTCAGCGCCCCCGACGCCCGCGCGACTTCGACCTCACCAGCGGCAACGACTAGGCACGTATCGAAATCCCACACCGTGACGGCCGCCGCGGTTGCCAGCCACCCCCAGCGAAGAACTTCCTCAGTCGACACCCCACTCCCGGCGAAACCCGCTGCAGCCCGCTTAAGAACGGGCATCGCCGCGCGACGCCCGTCGGTGAAGAGAAGAGAGAACCCGTCGAGCAGCAGGTCGCAGGGCCGCTCGGCGCCAGCCGGTCGAGGGGCTGTCCGCGCCGCTCGCGAGACGTCGCGCAGGCTGCCCGCGCCGGCGAACCGGCCTGCGAACAGCGCCGCGCTCCACGCGTCGAGGTAGGTCTCGCGCGCGAGCTTCGAATCGAGCGGCTCGAGCGTCTTTGCCGCCCGGAGCAACAACGGCGGCGCGTCGCTGCCGCGGCTCTGGGCAAACGCCGCCTCGGCGCGCAACAAGTCCACCCGCGCGCGCTGGAGCTCGTCGAGCGGCCCCGCCTCCGCCGTGGCCACCAGCTCGAGCGCCGCATCCAGTGCGCCTGATTGAAAGCTTGCCTGCGCGGCGGCGAGTGCTCGATCGGCGCGGCGAGCGCGGTCCTCCGTCAGCGCGACCGCGCGCTGCAAAAACGCGGCCGCGGCTGCCAGCCCGCCGCGCGCTTGCGCCCGTCCGGCCGAGCGCTCGAGCTCGGCGGCCACGTCCTCGTCCACGCCCGCCGTCGCGAGCGCGTGGTGCCAGGCCTGACGATCGGGGTCGACCTCCGGATCGGTCGCCGCCGCGAGGGCCAGGTGGACCGCTCGGCGCTCCGGGGCACGAGCCGACCGGTATACGGCCGAACGCACCAGTGGATGGCGAAACCTCACGCGCCCGTCGACCGCCACCAACCCATCCGTCTCGGCTGGCGCAGCCGCGGCGGCGTCGATCCCGAGACGCTCAGCGGCAGACCACACCAGCAGGGGATCACCCAGTGGCTCCGCCGCCGCGACCAGCAAGAACTGGCGCGCCTCGTCTGACAGTTTCTCCAGCCGGCGCCTGAAGCTGTCCTCGATCCGGCCTGACAATGTATGGGCACCCAGAAAACCAAATCCCACGGCCAGCTCCGCAGCGTTCATGCCATGCGGCAGCTCCAGCAGCGCGAGCGGATTCCCGCGCGACTCGGTCACGATCTGGTCCCGAACCCTCCCATCCAGCGAACGCAGAGCCTCCGAGGCCAACAGGGCGCGGGCATCTTCCTGATCGAGCCCCGGCACTTCGAACTGCGGCACCCCTTGAAGCTCCTCGGGTGCTTCACGCGCGGCGAAGACGAGTCCGACCGGCTCCGCCAGAAGCCGACGCGCAACGAACGCGAGCGTCAATCCGGACGCGCGGTCGAGCCACTGCGCGTCATCCACGACACACAGGACCGGCCGCTGCTCAGCCGCCTCGGATAACAGCGTCAACACGGCCAAGCCCACCAGAAAGCGGTCAGGCGCGACCCCCTCGCTAAGCCCAAAGGCAACCTCCACCGCACGACGCTGCGGAGAAGGAAGCGCGCCGATCCGGTCGAGCATCGGCGCGCACAGCTGCTGCAGGCTCGCGAAGGCAAGCTCCATCTCCGACTCCACGCCGGAGGCCCGGAGGACCTCTAGATCCCGCGCAGCGCCGACTAGGTGCTCGAGTAGCGCCGTCTTACCCACGCCCGCCTCGCCCGCCAACAACAACGTGCGGCTTTCACCTCGCTGTACGGCAGCGAGCAATCCATCGAGCAGGGCGGATTCGCGACGACGCCCCCGCAACGCCTTCGTCCCGCCCGGTACGGGACGACCGATCGGCATAACCGGCCCCACATCCTAGACCCAGCCGAACTAACCCCACCCGCATTGTCCAGAACGTTCGTTTCCAACGTTGCGGGGCAGCGCCGTGGCGCCGGCGGCCGCGAGCTCACAGACCAGGGCACCCGACCAGGGACTCCCCCAGGCGCGACCGGTCGACCGAAGCGCGACGCTGCCTTCCGAACAAAATGGGTGCCCCCTGGACAAAGCCACCTCGGCGAGCACGAGCGGTTGCACTCGAAAGGATGACCATGGAGCCCGCACCGCCCCAGAACGGGGGAGCGTTCGTCCATCTCATCGTCTCGGACGATGTCGAGCGGGTCTCGCGGCCGCGACAGCGAGGTACTCGGCGCCCCGTTGGCGTTCTCCGATCCCGGAGGGCGACCGTGGGTACGCTCGCGAGCGACGGGTCCGGCACGGCCCGGGGGACGCCTCGGGAGCCGACGGACAGGCCTCGGATCGGCTCGCTCGCTCGCTCCAGACGATCGCTGCGTAGCCCTTGTCAGACCGCTGCTGCCGTGACCGTTGACCGATCTCAACCGTCGGAGAAGCCATGACCGCCACGATCACAACCGGCACGACGCACCGCGAGCCTCAGCTCCTGGGACAGACGGTCGTAGTGATTGGCGGCAGCTCCGGAATCGGGCTGGAGACGGCCCGACGCGCCCGCGTTGAAGGCGCCAACCTGATTCTCACCGGCCTTCACCCCAACGACGCCCTGCAGGATGCAGCGCTCGAGCTCGACGCCCTAAGCACCGCCGCGTTCGACGCCAACGACCCAGCCGCGCTTGAACGGTTCTTCGCGGGCCTACCAAAGCTGATCGACCACGTCATGGTCACCGCCGGCGGCCCGCACTACGGACGCCTCCTCGAGACGAGCTCGGACGAGCTGCGCCGCGCCCTGAGCGAGCACCTCGTCCACGCCGTCGAAACCGCCCGCAACGCAGCCGATCGGGTCAGGCCTGGAGGGGCACTGCTGTTCATGAGCCCTGAAGCTGGCGGACCGACCCTCGGCAGCGGGTCCGAGTTGACGGTCGCAGCCGCCTTCCCCGCGCTAGTAGCCAACCTGGCACTGGAGCTCGCGCCGGTGCGCATCAACCTGATCGCTGCCGGGTTCATCGACACACCGCTGTCGGCCTCGCTGCTCGGCAGTGACCTGGAAAAGCGGCGCGAGCAGCTGCGCGCCACGCTCCCGATTGGCCGCGTCGTAGAGCCCGAGGACGTGGCGGCACTCGCCGTTCACATCATGGTCAACACGGCCCTGACCGGCGCGACCTACAACATCGACGGGGGCCAGCGACTCGTCTCGGCGTAGCGAAGCACGCGGGAATGGGCCGCGGCGTCGACGCGCTGGCCCCGCCCAGCGACGCGTCACCCCCGCGTATCAGACAGGCAGCCACTAAAGGAGATGCCGACATGCCAAGCCAGGCAATGCAGCACGTGATCGACGCCCTTAGGGAGCAGCAGAAGGCGAGCGCCGGCCACGCCCCGCCGACGCTGGAGGAGCGCCGCGCGGACTTTGCCCCGGGTGGTCGCCCGCATCCGATGCCTGACGACGTGGTGGTGGCGGACGTGAGCGCCGATGGGGTGCCCGCCCACTGGGTCACCGCTCCGGGAGCCGACGCCGGCCGGGTGCTCCTGTTCCTGCACGGCGGAGGGTACGAGCTCGGGTCGCTTCGCAGCGACGGCGAGCTGGCCGCTCGGCTGGGCCGCGCAAGCGGGATGCGGGTGCTTTTCCCGGAATATCGACTGGCCCCCGAGCATCCCTTCCCCGCCGCGATAGACGACGTCCTGGCCGCATGGCGTTGGCTGCGGACCGATCAGGACTTGAGCGCAAGCTCACTCGCGGTGGTCGGCGACTCGGCCGGCGGAGGGCTTGCTGTCGCCCTGCTCGTGGCCACGCGTGACGCCGGGGAGGCACTGCCCGCGGCTGCCGTGCTGATGTCGCCGACGGTGGATCTGACCAGCTCGGGGGCCTCGATGACCGAGCGCGCCGAGCAGGATCCGATCTCCACGCCCGCCATGCTCCGTCAGTTCGCGTCCGACTACCTCGCCGGGGCTGACCCTAAGAACCCCCTGGCATCGCCGCTGTTCGCCTTACTATCCGGGCTCCCGCCGCTGCTCGTCCAGGTGGGCACAGCCGACCTGCTGCTCAGCGATTCCGAACGCCTGGCCGCAGCAGCCGCCGAAGCCGGGGTCGACGTCACCCTCGAAATTGGCGAGGGGCTACCCCACGTCTACCCGCTCATGCTCGGCACCCCCGAGGCAGCCAAGGCCACCGAGCAGATCGGGAAGTTCCTGCAAGCCCGAGTTCGCTAAGTAAGTAAGTAAGTAGCCCACGGGCAGCCGGGGGCCCGGCGCCGGGTCGGTCTCCTGACGCCGCGAGGCCTCGCGCGGGTGCTGGTCACCTCCCATGCGATCGCCGTCACCTCCCGAATGCCGGCTCAATGCGACAGTTCACCGTAGCGGAAGCAAGTCGTTACATGGTCGTCAACCAGGCCTGCTGCCTGCATGTAGGCGTAACAAACCTTTGAGCCAACAAAGCGGAAGCCTCTCCGCTTGAGATCGTCGCTCATCGCCTTTGACTCCTTAGTCTCTGACGGCAGATCACCCGCCGCACGCCTGCGGCCCACGATCGGCACGCCGTCGACGAACTGCCAGATGTAAGCATCGAAGCTCCCGAGCTCACCCTGCACATCGAGTACGCAGCGCGCGTTGTTGACCGCAGATTCAACCTTCAGCCGATTGCGAACAATCGCCGGGTCCCTCAACAACGCCTCAATCTTGCGGGCGTCGAAGCGCGCGACTCGGGCTGGGTCGAATTGCTGGAAAGCCGACCGGTAGCCGTCCCGCTTGTGCAGGATCGTCCTCCATGAGAGCCCGGCCTGGGCTGCCTCCAACGTTAGGAGCTCGAAGTGGTGGCGATCCTCATGTGAGGGCGTGCCCCACTCCTCGTCGTGGTAGGCGACCAAAAGGGGATCGTCCCTTTCCGCCCATTCGCAACGGTGTGGCATCTGGGCCAAGGCTTCGGCCAAGTCGAAGCGGGGATCCGCTCGGCTTAGAGCTCACCCCTTTCCCTCTTGGTTTCCACAGCCTTGCGAGCCGCCTCGCGTCGATCCTCGGCAGTCAGGCCGGTATGCGGCCGGCTGCCCAGGTCCTCCCAATCGCTCTCACTCATGTCTACGCCGTAATAGTCGGCCGCCTGCTTGATGTTCGCGAAAGCCAAGGCGCGCTCCTCGTCAGAGACGCCGATTACCTGGTCAAAGCGCGCAATCGCGTTTCTAACGTGCGTGGCGTCGGTCAGAGGCTCTTTCCGTTCGTTCGGAAACGCGAAGACGCTGTCGGGCAAGTCGCTTCGCTCGGTCAGCTCACCATGCTTCTCGTGCGGCTTCCAGGTCGTACTCATCGCCTTTGCCTCCTGTGGTTGTTTAGGAATCCTGCTCCCGCCAATTCGACCGATTGCGCGGCCCGGGGCGCGACCCTTCGACGGCACTTCCTTTGGCTGGGCGATTGGCCCCACCATCTGGCCGATTCCTCGGCTTGTGAGCCGGTGAGTGCGCCCTAGCTGCACGGACCGACGAGCTGCCGTCCCGGCACCCCAGCCCAGCCTCTCGGAGTGGGGTCTTGCCAGGCCGCGGCGAAGCCGAGGCGCTTTCACTAAGCCGCGACAACCTCTGCGTCCGCAAACACCTCGCTCAGCCGCCCGGTGTCGACGTCGTAGACGAAGCCCCGGATCGGCACATCCGGCGAGATCCATGGATGTGACCTGGCCTTCTGCATCTGCTCCCGGGTGTTCTGCTCGGCATCGGTGAAGCTGTAGAACCTCGCCGGCGCGATCGGCGACTCGCCCGTTTCCTTGCGGAGCCGCTCCTCCAGCTCGCCGTCGGTGAACCTCAGCATCCCGCAGTCGGTGTGATTGATGATCATGATCTCCCGAGTCCCCAGCAACCTGGTCGAGAGAACAAGCGACCGGATCGCGTCGTCATCGATCACGGTGCCGAAGTTCCTGATCATGTCGACATCGGCCTCGGCGAGACCCAACATGTGTTCGATGTTGCTCAGGCGGGGATCCGCACAAGTGACGATTGCGATCTTGGGCGCCGGCGGCTTCCCCAGGTCGCGATCGTAGTCGTTTGCAATGGTTGCATTCGCGCTCAGCGCGTCGTCGATGATGCTCATGGACCCTTTCTCCTTCTCGTGGCCATACCGGTTGACCCGGCATGCCGGTCACCGTCATCACGCTCAGGTCTGACGGCTCAGAACGTCAGCTTGACCTGACCATGACGCACGTTGTCTTTTTCCGCCTTCTCCCCTGGCCCCGCGGTCATCCACTAGAGAGCTCCGCTCGCCAGCCACGGATCAAAGAGCCGGGGCTAGGTCGTCGCGACGAGATCGTCGACTGACACAGTTGACCGCTGTTCGGCGTCACGAATCTGCGAAACCGCCTCTTCGGTCGCCCACACGGCGTTGGCGAGGAAGCTGTAGTTCGTGAGCGCCGCCAGATACCCATCGCCGGTAGCGACCCGTGCCCCCGCCGTCGCATCACGAACCACCACAACCTGGAACCCCTCCTCCAGAAGGTGACGCAGGTGGGACTCCACGCACAGGTTCGCGGCCATCCCAGCGAGCACGATCTGCGAGACGCCACGCTTTCGCAGCTGCAGCGTCAGATCGTTGCTCTCCGGTCCCCACACCTTGTGTGGCGAAGCGATGATTGCCGACCCACCCAGGATGAACTGCTTGAGCTGCTCGAGGAAGTCGGCACCAGACCCCTCCAGGCCCTCAACCGTCAACGGTCCCGAGCGCTCGAACATACGAATTGCCTTCAGGAGCTGCTCCCCCGGGCCCCCAAATCGCCACTCCCAGTCAGCCGGATAGTCGTAGTGAGGCGAGACCGCGACCGTCATGCCGGTCGACTCGGCCGCTTCGAACAGCCTCGTGAGATTCGCGACCACGTTGTTCTCGGTCACGCTCTGACCGAAAAACGGCCACCCGGCACCATTGGCGCTCAGGAAGTCGTTCTGGGGATCGATCACGACCAGCGCCGCCCGATCCCTGTCGAACACAAACCCGGAGTCCGGCAAAGCCGGCGCAGCTAGGCTGCCGTCAGTGGGACTGCCATTGCCGCTGCTCTCTTCGGACACGGTTGTTCCTTTCATCGTAGAGCTGATCAACTGGCCTTACGCCTCGGCACGGTCTCACTTCGGGTACGCGGTCGCGCCAGGGACGTCCCCTGGTCGGGCGCGGGTCTCTGCCTGGCCCGACCACGGGCCGAGGCACGAAGCCCCCAACTGCGACCCACCATTCCGATCAAGTGATCTACCGCGCGGTGGTTCGACACCGTGATATCGAAGCAACGCTGACCCACGGGGATCCCTCGTCAACCCAGCGAACGGCCGGCCGCGACGAGTCCACCTTTGGTAAGGGCGGCTAGCGCGGACGGCCTCGTGCTGTCCCCGTGGTCGACCAGCCTGGTGGATACGTTCGCGACGCGCCCGCCGCCCCGGTCCACCATCTCCGCGATCGCGAGTTGGGTGATGTGAAAGAACGCAGTCAGGTTGACCGCCGTGATCGCCGCGAAATCATCGAGCGTGTACTCCGCGAACGGCTTGCTGATGTAGACGCCGGCGTCGTTGATCAGCGTGTCGATCCGCCCGACCGATCGCGAGCCTGGTCGACCGCAGTTCGCGCGGTTTGCGCATCGGCGATGTCGCCCGCGACCGCGATGCAATCGCTCTCGTCTCGATCGGCCGACGGGAACGACCGCGCAACGCCGACGACGGCATCCCCGGCACTACGGTATCCCGCGACAAGCCCGGCACCGATGCCATGGGACGCGCCGGTAATGATCGCCACCGGGGCTCACTGGACAAAGGTAGGTCTCGTAGATCCGCACAAGACGTCCTTCGCGGGCCGGGCGAGCCGCCGCGGCGGCTTCGTCGGCCATACGCTGCTTGACCCTCCGACTCCGGCGTCCCGTCCGAAATGGTCACGTCAAATCGAACAAGCAACTCCATCGTGTTCTGCTCTAATCGCCATGCTGTCTTCCCGTAGCGCCTCGCTCAATTCCTTCCGTGAGGCGATGCCGAGCTTTGCGAACACCTTTCGTAGGTGCCATTCAACCGTGCGCGGGCTGAGGAAGAACTGTGCACCGATCTCGGGATTGGACAGGCCATCGCGTGCGAGTCGCGCGATCTGACGTTCCTGCGGCGTGAGATCGTCGCGCGTCTCCACGACTCGCCTACGCGCGGTCGCCCCGGTCGCGGCGAGTTCACGGCGAGCGCGCGCGGCGAATCCCGCCAGCCCCATCGCTTCGAGCATGTCATGGGCGACGCTGAGTTGCTCGCGAGCATCGACTCGGCGGTGCTGACGCCGCAGCCACTCCCCGTAGAGCAGATGAGTCCGAGCCAGCTCGGTCCGCACGCGAGTACGACGCAGGTGCTCCAACGACTGGCGATAGTGAGCATCGGCATCCGACCCATCGCTCTGGAGCGCCCGGATTCGTGCCTCGATGCCGAGCAACCAGTCCGTCGGCGTGGCGCAGGTTCGCTTGAAGATCCATCGGTGCGCGGACGCGAGCACCGCCGCGTCGCCAGTCCGGGCGGCGGCCTCGGCCAGCTCGGGGAGGACGAACGGTCCGTAGCCGGCGTGATCGCCTTCGAATGCGTAGCTCGCGGCGTTTAGGGCGAGGGCGTGGCGGCCCAGCGCATTGTTGAGCACCGCGCTGGCGTATCTCGCGAACACGACCCCGCGCGCAAGGCCGCTCGCCGTCGCATCGCGCACGGTGTCATCAATCAACCGGGTGGCCTGGGCATCCTCGCCACGGAAGGCCGCGAGCAGGATGTCCGTGCGGACGAGCGGCTGGTTTCCGGTCACCGCCGCCAGCGTTCGATTCTCCTCGGCCAACTGGGCTGCCGCCTCCAACTGGCCACCAAGGATGTGCGACCACGCCAGCGAGTGAGCCGCGAACTGGAGCTGTACCAACGCGCCGGCCTCGTGCGCGGACTGCTTGCGTCGACCGGCGAGCGTGTGCCAAGCGTCCGCATCCCAAAGCTCATGAGTGACGGTGATCGTGCTGTCGGGTACCGTCGTCCATAGCTGCTGATCGGAGTCGTCAGGTGGTGTTACCACACGCAGTGCCATCTCGAGCGCCCGACTCATCGTTTCGGCCGCCGCTTGGTAACCGTCCACGAACCGGCGGGCCAAACCATCGAGCAGCACGTCGATCATGTCTGGATCCTGGGTTGGCTGGGGAGCCGCCAGCGCTGCTCTGGCAATCTCCTGAATCCCGCCGGGCCCCAAGCGCTCGCCAGTCCACATCGCCGCGCTGAGCGCATCTAGATGAGCCCGCCGCCCGCCGCCGATGGCCAAAGGCTCGAGTCGCCGCGCCGCGGCCGCGAGCGAGCGTGATGCCTCTCGGCCCTTGCGTTGGTCGAAAGCGATCCGGCCCCGCAGCGCGTCGCAGCGCGCACGCGCCAATTCGTCGAGCGTGTCGATCTCGACGTCGGACAGCAGACGCGCCGCCGCGTCAAGCGCGCCTGCCTCGCGCTTCGCGTCCGCTGCCGCGAGCAGACGCCGAGCCCGGTCCGACCGGTCAGGGGTGAGGACCGCCGCGCGCTCGAGGAATGCCGCTGCGGCGGCCAGGCCGCCTCGCCGCCCGGCGCGAGGCGCGGAGCGCTCGACCTCGGCGGCGATCTGCTCGACGGGCTCGATCGTTGCCAGCGCGAGATGCCACGCTCGCCGGTCAGGCTCGAGCTCCGGGTCGATGGCCCGGGCAAGCGCTCCGTGCGCCGCCTGCCGTTCGCGAACAGAGGCCGAGCGGTAAGCGGCGGAGCGGACGAGAGGGTGCCGAAATCGGACCTTGGGAACGAACTCGATCAGTCCAACGTCGGTGGCCGGCCAGGCGGCCTCCCGAGGGATGCCGAGATGTTCGGCGCCGCGCCATACCACTCCCGGCTCGCCCGCCGGCTCCGCGGCGGCGAGCACCACGAGGCGTCTGGTATCCGGGGGGAGTCCTTCAAGCCGAGAGTCCATGGTCCGCTCGACGCTTCGCGACGTCGCCGCCTCGTCCGGCATGGCGAACCCACCGGCAAAATCCGCCGGAGCAGACCCTCTCGCCGGCTCGAGCAAGGCAAGCGGGTTGCCGCGTGCCTCATTGATGATCCGGTCGCGGACGGCCGGGTCGATCGGTCCCGCGAGTTCCGACGCCAGCAATGCTCGGGCGTCCGGTGGCGCGAGACCGTCCACTCGCAACTCCGGCAGGCGAGTCAACTCGCGCCGATCGCTGGGGTCGCGGACGGCGAACACGAGCGCGACGCGTTCCGCCAGCAGGCGCCGCGCGACGAAGCCGAGCACTTGCAGCGAGCCATGGTCCAACCACTGGGAATCGTCCACGACGCACAACAACGGTCGATCGAGCGCGGACGCAGCGACCAGGCTGAAGGTTGCCAGGCTCACCAGGAACCGATCAGGGGGGCTGCCGGTGGTGAGGCCAAAGGCGACTTCCAGCGCATCTGCCTGAGGACGACGCAGCGTGCCCAGCTGATCGAGCATGGGCGCACATAACTGGTGAAGCCCGGCGTATGCCAGCTCCATCTCCGATTCAACCCCGGCGATCTGAGCGAGGCGGAACCCGGCAGCCCCTCTAGCCGCATAATCCAGCAACGTCGTCTTGCCGACGCCGGCCTCACCGCGCACCACGAGCACACTGCCGTGCCCTCCACGCGCATCATCCATCAGGCGGTGAAGTACGGCGCACTCGTTTGATCGGCCGCGAAACCGTCTCGGGGCCATCTCTGTGCCATTAATCGGTTCCATGCGCATGTGCTGACGAGCCTCAGTAAGCCGCCGACAGGCCAACCCAAGCGGCCTGCGAGAATTCGCTTGACTCGCGGACCGGAGGATCCCGCTGGAGCGGCGACGACTCACTGGGCGAGAAGAACGGGACCTGGTCATCGCTGCCGAATGCGGCGACGCTGACGCGTGCCGTCAGCTGGTCGAGGCGTTTCTCCCGGCGATCGGACACCTCGCGCGCGGCTTTCAAGGCAGCCGGGTCGAGCGCAGAGAGCTCCTCCAAGAGGGCGTCGCCGGCTTGCTCTTCGCGGCCCGCCGGTACGACCCGGAGCTCGAGACGCCGTTCTGGGCGTACGCCTCCTTCTGGGTGCGCAAGGCCATGCAGGAACTCGTCGCTGAGCTCACTCGACCGGTTGCCCTCTCGGACCGAGCCGTCCGGGACCTGTCGCGCGTACGCGCCGCGCGCAACGACTATCTGCAGAAGCACGGCACCGAGCCGACCGACGGGCAACTCAGCGCCGCGACCGGCTTGACCCCGGCACAGATCGAGAGCCTGAGCGCGACCGACCGCACGGCTCGCAGCACCGACGAGCGGCTGACCGAGGAGGAGCCGGCGAGCATGACCTTCGGGGAGACCATCGCTGACCCGCGTGCCGAGCAGGCCTACCAAGAAGTCCTCGATCAGCTCGAGATCGACCACGTGCTCGACTTGACCGACGCGCTCGAGGAGCGCGAGCGCATGGTGATCCTCAGCCATTACGGGCTCGGGCAGGAACCGCGAACGCTGAGCCAAATCGGTGCCGCGCTAGGCCTGACCGCCGAGCGCACGCGCCAGATCGAGTCCGCCGCGCTCCACAAACTCCGCGAGAACCTCGCCCAGCCCGCAACAATTGCACTCGCTGGGACTTGATTTGCCGACGCTGCGGCTTACTCAAGCCAGTGGCGGCCTCCGCAGCGCGGCACCTGCCTGAACCGGCGATGACCCCAGACAACCCAGCGCTCCGGCACAACGCGTTGGTCTACCAATCGGTGGACGAGTACCTCACGCGCGCGGTGCCATTCCTGAAGCACGGGCTCGAGCAGGGCGAAGGGGCGATCGTCGCCCACACCAAGGCTGGCATCAGCATGATGCGCGAGGCGTTCGGCGCCGACGCCACACGCATCACGTTCGTCGACGTCGGCTCCGCCTACACCCGTCCGGCACGAACCCTGGCGGCGTATCACCAGGTCTACGCGGAGCAGCTGCGCAGGACGCCGAAGCTCCGTGCCGTCGCCGATGTTCAATTCGGTCCCGATCCCCGCGAATGGGACCTATGGACGGGCTACGAGGCCGTCTTCAATCGGTCCTTCGGTCATCTGCCCGCCTGGGTGCTGTGCTCCTACAACGCCAACGGCACGCCGGATCCCATCATCGAGGGCGTTTGGCGGACTCATCCCGAGGTGGTCGACGGCGATGGGTGGACGTCGAGCGGTCGATTCGAGGATCCGGATCGCTTGCTGCGCCGGATCACCCGGACTCCTGAGCTCATCCCCCAGCTTCGCCAGATCCCGTTCGACGACGTCGACACCCAGCAGGTCCGCGAGCGCCTGGCGGCGGTCTTGACTGCCGCCGGCATCGACGAGACCCGGACGCTCGAGATGCTCCTCGCCGCCACCGAGATCGCCGACAACGCGATCCGGCACGGCGGCGGCATCGCGGACGTCCGGGTCGGACACGCCCACGGGCGATTCGTTTGCGAAATCGAGGACCGAGGTTCTGGATTCGACGATCCCGTCGCGGGATACCTTGCACCCCGCGAAGGGATCGGCAGCGGTCTGTGGGTTGCCCGGCAGCTGACCTGGCAAATCGAGTTCTTCCGATCGCCCGCGGGATTCACGTCGCGAATCTGGCTCTAGAGGTCACGGCGCCGTCACATCTCCACTACGCGGATTGTCGCGTAGTGGCAGGACCCGCGTCATTGCTTTCGCGTCGAACGGGGCGCCGGCCGCGCTAGAGCTTGGCCCCGGCCTCAGTTGTCTCGCCGCGGCTGGCGGACGACTGCTCGGCCCGGCGATGCACAAGCGGGATGGGCGCTGCCAGTGACAACCGCCGGGCTACTGCTGTCCAGCGTCGGCCTGTCCCTCGACCCCCAGAGCGACCCTCCGGGCTCTGCCGTCCGCGTGATCGCAGTCGCGAAGAGCATAGCCGGCGCCGTGGAACCGTTTGCCACTCCTATCCACGAGAGCAGTCACGGCACCCGCGCTGCTGCGAAGGCGTAAACCGGCAGCGCAGACGGCTGCGCGTCACGAGAGACCTGCTCTGCGTACGGGACGGGTATCCCGAGCTCGAACGACGCTGACCAGCTTTGCGCGGAAAGCTCGCAAGGCACCCGCTAGTGCTCAACGACCGAGCTCGACGTCGCCAGTGCTAGCGAGCCGACCGGATCCTGCAAGCACTAGAGCAGCAGCCGCCACACCGCCGCTCGCCCGACCGCCATCGGACAAACTCGGCCGCGAGCCCTGGGTGGGCATCGTGGCTCCTCTCCTGCGTGAGTTCGCCGAGTCGGCGGGCGACTCCCTTGACCACCAAGCGCAAGCCCACGATCGGCCGCCGCTGCTTGAAGACACGCCCTTTGACGTGGATCGTTGCCCGCAGGCGTTGCCCGGGCAGACAAGTAGCAATGAGCTTCGTCGTGCGTTCGGCAAATAAGGATTATTTGCAGGCAGTTCGCGAGTGGGCGGTACTGGGCTTGAACCAGTGACCTCCTGCTTGTAAGTCCGTCGGCGCGACGTTATGCCGCCGTGGCGAACGCGGCCTCAATCGCGGCGGGGGCGACGTGGACCTGCTCGGGCAAAGTCACGACCAGCTCGCCGTCCCGGCCGAGCAGCCACTTGGCGTTGATGATCGTCAGCCCGATGATCTTGCCGGCCGCGTCGAAGCGCAGCACGTGGCCCTCGGGCGTTTGCTCACTGTCGGCCGCGGCCTGGTGCTGGCCGATGTGGAGGTAGAGCACGTCGCCCTGCTCGTCGTAGCAGGCGTGGTCAAAGGTGAGCGGTCCGATCTTCACGGTCATGGCGTCCATCCCGGCGGGTCCTTGCGGTTGCCGTAGGCGGTCACGACGCGCACCGGCACCGCACTGAAGTCTACGACCACCATCAGCCACCGGCTCGGACCCAATCCCCGACGCCAGTAGCGCTCACGTCCCGGCCGAGGATCCGGGCCGCGGTGATCCGGCGCGGAGACGGTCGCGAGTACCGCTTCGCGATGAGCCGCCAACTCCGCATGCTCGTCGACGACGTGCCGCCAGCCAGCGGCGTCGAGCACAACGCGACGGCCGTCAGGATCGACCGTTTCGGTGTACGTCACTTGACCGCCGGAGCCGGAACGGTCGCCGGCGCAAACGCGGCGTCCAAACGCTCGAGCTCCTCCGGACGGGCCTTTGCACTGACGTAGCGGTCGGTCGTCGCTAGCTTCCGATGACCCAGGAAGTCGCGGACAAAGACGGGGTCTGAGGTGCGCGCGACGAGGCTGCCCGCAGCATGCCGCAACCCGTGAAGACGCACCGGGCGCAGGCCCGCGGCCATGCACCCCCGCTTGTAGCGGCGCCGGAGCGCAGAGGCATCGAGCCGGCGACCAAACCGGTTCACGAGGACATAGTCCTCAGCGCTGATGAACTCGTCGCGCGTGCTGAGGCGCGCGAGCGCATGAACCGCAGGCATGGGAAGCGGTACGACGCGGGGACGGCCTCCCTTCGGCAATCCTTCCACGCCAGCCGATAGGCCGCGGCGAACGAACAACACCCGACCGTCGAGGTCGATCTCGCCCCAGCGCAGCGTGAGCATCTCCCCAACCCGCAGACCGGTGTAGAAGAGCAGCCGGAACGCCTCCGCATCCTGCTTGTCCTCTTGGTGCCGCGCCTGACGCTCGGCCTCGTCGAAGATCTCTCGCGGCTCGCGCTGACCTCCCTGCTCGCACGCGCGGGCGAGTGCCTCCACCTCCTCGACCTCGTAGTAGTCGAGCGCCGCCGGCGGGGCCTGCCGGCGCTTGTCCGTCCCGAGGACCGGGTTCGCCGGAAGCCCGAACGCATCCTCCCGGCAGCCGTACGTGAACATCGCAGCGAGCACCTCCCGATGCTTGTTCACGTTGCGGGGGGTTAGTCCCTCATGGTCGAGCGAGCGGAGGAAGTCGCTGACTTCCTTGGTCGTGACCTCAGCTGCCGGGCGGTCGCCGAACGCCTTCATGATCCGGCCGGCCGTCTTGCCCGGGCCTCGCTTGAACGCCTCGCCCGGTTCGCGCAACAGGAACGAGTAGTCCTTGATCGTCGACGGCTTCGCGCCCCACACTTCCTCCAGCCAGCTCAGCCACTGGTGAGCGAGGACCCGCACCTTGAGCGCGGCCGCCGCGGCTTGGGCTGCGGCTTGAGCCTCGGCAGTGAGTTCGTCCGCCTGGGCGTGCATCGCCGCGACGGCAGCGAGGTGTGCCGCCCGCTCGTCGAGCCAGCCCTCCGGGCAGCAGCCGCGCCGCTTCTGCCACGCCCCGCGCTCGTCACGCTCCTGCCAGGCGAGCCCTAGGCGCCGCTTCTTCAGCCGCCACGGCTCAAGCGACCCGGTCCGATAGCGCCACTGGGCGTCCCAGTAGCACTTGTCATGGGCGCCCTCGCGGAGCCGAATGACGAGATTTGCCTGCTCCAACTGCTCTCCCATATCGGCATCGTACTTCGCCGCGCGGCGGATTGGGCATCAGATTTCCAAATTGGGCATCAACTTGGATTGGGCATCAGATTGGGCATCAAACTAAGCTCAAATCCCCATATTACGGGGTTTCAGCGATGCCAAATCGCCCGTATTTCCGCGTTCTGAAGACTCAACGCCTGGATCGTACCCAGGAGGTCGCCGGTTCGAGTCCGGTTAGCTCCATCGCCTAAAGGTCCTGTAAGCGGGACCTTTTTGTTTGCACGGAAGCGGGGCCAGCCCGAGAGAGGAGGGCGCGGGTACCAAACGGGTACATCAGCCTCCGCGACGACGGCGCTGCAGCCGTAGCTAGGGCCGACGGAAGATGTCGTGGCTTCCGATCCGCCGCCAGACGATGTGCGGCTGACCAGCAAGAACCTCGGGGCCGTATGCGAACGTCGCTCGGCCATTGGGCGCCCAAGTTATCTCCCACACCCCCGCCTCGCCCTGGACGCGCTTGACGCGCAGCTGCGGTGCAAACGACTGGTTTGCCAAGCCGGGGATGAAACGTCAGCGCGTCGAGGAATGCCCGGCGCTGCTGAGGTCCGAGTCGCTGCCAGTCACGTAGGAACCGGGGCAGCTCTTCGTGCGTCGGCACCCTCAGTCCGACTCAGCTGGAGGCACGCTCTCGAGATGCGAGTTGAAATCTTCGGTGCTGCGATAGACAGCGCCTGCACCCCTGGCGAGCAGAGTTACGGTTGGTGGCGGCGACCCACAACCTCCTCAAGCTCCACAACCACTGAATCGCCAACACCGCCTGAGAAACGGCGCGGCTCACGGTCACCCCGCGAGGACAGGATCACACCCCGCGCCGAGAACGGAATCCCGGCCTTTCCGCATTTTCCGACGGCCTGGTGGCAACCCAGCAGCGCCACGCCGTGCAAGAGGAGCAGTGCAGCGTTTGAGTTCAAGCGTCGCGCGGTTCGGCCTGCGCATCATCCCGGCTTTACAGTCGGGCGCTGGCCCGCGGCCCGACAGCTGAGTACGTGTCAACCACGCGTCCAGCGTCGGATTGGCGCAGGCACGGGGTGCTGAGACGGCGACCGATCGTTGATGTCGGCAATCGTCGCCGTCCGGCGGGGAAAGCCCAAAGTGCTATCGCTTCATCGATGGGTGAGACTGCTGGTGCTCGATCTCGGCGGGCGCGGATCAAAAGCGCCCAACTAGGACTCGCTCCCTACGGCGGCCGTCTGGGCTTCCTCGACAGCTTGATCAGAGACAGGATGGGTCTCCGAGGTACCGCCCATCCCGGTGAGCACGTCAGCCACGGTACCGGCCGCGGAGACGGGAGCGAGCACGCCGACAGCCGCTTTGCCCCCCTTCAGCTCGCTGCTGATCCGCTCACGATCCGCCCCGCTCAATCCCAGATTCTTGTGGTGAAACGCGCCCAGCAGCCCGCCGCCTATCAGGCCAGCCACAAGCCCTACCGGGGTGACCAGCGCGACGACGGCGCCGATACCGGCGCCCTTGCCCCAACTGCGCTTGCCAACCTTGTCGGCCTTGAGCTCGCCATTTTCGTCCAGGACCAGGACGCCGATGGCGTCCCCCGACGCAAACCCTGAGTCCTTCAGACGGTTGGCTGCCGCATCGGCAGATGCCTCATCCTCGAAGATCGATATGACCACCGTGTGATTCGACATGAGGGCCTTCTTTTCTCAGGAGTGGTTGACCGACGGAGCGTCTCAGCGCGCAGGTCGCGCGCATCACCCACAAGGGATGAATAGCAACAAGGGGGTCTCCTCAGAAGAAATCATCTCCACCGTCGACGTCCGACGCCCACGAGTGCCGGTCTTGAGCTGTAGAGCACTACGCGGGAGCGCTCTACGCGCTCTCGCGTACCGTGCGCCGCGGGGTCAGACCATCGCTCCGCGCATAAGCAGCAGCCAGCCGCAACTGGCGCTGCCGTGGCATTGCTATAGCCCGGTGGCCTCGCCGGGAAAAGCAATCACGTGTCTCGTCCCAGGACCCGGCAACCGGCGTGATCGAGATGTCGCCAAAGCAGTGGGAGAATCTCACGTCGCCGCAGCACAAAAGCACTCGTCCGGTCCAGGTACGGCTACGCTCGCAGCCCGTCGTGGTTGGCTCCGCTGGTGTCGTCTTCTGCTTGCGAGGAAGCGGCAGTCCGCCGAGAGTGCTCGTCTTGTCCACTCCGGGAGCCAGCTCAATCTCGAGGGCCGCGCAGGCTCCGCATGCGGTTGCAGTTAGCAGTCTTCGTGAACAGACCCGACCGGCCTCGGCGCTGCGCGCGACGTGCGATGCCACCGACCTCCTCCGATTACGGCTCTTGCCCCCTTGTCGGCTTCGCGCGCGGAAACTGTGGCGCGAGCCGAGAAACCTGGGGAGTGGTGCCTTCTAACGGATAACCCAGCCGTCGCGTAACCATCAGCACTTCCGGGCGACTTACCGTCGCCCGGCAGACACAACGATATCGATGCGGGTCCGGTACGGGTGCACCTGCCGGCATTCTGCCTAAGCGCCAGGACCGCACCGCGGTGAGCGTGGCTGTGGCGAAAGACCACCACTGAGCGTGCAGTGCGCCGCTTGAAGCGCGGCGGTAACGGAGCCTAGGCGCTCGTCGCGGCGTAGTGCTGGAACGATGCACGCAGACGGCGTGCCAAGTCCGGCGGCGGGCGTCACCGTGAACTCGTATGGCGAGGGGCCGTCGGAGAACGCCAGGTAGTAAACCCCCGGCGACGGAATCGTGTAGGTAAACGAGCCCCGGTCCCCGGCGCATGCGAAGCGCCTTTTTCATTGGTGGAGGATCCGGGTCAGTGAAACGACGTCGCCGCCGAGTCGAGCTCAACCCTCAGCTCAAGCGTTCGCCGCCGCTTGCTCGCGAGCAGAGGCGAGAGCCGATCGCAGATCTCGAAGCGTGACCCAGAGCTGGGCAAACGCTGCGTCCACCTCCAGCCTGGCTAGGCGCTCGAGCGTGCCGTCGGCTTGCAACCGTCTGCCTAAGTCGATCGTCGCGCCCTCGCCAGCCGCGCGGAGCCAGGCCTCAAACCGTCCGCTGACACCCGGGCCGATCCTCGACATCAGGACCGCGAACATGCCGATCTCGTCGTCACGGGGACCGTACCTGACCGGCTGTCGGCGAGATGCCTCCCGCGGCGAAAGACGCGCAAAATCGTGACAGCCCTCCCACGCGCGATCGCCTCCCGCAAAGCGGACCGTGGCGACCCTCGCCAGCCGGATGGCTGCGGCACACTGCAGACAGGGTTCCAACGTCGTAGTGAGCACGAGATCATCGTGCTGACGGTAGGGCACCCGTGCAAGCGCGTTGATCTCCGCGTGGGCGAGCTGCGAGCCCCAGACCTCTCCGGATGGGCCAGTGCGATCACAGACACGGTTGCGTGCCGCATGCAGGATCCGACCGTTCCGGGTCGTGACGCACGCTCCCACCGGCACGTTGCCGGTACGCAGCGCCTGCCACGCCTGCCGGAACGCCTCAGCCCATGCCTCGTCCAGCGTCGCCCACACCGCTTCAGCCGTGCAGCTGACATCCGTCGCCTCAGCCACGCCTGCCAACGTTAGCCGATGCCGGCGTCACGGGCAGCCGCACGTTGCCTCCTGGATCCAAAAATGGCAACCGAAACCCGATCAGTCCCGGCTGGTCATCGCCCTTGGGAGGAGCCTGACGATTGCTGATCAACCGGTACGCGATCCTCCAGTCAGAAGCAAGCTTTTGGCTGCTACTAGCTGGCAATGCAAGAGCAGCCACATGCCTGATCTGAGCGCCCGAGCGTCTCGCATCAGACGCGGGGCAGTGCGGTCCGGGACTTCGGATACCGGGGGAAGGGGACCGCCGGCGGCGCGCCCGCCCGCCCGATCCGGCCGCGCTACGGTCGCCAAGCGACAGGACCGCGGCAGCGCCGTGATTGGTATAGGCGTGTAGCCCTAACGCTGACGGTTGATCGACCGGTGATCGGTGTCGACATCAGGGTCAGAGACGACTGAGCCAGGCCGGGTTTCGCGGAGGCTCCGAATCGAGGACGATCTGTCCTCGGGACAGGAGACCCTCCTCGGATGTCACGACCCCGGAAGTATCCAGATGAGCTGATTCAGCGCGGTGTTCGGCTGGCGTTGGAGTCAGGCCGTCCGATCGCTCACGTGGCCCGGGATATCGGGTTGCCGTCGGAGACCCTCAGGAAGTGTGTGCGCCAGGCCGAGGCTGACCAGGGCTGCGGCCGGATCTGCCCACCAGTGAGGAGCGTGAGGAGATCAAGCAGCTACGCAAGGAGAACTTCGAGCTGCGCCGCGCGAACGAGATCCTCAAGGCAGCGAGCATCTTTTTCGCGACCGAGCTCGACGCAGACCGGCCGAGGTGAGTGTGTTCATCGAGCAGCACCGCGAGCGCTTCGGCGTCGAGCCGATCTGCCGGACGTTGGGCGTGTCGAGATCCGCGTACTACCAGCGGCGGACCGGTCAGCGGTCCGCCCGGCGGCTGGAGTACGAGCGGCTGCTCGAGCGGATCCGCGAGGTTCACAAGGCCAATTACGAGGCCTACGGATACCGGCGCACGTGGAAGGCGCTGCTCAGAGCCGGGGAGCGCGTCCCGCGCTGCCAGGTGCAGCGGCTGATGCGATAGCACGGGATCCAGGGCGCCAAGCGTCGCGGCAAGCCGTGGCGCACTACCAAGCCCGACCCGAGCGCTCAGCGCCAGCCTGACCTCGGTCCGGCTCAAGGTGCCAGCTCTCCGATGGGGCATTCTGTGCATCGGCCTGGCGGGGACGGCTCGAGCGGTTGCGGACCGACTGCCGAGAACACGCCATCTCGCCACGCCGGAAGCGGGCCGGTCGTATCTAAGCCCGATGAGTTTCGCGCGCTCGGGGCTGGCGGACTGTCGGCCTTTGGACCGCGTACCCTGGCGCGATCGTGCGCGACTACCCGACAGCCCCGTAGTTCCGCGGCTGGCGAAGCCGGCGGAGCGGCGCAATTGGGGATTGCTCTCGGGCTCGGCGCGGCTCTCAGCTGGGGGCTGGCGGACTATTTCGCCGCGGTGGCCTCTCGCGGTGTCGGCCCGCTTCGGGTGGTGCTCGGGTTCCATCTGTTCGCGTTGATCCGGCTGGCCATCCTGGTGTTGGTGACCGATGGCCTGGATCGCGTGACGCTCGGCGAGCTGGCCATTTTCGTCGTGGTCGGTGCGGTGGGTTGGGTTTCCTACCTTGCGTTCTACGGTGCCCTGGCGATCGGGCCGATCTCCGTGCTGAGCCCGATTGTGTCCGGGTATGCGGCGGTCACCGTGGTGCTCGCGGTGCTACTCGGCGGAGACCGCCTAACCGGGGCTCAGGCCGTGGCCGTGGGGATCACGATCGCCGGCGCGGTGCTCGCTTCGGCGGACGTCCGCGAGATCGTGCGGGCCAAGCTCAAACGGCGCTCGGCGCTGGGGTTCGCCCTCGCCTTGGCGGCGATGGTGTTGCTCGGCGCGTTCGTGTTCGGCGTCTCTTACTACCGCGACCGGATCGGCTGGCTGGGTCCAATCTTCCTGGCGCGTGCGTTCGCGAGCGCGTTCGTGCTCGCCCACGTACTTGCGGGTCGGGGCGCGACCCCCGGAGCCAAGGAGGCGATCACGGAGACTGACGCGATCGCGGCTGGCGCGGGGCCGCTGGCGAGCGGTGCGGTCGTCGTTGAGAGCAACGTCCTGGGCGTCCCGCGGCGACGTGAGCTGCTCGGCCTGTTTGCGCTGTTGGCGCTGCTAGACACGGGCGGGTATGTGTGTTTCAACCTCGGTGTGGGGCGCGCGTCGACGGCGATCGTCGCCGCCGCCGCAGCGCCTTATGCGATCGTGCCGATGGTGATGGGCATCACGCTGTTCGGCGAGCGGCCGAACCGCGCGCAGTGGTTGGGGGTCGGCTGCGTGATCATTGGGGTGGTGCTGCTAGGGGCCGCAACCTAGAGCCCATCTCGAGCCGAGTCTGCCAGGGCCGCGAACGGCCGTCGCGCCGGCTATTCCTTTCCGCCGCCTCCGCTCAAGCGCCACTTGTCGCTTGGGCGACGGTGGCGCGTCTCTGGACCGTCCCCGGTTTGCACCCGTCCGGGCTCGCGCTGAGCCACGCACTCAGCCATCGTGTCGCGGGCGTGCAAGCCGACGGCGCGAGGCTCACCTGAGACGCCGCGCTGCTGCTTTTAGTGAGGTAGGGCTGCTGGTTTGCCACGGCACCGCTCATGAGCGGTGCCGCGAGTTCTTCGATCGTGAGCAGCGGTGGGAACGGTCCGCTACCGCATCCGGACGTAGGAATCGCCCGCCGGCGTTGGTGTGTCCGTGGGGCATTGCGCAAGCACGATCCCGGGGGCTCAGAAGGCCTGGCCCGCGTGAGTCCAGTCGCTTTGCGGCGCCCAGGCGCAGTCATCGGTGCTGGACACGCGCTGGTCGTCGCTGTAGGCTCACCCGCGGGGCCGGAAGTACCGAGAGGAGTTATGGTGAGACCAGTCGGTGGGGCGACGGCGTTGGTCGGCGCAATCGCTGTCTCGGCGTTCGCTCTGAGTTCAGGTGCCTGGGCGAAGGCGACCACGCAGCATTGCAGTAGCTACACGGGTGGGTCGGCCGGTCTGGTTGATTCGTTCACGGATGTCCTTGCGCAAGGCGTCGGTTGTCGCCACGCGCACGAGGTGCTGGGGACCTGGGCGAACAGCGGCCCCGGCGGCACCGATCTGGGTTTCTCGTGTAAGGCCACTAAGGCGAGCGCGAAGAACACATTCCGTGTCCGATGCGTTGACGGGAGCAGACACGTGACTGCGCTCGACGCCGAGCACACGTCGAGGTCCGGTCGATGAGCCTTCTGAAAACGACGGCCATCGTATTGGCGGCGGGGATGGTGACGGCCGTAAGCGCGTTCGCGGCCAGCCCAAAGCCCGGTCACAGCTACCAGGGAACCGGCAAGGATTTCATGAACAACGCCCCGAAATGGGCCGACGAGGCGTCCGGCAAGATCAGATTCCAGACCTCAAGCGATGGGACAGACGTAATCCAGTTCAGGGGAACGTATTCGTATTACTGTGGTGCTGGCACATCTGACGTAACCGAAAAGAAGATGGCCATTTCCAAGAGCGGACGATTCGGTACGAGGTTCTCCCAGAAGTTCAAGGGCGCGAACGGCAAAGTCAACTCAACCGCGTACGTCGTTGTCGCGGGCCGGTTCGAGGATGGCGGGAGCCAGGCGAGCGTCTCCTACCTCGTTGACTACGTGTTCGCTGGCAGCAACGTCAGCCACCCATACTCGACCAGCAATCCCAGGGCGCTCGGTTGCGCGAGCTGGGTCCGGGGAACCGTCCGCACGAGTTAGCGGCGCAGAGCGTGTAGGTGGTCGGTAGCGCTTAGCTCGTAGCCCGCGTGCCAGGGGAGTGCGGTTCGCGGATGCGATGAGACCGGCGGGCTTGTCGCCATGCCGGGTCTTACCGCTCAACTGGAGGCACGCTCGTAGGTGAGCGCGACGACGCCGGTCGGCGAAGGACGATATCTGCCCTTCGCCGACCTCGTTGCCGGCCACCGGCGACTCGTTTCGTCCTCCGGCGCGAGTCGACGTGTGCTTTCGCCTTGGCGAGAGGATGTCGCGTAATTACCGTGTCGTCCGGCGGGTTTAAGACTATTCCGGGATGGCTCAGAGCTTCATTGGTTGTGATCGTGATCAGTCGTTTCTGCTGCCGCCCGATGTGAGGGACTGGCTGCCTGAGGGTCA
>DATJRS010000133.1:0-21043 GCA_035504535.1 Solirubrobacteraceae bacterium | reverse complement strand
GGCTAGCCAACCCCGCGTTCCCGACCTCCGAGGTCCGCCGCTAGAATTCGCGCTTCGCCAGATCGCGCGGCTGTAGCTCAGTTGGCTAGAGCGTCTGCTTGCCATGCAGAAGGTCGAGGGTTCGAGTCCCTTCAGCCGCTCCTTATGAAAGCCCTGGTAATCCCAGGGCTTTTTCATGGCTCGCCGGTCGTGCTTTGCGCTTTCAGACGGTCCGGGTACCACTCGCGGGTAGCACTTTCGGTGAAAACTGGCCGGAACTCGGGCGCCGGAAGGGGGCTCAGGCGAGCTCGGCGCGGCGGCGCCGTGGCACCGACCCGCACACGTCGGCCAGATACGTCTCGAGGTCCTCAGGGCTGAAGCGCGTCGCTCGCCCGATCCGCAGGTGTGGGAGCCGTTCCGTCCTCGCCAGCTCCTACACCGTCGAGACCGGCAGCCGCAGCAGCTCGGCAACCTCACGCGCGGTCAGCAGCTGGCGCTCCAAGCGGACCGGCTCGTCGGTCATATCGCGTGCGCGGATCGAACCAGTCTGGACATTCAAGTGTCATAACAGTCGATCGTGTACGCACAAGTACTCTTATCGATGCTCCCCTAGGTGGCGGAGGATGAGTATCTGACGCCGGCCCAAGTGGCGGAGGAGCCCCAGGTCACCACGGTCACGGTGCGCCGGTGGATCGCCAGCGGTGAGCTGCCAGCGGCCAAGGCCGGGCCGAGGAAGTGGCGGATACGCCGCGCCGACCTGGCTCGGATGCTCTCCCCCGAGCCCCCGTCCGCCAGCGCCGTCGCACCCTCGGAGGATCCGTCGTTCAGCCGACATCTGGTGGCGCCTAGTGAGCATTGATCGGGCCAGGGAGCAGCTCGAGATCTCGGAGGGCCGCTGGCTAAATGCGGTCCGCGAGCACGCGCAACCGCCACCAGACGCCGGCTTCCCGCGGCGGCGGCTGCGAGCACTCGCCGACGCGGCCGCGCAAGAGCAAACCGCTTATGCCTACGCCGCCGAGCAAGCGTTCGGCTGGAAGTCAGGGCCGCCATGGCTACCGCCCCAAGAGCTTCGCCCGGCGCCGTGGCGCTTGTCGCTCGCCTCCGCCGAGGTGTGGCAGCGCCTCGATGACGGCGTCGGTGCTTTGTCTCTCGCGCGCACGGGCGTAAGCGTGGTCGCGATCGCCCAGGCGTTAGGTCACCTGTCCGCCGCGGCTTGGGAGCTCGCCGCCGAGATCGACGCCGGGGCCCAGCGGTCGCGCTCTACCCGAGCTCGCTAACGCCTCACGGCCCGGGCATCGCCGTCATGCCTGGCGCTCTCATCGTCGAGCAGCTCGACGTCTGAGATCCCCCCGACCTGCAGACGCATCCGACGAGCTCGGTACACCGGCACGAGCAACATCGGCGCAGTCGTCGTGGAACCGAAACCCGCACGAGGCAACAAGCCACTCAGTTGAGGCGAGCCAGCTTATGACAGCCGAGGCGGACTATCTGCTCACGTAGTGAGTGGGTAGTCCGGCTCGGCTGTCCACCACGACAGGAACCGCAATCCCAGTGTGTACGGGGCCGCGAGCGGACCGAGGTCAAGCACGAACTACAGTTCTTTCGAACGCACTTAATTCCCCACTTTGTGCCGTGCCGCGACCCCTGCTGTCGCCAGCCAATCGCGGGTCCGTGCGTCCCGGAAGGATCAGGGTGGTTGTCCAACGGGACGCACGTTCGGCTATGCCGAAAGCGCTGTCCGGCGACGAACCGGGATCGGGGTCAACCCGGTCTTGGTGGCGCTAAGAGACTCTCCGCCACACACTTATCGTCCCGCTGAACCCTCCGGCGGCGAGGGTCTGCCCGTCCGGGCTGAACGCAACGCTAAAGACGGGGCCGGTGCCGCCGTTCAGCGTCGCGAGCGCATTGTCGCCTTTCAGAGTCCATAGCTCGACCGTCCCGGCCTCGCTGCCGATGGCGAGCATTCGCTTGTGGGGAGCGAACGCGACGCTGTTTACAGGGCCGTTGTTACCGATGTGCAGAGTCCGGATCAAGTGGTGGCGTTGCACGTCCCACAGACTTACGGTCCTGGTATCGCCGTTTCCCGCTGCGAGGATCCGACCGTCGGGGCTGTAGGCGACGCTGTTGACGAGGTGATGGGTTTGCAGCGCAACTCCGAGCGGCTGGCGGCTCGCTACGTCCCACAAAACGATAGTTCCGCCGATGTCCCCGGCGGCGAGACTGTGTCCATCGGGACTGAATGCCAGGCTGCCGATAGCGCCAGCATGATTGTTGAGCTGTCCAATCAGCCTGTCGTTGCCGGCGTCCCATAACTGGACCGTCCCGTCGGCGCTCGCAGCTGCCAGTATGCGCCCGTTGGGACTGAACGCGACGCTGTAGACCGAGCCGGCGTGCGCCCTGAGCGCCGCGCCGAGCCGCCTGCGGCTCGGGGCGTCCCAGAAACGAACCACGCCTCCTCGGCTTCCCGCGGCGACGGTACGACCGTCAGGGCTGAACGCGACACTGTCCACGATGCGGATGAGCCCCCTGAGCGTCCCGGAAACGCGGTCGCTTCGCAGGTCCCACAACTCGACGGTCCCGTTCTCGGTAGCGGTCGCGAGGGTGCGTCCGTTTGGACTGAACGCGACGCTACTGACCGGGCCAGCATGACCGACCAGGGGCGTCCCCGGCCCGACAGGAAGGGCGCGGGGCAGCGTCCGACCACCGCCCCCTAGGCCAAGGCTGGCGGTGAGGAAAATCGCCACCGCCCCGGCTATGAGCGCTCGTTTGAGGTTGATGACCACGTGCCCGACCGACAGTCGCTGCGAAGCACGACGATGCTAATCCCGCTCCGCCAGCAGCGCAAACCGGCGCGCGAGAATGACACAGGCCAGCTCCTCTCCGGGTTGCACAATCCCGCTGGTCATCCAACCTCGAGGAGCCACGCCGCGTGCTGTGCCGGCGATATGCGCGCACCCGCGGGCTTCGCACCGGAGCTCGTGCGCGAGCGGATCCTCCGGTGCGGCGGTCCGGGCCGGGTCGTTCGCCGTTGCGCTCGTCCAAGCTCGCCCCCGGCTGGCGATTGCCTTCGTGGTGGCGAAGCGCAAGCCGGCCTCGACCGTGTCAGGCGAGCAGAGCGATCGTCAGCTGTTGGCCGTGCTAGCCGGCAGAGAGCCGCGTGCAAGCGTCTTCGACTGACTCGGATTCCGCGCTAAGCGCGCATCCCGACCCTACTGCGGACAAGTACTGCGGCGTAAGGAAAGCGGGTCGAGAAAAACTCGGCCAGGCAAATGCGCTGCTCCTTCCAGGGAGAGGGGCGGTCAAGCGGTACCCCTGCGTGTCGATCGATCCAGCAGTCTGCGGATCGGCGACGAAAGTCGGCTCACCGCGAGACCGCCGGTCCTGTATCTAAGCGAGAGCTGGGGTTCCGCGGAACAGCCGCGCTGCTGCTGACCGTGCCAGAGCCGGCGTGCCCCTTCTCGATCATTCCGGAAGGCATCAAGGCTAGGAGTTAGGTCGGTTGCCTAACACGATCTTCGCGGGGTAGCGTCGCTTGCGTGACGGGGCGCAGAGCTGAACCCGTCTGGCGGGTCTGCTTCAGGGTCGGGGCACGGAACTTGGCCTGTCCTTTTCAATGGGGACTTTGCGGCGTGGACGGTGCGGCGCCGGGACCCGGGGTCAGGGTGATGGCGATGTCTTTTGGGATGGGACGACGAGCGGCTTGGCGTGTCGTTTGCGTGGCAGCGCTGCTGTACTTTGCTGCGGTAGCGACGGCCCAGGCTGTCACGTTTTCCTTCACCGGCAGCGAGCAGGCGTATGTGGTGCCGGTCGGGGTGACGGAGGTCGCGATTGACGCGATCGGGGCGCCCGGTGGGAACGGTTGTCAAGGTGGGACTAGCGGGATCGGTGGTGAGATCAGCGCCGACTTTGCGGTCAGTCCCGGTTCTGTCCTCTATGTCGAGGTCGGAGGCCCGGGCGCTCCAGGGGACCTGGGTGGTGGTTTTTGCAGCTCTGGCAGCTCGGCCGGCGGCTTTAATGGCGGCGGTGCGGGCGGTGGCGACGCAAGCGGCGGCGGTGGCGGCGCTTCAGACGTGCGGACTGTGTCCGCGGCTCTCAGCTACTCTGCGGGCTCGCGCTTGATCGTGGCCGGCGGGGGAGGCGGTGCGGCGTTCGCTACCGGTGGCGGAAACGCTGGGGGCGCCGCGACTGGCGCCGGTGGTGGCGGCGCAGGTGCTCTCGGCGCGGGCGGTGCAGCGGGCACCTCGTCCGCGTGCGACCCTAGCAACACCGCCGCGACGGCGGGGGACTTCGGCTTCGGCGGCACTGGTGATTCACAACCGCCCGACAACGGTGGTGGGGGCGGAGGTGGCGGATACTGGGGCGGCGGTGGTGGCGGCTGTTCTTCAAACGGAGGCTGGGGCGGTGGTGGAGGCTCGAGTTACGTGGCCCCATCGGCGATCGACGCGACGAGCCCAACCACGAGCACGAGCGCACCGTCCGTAACGATCACGCCGCAGACGCCGGCCCCGCCGCCGCAAGGCCCCCCCGGACCGCAGGGTCAGGCCGGCCAGACCGGAGCCACCGGAGCGCCAGGGCAGAACGGCGCGACCGGAGCTAGCGGTCCTGCCGGGCAGATCGAGCTGGTCGTCTGCAATACCGTCAAAAAGACGACTACAAAGAACGGCCACAAGCACACGACCAAGGTGCAGAAATGCTCCACCCGACTGGTCTCGGGAGTGGTGAAGTTCACGATCGACAGCGACGACCTGGGCGCGAGCGTCTCGCGGGCGCACCACGTCTACGCCACCGGGGTAGCGGTGCCGACCGGGCCCGGTCAATGGCAACTCGTACTCACTCGCCACCTCCGCCACCTACGCTCCGGCCGCTACACACTCACCCTGAGAACCTTCCAGAGCCACCACAGGGTCGTTCAGCGTACAAAGATCACGATCACCTAACAACTCACCACCCGCGGTGGGCGGCCAGGTTCAGGAAGCCGGGTCGCCCACCAACCCCACCCACCCCCGCCGTGGTCGAATGACAGTGCCGCTTCGGGCTAGCAGCATCGATGTTGACGGGCGCTTTAGACCGTTGGATCCGCCCGACAATTCAGAACTGAACAGAGCGCCTTGGTGTCCGCGCAAAGCGGGAAGACCGGCGACGGAGGGACATGCTTCTGCTCAACGGAGAGCAGGGCTCGCGTTGCCCAGAGGGAAGGGCAGACTGTGGGCGGCGCTGATCGGCTGCGCCTGTGACCTTGGGGTTGGACGGGGTAGGCGGCTGGTGGCGGCTACTCGCTGGGAGTGCGGATGCCCTCGAGCGTGAGCGTCAGGTGTCGGCGCCAGTCGTCGTCCCCCGGGTTCATGTTGGCCATTGCCCCACGCGTGATGAGGACGAAGTCCTCGAAGCGGAGGTCACTTCGCACGTGGCCGGCGTCCACGGCGCGTCGGAGGATCCGCTGTGCGATTTCGGCGAACTCGGTCTTCTGCTCGGCGATCTGGTCCCAAGCCGTCGTCTCGGGCCCGAGGATGGCGTACCGGTACGCGACGTCGCGCTCGGCGGCCTCCAGGTAGCTGCGCAGCAGCGTCTCGAACGATGTGCCGGGATCTGCGACTTGCTCAGCGGCGCGTGCCAGATCGATCATCGCCGCAAAGCGCTGCGCGACGATCGCGGTTAGTAGTGCCTGCTTGGTGGCGAAGTGTCGGTACAGCGTCCCCATGCCTAGCCCGGCGCGCTCGGCGATCTCGTCCATCTGGACCTCGCTGCCACGCGCTGCGAACAGCTCCCCGGCGGCAGCAAGGATCGCGTCGTGGCTGCGGCGAGCATCGGCACGCATGGAACGGTCGGTGGTGGACACGGCGTAAGAGGAATTGTAGTTCCGGTTATCAGCTAGCATCTAACAGGAACCGGAACCCCACTTCCTAATAGGAGTGCCTCATGATCGTCATCACCACTCCCACCGGGCAGGTCGGAAGCCAGCTCGTGGCCCGACTGCTCGCCGGCAACCACTCCGTCCGGGTCATCGTTCGCGACGCCTCCAGGCTCGACGCCAGTGTGCGCGAGCGCGTAGAGCTAGTCGAGGGCTCCCACGACGCCCCAGCCGTCCTCGACCAGGCGCTACCCGGCGCGGAGGCGCTGTTCTGGCTCGTGCCCCCGAACCCGCAGGCAGCGAGCGCCGAGGCGCACTACCTCGCGTTCGCAAGGGCGGGCACTGCGGCGATCCGCCTCCACAACGTCGGCCACGTCGTCGCGGTCTCAAGCGCCGGGCATGGCTGGCCAAAGCCGGCTGGTCTTCTGTCGGCCGCGTTCGCGATGGATGCCGAGATCGAACGCTCGGGCACGGCCTACCGGGCGCTCAGCATGCCGTTCTACATGGAGAACCTCGACCGCCAGCTCGACGCGATCCGCGAACAGAGGGTGCTCTCTCTGACCTACGCGGCCGACCGGCCGCTCCCGTTAGTCGCCACCCGCGACATCGCCCAGACCGCAGCAGAGCTGCTGAGCGACCGCTCATGGACCGGACAGAAGCATCTTCCCGTCTTCGGGCCCGACCGTCTGACCCCGGCCGGGATGGCGGAGGTGATGTCCGACGTGCTCGGCCAGCCCGTCGCCTACCGCCGCACCAGCATCGAGGAGTTCACCTCGATGCTGGCCGCGCGTGGCGCCAGCGAGCAGGCGATCCTGGATATGACCGAGATGCACGCCGCCCAAAACGACGGGCTGTACGAGGCCGACTGGGCGGCCGCGACCCCCACCGCGACCGACTTTCGCACCTGGTTCGAGGAGGTGCTCCGACCCCCCGCGAACGCGTAAGAGATTGCGAACGGGCGGCCCGACACCCGAAGCGCGGCGTGCTGGACCGTCCCGCGAGCTAACGCGTGGTCATCCGCCCCACCGGGTGGACACCAGCGCGGAGACGAAGGCAGGCGTCAGTACCGTCTCGACATCGGCCTCGCTCCTCGCCAGTTGCGCGCCCCCTGGAATCGTTAGCCACGGGCCCGTCTGCCGGCTAGTACCGGCCAGTAGGTGACGATTGCTCTGCTCGCCTGAGCTGGTCGAGGCCGGCTTGCGCTTCGCCACGGGCTGGGCAGACTTCCGCTTCCACCGTGCCGGCGTTTGCTCGGTCGATCGCGTTTGGCGAACAGCCCGGCTCACGCCGCCTGCCGCTCGCGCAGGCAAAGCGACTGTCTGACGTAGACGAGCGCCGAGACCCTCGCACATCGTCCAACGCGAAGACGTTGTCGAGCTGGTTTGCGGCTTTCAAACGCGTGGCGAAGCAGCGCGGAGCGGTAACCGGCCTTATGGTGGCGCGGTATCGCCGCGGTTACCGCGATCCAGCGGATCGACGGGTCGTGGCCGGCTGCGACGGCCCCAGTTCGTCATGGATCGGCGACCGGGCCCTCAGCTGGTCCGGGCCTGACGAGTGGAGAAGCGGGTACGCCTGGAACTTCGGCGACTGGCATACGGCGACCGGACCGACGCCCAACCACGGCTTTGCGAATCCCGGCACTTGCTACGAAAGTCACCGGGCAGCTGATCGTTTCAGCACATCGCGGAGATCGGGCTGCCGAGCGGGGTTGTACGCCGACCGCCACTGCGACCGTTAGCGCTTGGGCCACGTCGTGCAGCGGGAGCTCGCTCACGACCTGAACTGAAGCGTCGCGGGGCGCAGGTTGCGGCAGTCGCGCATTGCCGCGGTGAACGCGGGCGCCTGAGGGTCAATCGCTGGTCCGAGCTTGAACGCACCGCTGACGGTCGGGTCGGGGAAGTTCGGGACGCCGTGGGAGCGCATGCAGTCGGAGAACCGGAGCGCTTGTTGCTGGGAGTTCCCTGCACCGGTGACGGCTGGCGCCTGCGATTGCTGCGGAAGGTACCTGGCGCAATCCGCGGCGGCGGATTGGTAGGCGGGGGAAGCGACTTCGGTCGGGCTCATCTGGGGGTTCTGCATGATCAGCTCGGTGGCCGACACCCTGATCTTCGGGTCGGCGAAGTTCGGCACGCCGTGCGTGCGCATGCATTTGGAGTACTCAAGCCCCGACTCGACCTCGTTCCGGAACTTCGCCGGGACCGATCCGATCGTTATTGCGGAGCTCGTCGTGCTGGCCGACCCGCCACAGCCCGCGGTGAAGAGCACCATGCTGAGCGCGGCCAGACCGATCCGCGCTGCCAACCGGCACTCCGCCCGAATCGTTGGTGGTTGCTGGCAGCCGGTCATGCTCTCAATAGACCCTGGGGACGTCGACAGACAATTTGGGTCGGTCGGGTAATCGCAGCGGCGGACGTTGCGCCACCGGCACGTGGCTGCGGCCTGCGAGAACGCCGGCCATTGAACGTCGATGGTGGCGCACCAGTGGTTCGCCGGTGGGTCGAGCTTGACCGGTCGACACATGCGGCCCACGACCTCGTCGAGCATTGCTCGAGGAGGGCGTTATGGTGACGTCTGCGACGACCGGGGCGTGATGGTTAAGTGGTCCTTGGCCGCCCACGACGGGCCGCGTCCTCGCGGGCGGCGTACAGCTCGACGCTGCCGTCTCGTCGAGGGTCGCCAGCCGGTGCGAGACGCAGGTCGCGCCTCCCGTTGCTTGGACGGGGATGGCTACGACGGGCCCGTGTTGTTCGCCGGTGGGGGAGGTAACGACGGCAGCTGCACTCCGCAGGCCTTGGCTGCCTGCCGGAACGCCGGCGACTGGACCTCGGTTCCGTTGCCGACGGCGGGGAAGTACTCCCCCGGGGCCAACGTCAGCGTCGCCACGTCCGATACCGTCGTAAGCGGATCCGGGAAGCGCGTGAACTCGTGTGTGCGCATGCATCGGGCGAACGCGAGCGCGGCGCGCAGTTCGGCGGCTGTCGGCGCGGGGGGACCGTGCAAGTGCAGGCCGACCGGCTGCAGCTGCGCACAGGCCTTCTGGGCCGCTCGGAACGCTGGCAGGGCGGGGTTGGGGAGTGCGCCGTTCGAGCCCGGATCCGGGAAGTTCGGCACACCGTTCGCCCGCATGCAGTCGGCGTACTTCACCGCCTGCGTGTCGGCAGATCCAGAGCTGCTGGGTTTGGAGGAGGAGCCACACGCGGCAAGCGCGATGACGCAGATGGCGAGCGCTACGAGAAGGCGTGCGTACGGCATCGCGGCCCCATTGTGTAGGGCGGCGCGTAACAGCGCCGTAACGCCAATCGTGGGGACTCGGCACATGCTTTGCCTCTGCGAGCGGTAGCCAGCGACTACTCGAGGTTCGCTGCTGGGACGGACGAAAACGAGGCGTCGCGCGCCTGCCGCGGCAGGCCGCCGTCAAGGCCGCTCCCTTCGTCCAGTCCGCGTGTGGCAACGCCGTGGATTCAGGCGAGCGTGGCTGGCGCTCTGCCGCTGAGCACAAGTCTCAACGCCTCCGGCGATACTTCTGGATTGCCTGCAGGACGGAGCGTGTCGCCAACGCCAGCCCCGACACCGCCTCTGTTGCTCACGAGCAGCACGGCGGCTTCGCCACCGCCGAATTACCAAGGCGAACTACTTAGCAGTCGGGTGATCGGCCATCACGAGAGCCGCCGGCGGGACATCAGATCCGGTCGGTCACCGGGCGATTGAGCGGGCTGCCGTTCCGGGAGAGGAGCGTCAGTCCGCGCGAGACTGATCGACAACGGCCTTATCCACGGCCCCGCCTATCGGGATCCTCGAGCCCCGCGCTGTCCACCGCGGAGCTGCGCGACCCGCCGCTCCCACACCTCCGCGACCTGCTCTTCGCTCGCTCCGGAGTCGTACGCGGGCGAGACAAGGGGCGCCGCGCGCTCGACTTCGACTACCACGATCGTCTTGATCCGCTCGCGGCTCGCATCGTAACCGCGCTCTCCGAGTAGCCTGAGCCCTTCCTCGTAGGTGTCGCCCTCAGAGTGCAGCGCAGCCCTACCCTTGAAGCGGTAGCCCTTGCGCACGATCGGGTCGACGACGTTCAGCTCGATCGACGGGTTGCGCTCAAGGTTTCGCACCGTGCCCGGGGAGTGGATGTCCGCGAACAGGAGGCGCTCGTCGTCGAGGACCGTGGTTGTACCCTTCGGCGAGAGGTTCGGCGTCCCGTCGGCGCAGACCGTGGCCGCGAAGCCGAGCCGCTGCTCCAGGACCAGCCGCTTCATGTCGTCGCTTAGGCGCACGAGCGCAATTCTGGCGCTCGGCGTCCGGCGCGCGGGGAGTCGGTGTGATGCTCCGCAAGGCGCCGGGCTGGCCGGGGAGTGGAAGCACCGAGGCGGCGATTCTGACCTCTCGAGACAACCGCTTGGGAATGATTGCCCCGCGCCTCGCGGCAGCCGACTCGTCTGTGCTCCGAGACCGCTCGGTTTCGTCGATCTCGACAGCGCCCCGTTATGGCGGTCGGCGGGTGCCACCAACGCGCCGTCGTCGTTCGCACAGGCGAAGCGGTCGTCTGAGGGCCCGCGCGAGCGCGCAACGTTCAACACCGGGATCGCTCGTCGTTACATCCAGCAGCGACGCAAGCGTTTACCGGTACCTGCTCCAACCCGAGAGTGACAGTCGGGTGCGCTTGCAACTCGTGGCGGATCGGGCCGCCACAAGGCGAATCCGGCTGCAAGGCTCGCTGGCTTCGATCAGCATCGGGACGCCATGCATCGTCGCGATGCTCAACGACTACAACGTCCTCTTGTGCGGGTCCGGCGCCGTGACCGGCCGGCGGCTATAAAACGCAGGCATGCCCACGCGATTTCACGCCGGCCGCCTGCGCGTACTCGCCGGCCTGTCCCTCCTCCTCGCCGCGCTTGCACTCGCCGGCTGTGGCTCCTCCAGCAAACCCGACAGCAGCACCAACCGCGCCTCTGTCCGGGCGGCTTCAGTCAAGTACTCAGAGTGCGTGCGCTCCCACGGCGTGACCAACTTCCCGGATCCGGACAGCTTTGGCAACTTCTCGCTCTAAGGCACCGGGATCATGGTGGGATCACCGTCGTTCCACGCCGCCGAGAACGCGTGCTCCAGGCTGCTACCGGGTGGAAACCCCTCCGCGCCGAACGCCAACACGGCCGCCACAAAGCGGCAGTTCCTCGCAGCCGCAGAGTGCATGCGAGCGCACGGCATCAGCGGCTTCCCAGACCCGACGACCGGTGCCCCGCGCAGCCCCCCCGGGCCCGGCACTGCCGTGATCGAGAACGGCGTGTCGTTCGTGCTCCCCGCCTCGATCAACATCCAGTCGCCCGCCTTCAAATCCGCCGCGTCGGTCTGCCAGTTGTCCTTCTGACCCGGCCGACAATTGACCGATGCGTTCACCGGCACGCAGTGAGTGCATCCGTCTGCTGGCGCTTCGGCGGCGGCCCTGGCTCCCGGTTGTCCGCCGCCGTCGTCTGGTCGCCGCCACACGGGTGGCAGCCTGTCGTTCCGACGGTACCCAACGGGACTACCTCCCCGGATCAACCCAGCTCAGCAACGGACCATCGAGCTCTCGTTCACGCCGACGTGAACCCCACCACGCCGGCTGTCAGACGGCCGCGAAGATGTGCGGGCTACCAACACGAACTGCAGGCCGAGGAGACCCGCTCAAGTATCGCGTTCGTCCGCTGCATGCGCACGCATGGCGTGAGGAACCCCCCTCCCCGACCGCGAGCGGCCACGTGCCCGCCGAAATGGTCGAGGCTCAGGGCATCAACCCGCAGTCACGGTGGGGGTCGTGAGCGACTGCCTGCCGCAATCCCTCCGACCGCTGAAAGCACCTTAACATGCTCGCCATCACCGAAGTCCTCCTGCGTGCGCTTCGAACCTTTGGACGGCTGGTTGCGTGGTGTGCGGCGGCCACGGTCCCGCTGCTAGCAGCCGGCTGTGGTGGCGGCTCGCCGGGCACGGCGAGAACCTCCTCCTCCGGTCAGGCCACGGTCACGATCGACGCTGCCGAGCAGTACCAGCGCATCGCCGGATTTGGCGTGTCGGAGGGGTTCGGACAGGCCAAGGCACTGATGAGCGCGCCAGCCTCGGTCCAGAAGCAGGTGCTGAGCCTGCTCTACAGCCCGACCAACGGCGCGGGCCTGACGATCCTACGCAACGAGATCAGCGCCGACAAAGGATTCACGATCGAGCCGCACGCGCCGAGCAGCCCGAACGCGAAGCCGTCGTATCTGACGCTCGCCGAGGTCGACCAGGATCAAGGGCAGCTGTGGTTCGCCAAGCAGATCAAGGCTGACTATGGCGTCAGCGATGTGTTCGCCGACGCGTGGAGCGCCCCGGCGTTCATGAAGACCAACGACTTGGCGACCCACGGCGGCACGGTTTGCGGGATCCCGGGCGCGAGCTGCAAGAGCGGTGATTGGCGCCAGGCGTACGCCAAGTACCTCGTGCAGTACGCGAAGGATTACGCCGCGGCGGGCATACCGCTCAGCTACGTGGGCCCGGAGAACGAGGGGAACCTGCCGGTCAAGTTTCAGGACAGCATGATCATGAGCCCGGCGCAGACGGCCAACTTCATGGGGATTCTCGGCGCGACGCTCGCGCGGTCCGGCCTTTCGACGGGCGCGGAGTGCTGTGCCGCCATCGGCTGGAACTACGCGCAGCAGTACGCGGCCGCCATCGAGACCGACGAGCAAGCGAACGCGGCAACGGCGCTGTTCACCAGCCACGGCTACTTCGTCCCACTCAACTCGCCGCTGAAGGGCTGGAGCAAACCGGTGTGGGAGACCGAGTGGGCGCCGTTCGACACCGGGCCGTTTGACCCCGCCTGGGACGATGGCTCCCTGTCGTCAGGGTTCACGTGGGCACAGAATATCTACACCGGTTTGACCGCGGCGAACCTGAGCGCGTTCCTCTACTTGTGGGGCGCGAACACGAGCACGACGACCGTCACCGGCCCGAACACGGGACTGGTCGATGTCACGGGCGATACCGTCGCCGCCTCCGGCCGGCTGTGGGCGTTCGCGAGCTTCAGCCGGTTCATCCGCCCCGGCGCAGTCCGCATCGGGACGACGACAAGCGACCCGGGCCTCGAGGTGAGCGCGTTCCGCAACAGCGAGAGGTCGATCGCCGTGATCGCACTGAACACGGCAACACGCGCCCAGACCGCCGCGTTCTCGCTACACCGGCTCGACGCACCGCACATCACGCCGTACCTGACCAACGCAACCCACCAGCTCTCCCCACAGACCCCGATCACGGTAAAGAACGGCGCCTTCACCGCGACGCTGCCGCCGCGCTCGCTCGTCACCTACGAGATCCGATCGTGAGCGTCGCCTGCCCGCTGTGACCGTCGCGGCGCGCGCGCCAGCGGCCCAGCGGCCCAGCGGTGGCGCATCGACGCGACAGTGGGCGGGACTCCCGCTCTCGCCCAGAAGGAGGCACCAGCCGCCGATGGGCCAGCGCTAACGCTTCGCCAGGGATTGGGAGCACGCGGCTCGCCGGTGTTCGCGTTGTCGTGTGGGACGAGGGGTGAGCGTCTCGGCGCTCGTCGACGTCAGACAGTCGCTTCGCCTGCGCGAGCCGCAGGCGGCGTGAGCCGGGCTGTTCGCCAAACGCGATCGACCGAGCAAACGCCGGCACGGTGAAAGCCGAAGTCAGCCCCGACGTCGACGACGTCGCTGCTCTGGACGACCAGCAGAAGAGCGACCGCGACGCAGCGCGTCCGCTGGTCCCGCTGGATGCGGAAGAGTTCGCGCCTCGCGAAATACGCTGCTAGCAACGAAGCAGGGCGCTGAGGACTCCGCTCGACATCGGCCTCGCTCCTCGGCAAAGAACAGCGAGCCGTCGCCACACAGCATCAGCACCCGCTCGAGCCATCCCTCCCGCTCGAGCCGCCGGGCATGATTGCGCGCCGCCACTTCGCTCCAACCCATTGCATACCGTCAAGGATCAAGTGGTGATGGCCCCACCCTCGCCAACCACATCAGACCCCTCATCGACCCCGGCCCTGGACGCAGCACTTTCGTCACTGACCCCTCCCTCACCGGTCCGCCAGCTCGATTCCGGGTCGTCGGGACCAGGGGCGTTCGCCTCTCCTTCCTGCCCTTCCCGATCGTATGTACGTTCGGAGTCAGGAGGAGCAGACGCATTTCCAGATCGACGAGGACATCGTCCTCCCCGGCTACGCCGCTCACATGGACGTGGCTCACCCGGCCGTCGTGCGCGCTCTCCTCGACCACATCCTGATCCGGCGCGACGCCGGCCGCCCGGCTGATGGAGCTGAGATCGATTTGGTACACGAGCTGGGCCCGCGGCTCACCCGCCACGTCGCACTGGAGGGACGCGAGCTGTTCTCTTCAGTCGAGCAGACGCTTTCCGAGGACGAGATGGTCGCGCTCGGTGAACGGCTGGGGCGCGCCGCAGACATCGGGACTCCGCCCGCTATTTCGTGAAGTACCAGTCCTCGGGGTTCATCAGTCCCAGCGCGTTGGCGGCGTATCCGCCGAGCTTTGAGTCGACCAGGGTGCCGGCGTCGCCTTGGTAGGTCCCGATGCTGGTGGGCGCGAAGACGACGGGCACCTGCGCGCCCACATAGTTGGCGTATTGGGCGAGCGCAGACGACTCGCTGGTCGACGGAGCAGTAATCGTCCCGTCGATCAGCGTCGACATCTTCCCCGACGAATCGACGTAGCTTCCGGCGTTCGCGGCCGCGCCCGGGAAGTACAGATCCTCCCCGGTCGGGAGGTAGTCGGGACCGTAGATCCAGCCGGCTCCCCACCAGGCCGCCGTCCACTTGCATGTCGACGAGCTCGGCATGCACGGCACCGCCGAGGCGACGACCGTCTGGAACGGGTGCGTGGTCAGGGAGATGTTGATCCCGATCTTCTTGGCGTTTGCGGCCAGATCGTTCATCGAGTCCTGGACCGCCACCACGCCCGATTCGTAGTCGATTGGCAGCGTGATGCCCTCGCCCTTGCTGATCCCGGCGCCGCAGTCGCCCGTGGCCGTCCCGGGCTTGATGCACGTGGTCGTCCCATTGGCCACGACGTTCCAGCCGTTGGCGGTCAGCAACGCCTTGGCGTTGGACTCCGAGAACGCGCACGGGGCTTGCGAGACCGCGGAGGAGGCCACGAACGGGCTCCCCGGCGCCTCCGGAATCGGCCCGCACGTCGGGACCGCGGCGTTCAGGAAGAACGCGTGGATCCACCCGTTCTGGTCCACGAGGTGCTGCAGTGCCTCACGGAAGTACGGCTGGCGGATGATGTAGCGCAGCGGCTCTCCACCCGGCGAGGTCGTGGTGTTGGTGTTGAAGTTCAGCGGGAAGTAGTCGAACGAGTAGCTCGCCGCCTTGTTGACCTGATAGCCCTCACCCGCCAGCGTCGAGAGCTGCGGCGCGTACTGCGAGGGGACGTTCCCGACCGTGATCGCGCTGGGACCGCCCGAGCGCTCATCGTTGTACATCGCGGCCTCGCTTGTGAACGGCAGCTCGACCAGCTTGGCGATCGATGCCTTCGGCGAGCCCGAATAGTCCGGGTTGGGCACCATCGCCGCCTCGCCGTCGCTGCTGAAGCTCGAAAGCTTGAACGGGCCGTCGACGACGCTCCAGATCGGCGAACCCACCCAGCTGCCGGGGTTCTTGCCCTGGGCGTCGAGGAACTTGTATACCGCTGCCGCGCCCGACTTGGTCGTATCCGGCAGATTGCCGGTGTTGGCGGGAATCGGGCACGTCGCAGAACAACCCGACAGCGACGTGCGGTCCCAGGCCATCGGCAGCGGCGTGAGCTGCGACAGCTCGTTGTTGATCAACCAATCCGGGTTGTAGGCCGCCTTGAAGTTCAGCACGAACGTCGACGGGTTCGGCGCCGAGTAGCTCGTGACGTTGTCCGGGAAGTACCCCGGCACATACCCGCACCACTCCGTCGCGGGCGAGGCCTTCAACACGTTCATCCAGAACACCAGATCGCGTGCGGTCACGGTCTCGCCGTTGGACCACTTCCACGGCTTCAGCGTCATCGTCACCGTCTTGCCGCCGTTCGAGAACGTCGGCCGGTTGGCGACCGAATAGCTGTAATCGACCGTCGGGCTGTAGTTGTTGCCGTACCAGTACAGCGGCCGGTACATCATGTACATGAACTGGTTGTTGTTGGTCGTCGTGCACTCAGCGAAGTCGTACATCGGGAAGATGTACGTCGGCGGCGCATCCGGGCCCTCGGTGAAGTACACCGTCCCGCCCGACAGCCTGGTGCCACTTGGGCTGGTCGGCTGCGTCAAACCCGGACCCGTGGTAGGGGCTGCCGCAGACGCCGTGGACGCCGAGCTGCTGTTGCTGCTCGACGAACCGCAAGCAGCCGCAAGCAGCACACATGAGACGGCGCCGATGACCGTGATCAGCCCACGACTACCGCCTCGGATCTTCGTGTAGCGGCTCAGCAAGACAGCGACTCGACGCACCTGGAACCTCCTCCGCGGGCCGGATGGATCTGGATCAGAACTATCCGAGTCCCGCATTACCGCCTGCTTACAGATCGCTGACAGGGACTGTCAGGTCGCCCGTGGCGCGGTCTTTGGTCGCGACCGATAATCCATGTCATGCGCGCGCGGTCAACGGCGGCGTTGCAGTTCCGAGCCTCGGACCGCTGGCAGCTTCACGGGATCGAGAGAGCCAGCATCACCTCGACTTGCTCTGCTCTCGCGACGAGCATCGACGTCGACACCATCGCTGCTAGCCCACGCGGCGGGAGCTTGCAAGCACCAAAGCAGAGACGCGGAGCTCGTGGCGTTGCGCTCGTCCGGTGCCGGGCCGGCGGACGCCTGCGTCCACGATTGCGACAACGTGGTGCGGCAGACCCTGACTGCTGCTCCCATGCTCGGCCCGCCGCACGCGATATGTGTGCCGTGCCGCTTGCTCCCGATCCTCCGCGCGAAGGTGGGCAAGCACTGGATCGCTCAAGCCACGCTGGTGCTTTGCCTCTGGAAGCAATGCTGCTGCACGTCGACACGGACTTCGAGCAGCACCGACTCTGACTCGCGCGCGGCCCCGGCGATGCAGCGGTCTCGCGCCCGACGACGAGACGAGTGATCGTCGTCCTAAGCGGTCACGCGATCGGTCCCCTCGCGCGCCGACGCTTACACAGACGAAGCAGGCGCCCTCCTATCCGCGCGCGTCGCGGGTGCGCTCGCCGTGGCCCGGTGATGCACGCGGTGCGAGGGAAGCGGGTCCACCGGATTCATGGGGTACAGGTCTTCTGGTTCGGCGCCAAGCCATAGTGTGGCGTCGGCGATACGGCTGGTCGAACTGCGTATGAGGCTCGGACCGGCGGCGGCTTGCGCTTTCATGAGTCCGCGTGTATGGCTAGACGCGTGATCACAGCAGCGGCCGTTCCCGGCTGTGGCCGCCCCGGTCGAGAGTTCACCTCTGCCGGTGGGCGGCGCTCAGTATCGGCGAAGCGGTTTCCGTCATCACCGAGCGGGTTGTGTGTGGTGTTCGAGGCGGGTGCCGTCGAAGACGTGCCGGTAGGTCCTGGGGCGGTTGAGGAGCTCGTGCGGAAAGCCGAGGTCGATGCCGCTGGCGGTCTCTAGGGTGACGCGCTGGTCGTCGGTGAAGGTTACCTCCAGGGCGCCGAGGTTCTCTTCGAGCTGGGACGCCGTTCGGGCTCCGATGATCGGCGCGGTGACCGTCGGGTTAAGCAGCGTCCAGGCCACGGCCACCTGGGCCGGCGTGCGGCCGGTCTCGGCCGCGATCTCGCGGACCAGCTCGGCGATCGCCAGGCCGCGCTCGGTGAGCGATCCGGCCGCGACGGCGAGACTCTTGCGGCTCTCGGTCCGGTCGGTGCGGTCGAGGTCAGCGCGGTTGTACTTGCCGGTGAGCACGCCCTTGGCCAGCGGTGCCCATGGAAGCACGCCGAGCCCCATCTCGCGCGCCATCGGGATCAGGTCGCGCTCACCGGTGCGCTCGATCAGGCTGTATTCGATCTGCAGGGCGATCAGCGGCGCCCACCCGCGTAGCTCGGCGATCGCCTGCATCCGGGAGGCTTGCCACGCGGGGGTGTCTGAGATCCCTATGTAGAGCACCTTGCCCGCGCGCGCCAGGTCATCCAACCCGCGGAGGATTTCCTCGACCGGGGTCGTGCCGTCCCAGAGGTGCAGGTAGAGCAGGTCGATGTAATCCGTGCCCAGCCGCCGCAGGCTCTGCTCGACGGAGGAGATCATGCTCTTGCGATGGTTGCCCCCGGAATTGGGGTCCCCCTGCCGGGTCCAGCACGTGTACTTGGTTGCGATCACCAACCGCTCGCGACGGTCGCGTACGAACTCGCCTACCAGCTGCTCGGACGTGCCATTGGTGTAGTTGTTGGCGGTATCGATGAAGTTCCCGCCCCGGTCCAGGTACAGGTCGAACATGCGACGAGCCTCGGCGTCGTCCGCTCCCCAGCCCCAGTCCGAGCCGAACGTCATCGTGCCTAGGGCCAGCGGCGATACTCGTAGACCGGAACGTCCTAACAGCCGGTAGGTATCGAGCGTCAGCCCGATGGGTGGCGGCTGCCCGTCAGCGCTCGTTGAGGCGGTGCTCAAGGTCTCGGTGGTCATTCGCTCTCCTTTGTGTGGCGTCGCGTAAAAGGGTCCCGCGACGTCCGGCGCCGAACAAGGCCGAATTGCTTACCGCATCGTGTAACGTCGCTTACCGATGTCGTCTGGGGTCGAGCTGCGCGAGCTGCGGGTGTTTCTCACGCTTGCTGAGGAGCTGCACTTCGGGCGCGCTGCCGAACGGCTCGAGATCACCCACTCCCGCGTCAGCCAGGTGATCCGAACGCTGGAGGCGAGGGTCGGCGGCCGCCTGTTCGAGCGCACCAGCCGCCGGGTGCGGCTCACCCCGATCGGCGAGGAGCTGAAACGGCGGGTCTCGCCGGCCTACGAGGCGCTCGACCTCGCCTGGAGCGAGGTTCAAGAGCTCGTCGCGGGGATCTCAGGAACGCTGCGGCTAGGGGTCTACACACACGCTGCCGGCGAGCCGCACCTGATGCAGATCATCACAACATTCGAGGCGCGCCATCCGGCCTGCCGGGTGCGCGTGACCGAGACGGGGCTGGGTCGCGATCCGGTGGACTGGCTTCGTCGTGGCGAGCTGGAGGTGCTGATCCTGCGCCCGCTGTCTGACCGTGACGTTCAACTCGGGCCGATCATCGACCGCCAGCCGCGCGTGCTTGCGGTCACCGTCGATCACCCGCTGGCGGGGCGCGACTCGGTTTGCGTGGAGGATCTCGCCGACTTCACAACCACCGATGTGCCGACGATATCGAGGGAAATCATGGACGCCTTCAGCCCTCCATCCACGGCGTCTGGGCGTCCGATCTGCCGTGTGGCGCTGCATAGCATCGCTGAGGCGGTCGTCCGGGTCGCGACCGGGGAGCTCGTGCATCCAACCGTGCCGTCGTTCTTCGAGCGTTACCCGGACCCGGGAGTGATCGGTGTTCCGATCCGCGACTTGCCCGCAGCCGAGACCGCGCTGCTGTGGCTGAAAAGCAACCGAAGCGCGAAGATCACGGCGTCCGCGGATGCTGCCAGGGACGTTGTTCACCCGCGGGAGGCGTCACAAAGCGTGGGTCACCGGGCGAGCGCGCGAGGGCGCCCGGGCCGGAAACTGCAGAAGGCATGAGATCCGACAGCGGAGTGGCGACTTGGCCAGCGTTGACGTGCGGAGATTTCATGTGTTCCTGACCATTGTCGAGGAGCTCCACCTCGACCGCGCCGCCGACCGCCATCTATTTGAGGGCACTAACCGCCGAGTCGCGCTCACGGCAATGGGGGAGGCTTTCAAAGCCAAGATCGAGCCGGCTTAACGGGCGCTCCGCGAGGCCGTCATCGAGACCCGCGAGCCGATCACGGGCCTTTCCGGGTCGCTCAGGGTCGGGGTTCACCACTGCCACCAACGGCCCGGCACTCAACCACCTGATCCAGGCCCTTCAAGAGCGTCACCTGGAGTGCGAGCTCGAGCTGCGCGAGGTTGAGATCTGGGATCCATACCGTGCGCTGCGCCACAGGATCGTCGACGTGCTCATCGATGCGCGAGCACCAGCGCAGCGGCCTGCCCGGTCGGGGACAGCGCTGCTCGCGCCCGAGAATCCAGACCTCGACAGCCGACTGTGCCGGTGCGGCGCACCACCGGGCTGGCCGCGGTCGATGAGCGCCCGGCAAGCAACGCAGGTGCCCAGCGCCCAGTGAACACAGTCCCCCTGTTCGCCAGCTGGCCGCCCGACCGTCACGACACGCCGTCGACTGCGACGGGAGCCCCCTCATACGCGCATTGCGGGGGCGCGCCACCCGATGGGTCGAGATGCCCGTGCGGCAACGGACGCGGGGCTGACCAGTGGGGCTGACCCATCGTCGCCCGGCTGCTGCTCGCCGCCTAACTGAGTCGCGCCAGGCGCGTGACCGGTTTCCTCGACGAGCGGAAGCCCGGCGGAGACCGCCGGATGGGCGATGGAGGGGTCACGTTGCCGAATCGCGTACGGGGGCTACGTCTCGCGGGATTGGACGCTCCGAGCTGCCGTGAGGTTTGATGGCGTCTCCGTCGATCCCTAAGTGGGCTCATGCTGTCGTGGGGACGGCGGCGGGATCGGTGGCGTGTTGCGGGTGTTCCTGGCCAAGGTCACGGGTCGGCGGCAAAGAGCCCGTCTAGCTCTGAGACCCGTCCTGCCCCCTCATCACGACACGCTCTGCCGCTACCTCGGCCAGCGCCTGCTCCCGCTCCGCAAGCTCGGACTCCCCCACCGCCAGCACCTCGTCACCCAGCCGCGCGAACAACTCAGCCGCCCGCCGATGCGCCTGCGCCGCACGCTCATGCACGCGCATCGCGCCCACAAACCGGCGCCGAACTGGCTCCTCAGACATCACTATCCATCTAGCGCACACCAGCACTCTGCACAACGAACCGCGTCAGGCTGCTGACCAAACCCCAGCGCACCCCTCACCGCATCACCCAAACCCGCTACCGCGGCGCGCCATCGTGTGACCGCATCCAGCTTTGCCGTGCAGAAGGTGGGAGTGTCCGAGGAACTGTGTAGGCCTGAACGAAAGAGACGTTCATGGAAAGCGCCGGGATAAACCGGCATGGAGCAGGAGATGGAAACGCTCTACATCGAAGACCTAGCGAGTTACGGTGGCCCCGAGTCATGCGTTGGCGTTCCGTGAGGGCGCAGCGAAGCGTTGACAGGGGGCGTGCGG
>DATJRS010000132.1:0-4227 GCA_035504535.1 Solirubrobacteraceae bacterium | reverse complement strand
GGCGGCCCGAGCCGGCCGTGCTGGAAGATCAGGGCAGGTTTTGAATTCACCTCGCGGAGCACTGTATCTCGGAGAGATCGTGAGCCGGCGATAGGCTGGAAATACCGTGGCATCGACCACTGACCCATCGACAACCGAGGGCCCTGCCCTCCCGCTGCCCGACCGCGAGCAGGTCCTCGAGCACGCCCGCGAGCTGATCGCCGAGGCCTGGCGAAGCTTTGACCACCCCCGCCCCGGGCAGCCGCTGCCCGACGAGCACACCCGCGAGCTGCTGAGCCGTCCGCTCCCCGCCGCACCCGCCAACGCCAACCAGTCCCTCGACGCCGCCGCCGACGTGCTCGACCGCTCGCTCGCCCAATCCCGGCCACGGTGGTTCGCGTACATCGGCTCCTCGGGGCTCGAGATCGGAGTGCTCGCCGACGCGCTGATGGCCTCGCACGACGTCAACGTGGCCAACAGCGCCGGCGCCGCCGACCTGCTCGAGGAGCAGACGATCCGCTGGGTCGGCCAGTTCGTCGGCTTCGACGAGAACGCGAGCGGGCTGCTGGCCGCCGGCGGCACGATCGCCAACCTGACCGCGCTCACCGCGGCGCGCGAACGGGCGCTGCCGGGCGTTCGCCACGAGGGGGCCGGCGATCGCAAGATGGCGCTCTACTGCTCAGCCGAGGCCCACTATTCGGTGCGCCGCGCCGCCGAGATCCTCGGCATCGGCGGGCGAAACGTCCGCGCGATCCCGATCGACGCGCAACGGCGGATGGATGTCACGGCCTGCGCGGAGGCGATCGCAAAAGACAAGAAGAGCGGCGTCACACCGGTCGCGGTCGTGGCCACTGCCGGCACGACGCTGAGCGGCGCGGTCGATGACATCGACGGCCTGGCCGACGTCTGCGGTGATGAGATCTGGTTGCACGTCGACGGTGCCTACGGCCTCCCCGCCGCTTCCACAGAACGAGCGAAAGACCTCTTCAGGGGCCTCCCGAGGGCCTTCTCCGCGACCGTCGACGCCCACAAGTGGATGTACGTCCCCAAGGCGTGCAGCGTCCTGCTGATGCACGGGGTCGAGGCGCTCGAGCACGCCTTCTCCCATCAGGAGGTGTACATGCCGCACGGCGAGCAGCTCCACGCGGTCGACCGCTCGCTCGAGTACTCCCGTCCGCTCCGCGGCCTGAAGCTGTGGCTCGCCTTCACCGTCCACGGCGCCGACGCGATCCGGGCGGCGATCGAGCGCAACCTCGAGCAGGCGGCGCTGCTCGCCGATCTGATCAAGGCGCACGACGCCTTCGAGCTGCTCGTCGAGCCCCAGCTCTCCGCGGTCTGCTTCCGCCACTTACCGCCCAAAAACATCGACGCCGACGAGCACAACCGCGACCTCGCCGAGGCGGTCGCCGCCGACGGGCGGATCCTGCTGGCGCCGGCCGAGGTCGACGGCGCCACCGTGCTGCGCGCGTGCTTCGTCAACCACCGGACCACCGAGGACGACGTGCGCGCGATCCTGACCGTCCTCGCCGATCTGGCCAGCGCATGAGCGCAAAGAACGCGGTCGAGATCGAAGGCGTCAGGGTCCCAACCGACCACTACATCGACGGCCGCCGCGTCGGCAGCGAGACGACGTTCGAGGTCCGCAGCCCGATCGACTGGGAGAACTGGAAGCTCGCCGAGGTCGCCAACGGAAGCCAGGTCGAGGTCGACGCCGCCGTCGCCGCCGCACGCAAAGCGTTCCCCGAATGGGCGAAGCTCGGGCCGGCCGGCCGGCACGAAGCGCTCACCAGACTGGCCGACGCTATCGACGCCGCGGTCCCCGACCTGGCCAAGGTCGAGTCCGTCGACAACGGCTCGCTATATGAGGCGATGCATCTGCGCGTGCTCCCCCGCGCGGCCAACAACATCCGCTTCTTCGCCGACTTTGCCCGCGACCGCCTCACGCCCGAGACCCGCACGCTCCACGGCGGCGAGCGCAACCGGGTTCGCTACGACCCGGCCGGAGTGGCCGCGGTTTCGACCCCGTGGAACGCGCCGTTCATGCTCGCCACCTGGCGGGTCGGGCCGGCGCTCGCGGCCGGCGACACGGTCGTGCTCAAGCCGCCCGAATGGGCGCCGCTCACCTGCTCGCTCCTCGGCGACCTCGCCGATCAGGCGGGCCTCCCGCCCGGGGTACTCAACGTCGTCCATGGGACAGGGGCAGGCGCGGGCGCGCCGCTCACCGGGCACAAGGGTGTCGACCGAGTCGCGTTCACGGGCTCGCCGGCCACCGCCCACACCGTCTACCGCGACGCGGCCGCCAACCTGACCCCGGTGTCGTTCGAGCTCGGCGGCAAGTCCCCGTTCATCGTGTTCGACGACGCCGATCTCGATGCCGCCGCGGCGACCGCCGCCTACCAGTACGACAACTCAGGCCAGGTGTGCCTGGCCGGCACCCGGCTGCTCGTGCAGCGCTCGATCCTCGGCGACTTCCTCGAGCGCTTCCGGACGAACGTCGAGAACATCAAGGTCGGGGACCCGCGCGAGTCCGACACCACCTACGGCCCGCTGATCCACCCGGTCGCACTCGAGCGCGTCACCGGGTACGTGGCCCGCGCCCTCAGGGCGGGCGCCAAGCTCGCGTTCGGCGGCGAGCCACTCGGCGGCCTCTACTACCCGCCGACCCTGTTCATCGACGTCCCCTCAGCGGCGGAGATTCTCCACCACGAGGTGTTCGGGCCGGTCCTGACCCTCCAGACCTTCAACACCGAGGCCGAGGCGATCGAATTGGCCAACAGCACCGCCTACGGCCTCGCGGCCACGATCTACACCGGCTCACCCGAGCGCTCTGACCGGGTCAGCGCCGCCGTGACAGCCGGCACGGTATGGGTCAACTGCTTCTACGTGCGCGACCTCGAGACGCCGTTCGGCGGCGCCGGCGACTCCGGCATCGGCCGCGAGGGCGGCCACCACTCGTTCGACTTCTACGCCGACGTCAAGACCGTCGTCGAACGAACCGCGCTGTTCTCAGCCCCCGAATGAGCCCACCAGCTGCCGGCACAGGCGTCCCACGTCCGACGCCGAGTCGGTGTACTGCGAGGGCTTGAAGCAGATCGTGGTGTAGCCGGCCTCGAGCTGGGCCGGGATCGCCTGCGCCGCCTCCGTCAGATCCGCGACCCCACCCTCAACCGGAAAACGGCCCCGGATCCCACCCACGACCTCGAGCTCGGCAAACGATCTTCCCGCCGCGGTCATCGCGTCAGCCAGCTCCCGCAGCTCATCGGGACCGGGCTGTCCGAACGGATGGAAGCCGTGCCCGTACTCGACCAACCGGCGCACGATCCACGGACCCACGCCCATCCCGCCGAACCACAGCCGCGGCCCTTCGGCGCGAAACGGCTTGGGCTCCAGATACACGTCGGCGAACGAATACCAACGACCCGAGAATGACGCCGGACCTGGCCGCCACAGCTCACGCCACGCCGCCAGGTGCTCGTCGAGCAGCTCGCCACGGTGTTCGAACGGGAGGCCCAGGGCGGCATATTCCTCGCGATGCCAGCTGACCGTAGGCTGGACGACGAGCCGGCCTTCGGAGAGCAGATCGAGCGTCGCGAGCTGGTGGGCGAGCAGCAGCGGGTGGCGCAGCGGCGCGATGATCGCCGCCGCGATCAGCCGCAGCCGGGTCGTGACCGCGGCGATCGCGCTCAGCAACACGGTCGAGTCGGGCCACGGCGTGTCCGGGTCCTGGTTGCCAGGCGCCGCGTAGTCGCGCGGATTCTCGGGACGGCCGCCCGCCCCAGCCGAGGGCCCGAGCACGATGTGCTCGCTCAGCATCACCCCGTCGATTCCGGCGTCCTCGGCCTCGGCCGCCATCCGCACCAGAGCCCGCAGGTCCCGCGGCGAGGTCATCGTCCAGTTCTCGCTCAACACGAGAACGAACCGCGGTGGCACGGTCACCCCAGCGTGACGCGGACGGGCAGCCGCTTGAGACCGTTGGTGAAGTTCGTGCGCTGCCGGACCGGCTTGCCGGCGAGCTCAACGAGCTCGACTCGCTCGACGAACTCCTCCAAAAACACGCGCAGCTCGAGCCGGGCGAGATGCGCCCCCAGGCACTGGTGGGGCCCGCCCCGGCCGAAAGTCAAATGGTCGGTCGGGTTGCGGGTGATGTCGAGCGTGTGCGGATCGGGATAGTGGTCGGGGTCTCGGTTGCCGGCGGCGAACCACACGATCACCTTGTCGCCGGCGGCGATCTCGACGCCGCGCACGGTC
>DATJRS010000131.1:0-12003 GCA_035504535.1 Solirubrobacteraceae bacterium | reverse complement strand
CGCAACCGCCTCCTCAAAGTCGTCTTGGTCCGTATCAGCAAGCCTGAGCGCGCGACGGGTGGAACGTCATCACCCACACCGGGTGATCCCAACCAGGCACCCCCCATTTTTCAAACAAGCGCCAGCCTCAGCCGGAGGCTGCTGGTTCCAACCACCTGCGGCAGTCTCGCCCGCACGGCCATGGTCGAGACCTGCCTTTGTTGTCGCACGGGCATCTTCGCGCCGGCGGCGACAGTCTCGGAATGCGCGGATAGCGCGGGACGGCGCGACGAGCCGACTCGAGCCGAAACGTTGCGCCTGCTGTTAGCCGGACCCTTGAAGCCCGCAAGCACCGAAGCAGCAGTCACGCCGAGGACCACTTTGCTGCCCATGTCGGACACAGGCAGCCACGACGTCGTTGGCGTGATTTTTTCGTGAGAACAAGAGCGGGGGAGAGTGCGCCACGGGCGAGCAGATGGGCGCTATCACCACAGACGAACGCACGTAGCCCACAGAGCGCGCTCGGCTACCACGGACCGAAGACTTGCTAAATGAAGCCGCCCCGACGCCTGTCTGGTCAGGGGGCCCTCGACATCTCGGCAGCGAGCTTCCGGCGCGCGCGATACACCGCCTGCGAAGCGGCCTTGGGTGTGCAGCCACTCGCCTGGGCGAGCCGCTCGTAACTCTCCCCTCGGAGCGTTCCGGCTAACGCAACCCGCTCGCTCCGGGTCAGGATCGGAAGCGCTCGAACCAGGCCGGACAGCTGTTCGCGGGCGAACAGGCGTGACTCGGGGTCGCCATCCCGATCGCTTGCAGCCAGCGTGTCAGACAGGTCAAGACCGAATGACTCCCCGGTTTGTCTGTCGATGAAGGCGTCGGCTGGGCGATCGAACGAGATGGCGTGACTGAGGAGTTGGTGCTTGTGGCGCGCTGCGGCCTGGATGGCGAGGAGCGTCTGGTTTTGGACACAGCGGTCGGCGAACGCGGGGAACGGTCCGCGCTCCGGTCGCCAGGCGCGGATTGCGGCGAGGAGCCCGATTCGCGCTTCCTGCGCTAGGTCATCGCGCTCGCAGCCCATGGGCGGGCGGAGGCTCCAAACGACGCGCCAGACCAGCCGCTCGTAGCGGCGCAGGAGCTGCTCGATTGCGGTCCGGTCTCCGTGCTGGGCGGCCTCGAGCAGGCGACGCTGGATCGCGCCGCCGGGAGGAGCGGTTCGGATGTTGGTCATGGCGGGGCATGGTCCGAGCGCGACTAGGGTTTTTTCTCGAGGTCCTCATCGACTCACGGGAGGTGAGCTGAGTCGATGCAGACGAGGGGGGCTTCTGCGTGCCCGTGCGGTAGTTCATCGGCGACGAGTCCTCCTTCGAGAGCGGCATCTGTTACAGCGGTGTGCCAATTCAGCAACAACTTCGCTCAAATCGCCGTGAACACGACGGAGGCGGGTTCAAGGCGGCGTAGGTTGTGAGCATGCGCTTGGAGCTCATCACTGCCGTCGCCACGCCCGAGCTGATCGGCGTGCTCGTCTGGTGGACCGTGATGTTGGGCGTGCCGGTGATGCTCATCCGGCGTTGGCTTCGCCGTCGGCACAGTGCGGCGGGGCGGGGCGGTGTTCCGGGCGCTCGCATCACCAACAGCGATGTGGTCCCGGTACGGGGTCCGGCGCATTCGCAAGGCGTCGGGCCGGTGCCGTCCGCCAGCATTTGCTTAGGGAGGTCCACGCTGGCTCCGCCGCGGCTGCCGCACGGAACGCTCGACCCGTTGTGCCGCTACGTGGATTTCCGCCGAAGGCTCGGGCTAGCTGCGGCCGAGCTCGAGCGAAGGCTCTCAGCCCTCTCGCCGGACCAGTGGCGTGTCGAGCCATACCCACTCACGGGGGAGCGGCGTAATACGGTCATCGTTCTGGGTGCGTCGGGCGCGTTTGTAGTGAGCGCGACGTACCCGCCCGGTAGTTGGGACGACGTGATCGCGGTCAGCCGGTTGGCCGGGAAGATCCAGTTGCTCCTACCGGGCTACGCCGGTCAGGTTCAGCCGGCGATCTGCCACCCGTTCGCTTCGGTGCCGCCTCGCCTCTGGTACCGCGCCGATGACAACGGCACCTGGGTCGGCGCGTGGCTGGTCGGTGGAGACTCGCTGGTCCACTGGCTCGAGCACTTCGGCCGCGAGCACGGCCTCGGCTCCGGAGACCTCGAACGCTTCGACGCGCTCGCCGAGCCCAACTGGCTGAAGCCAGCGATCGTCGCCGCGCCGAGCTGGCCACCGCTGCCCGACCGCGGACCGTTGCACCCTCAGGAGTGACGTGCCGACGTACGGGGGGTGTGTCTTGTCAGCTCGCTCGGCGGCGGGCGGCGGCCGGCGAGTCGATCCGCTCGATCTCGGTAGCGAGCTCGCGGGCAACCTCGGACAGTTCGCCGAACGCGCGCGCGACCGCGCTCAGCGCCACCCCTTCGAACGCCTCGCCGAGATCGGCGACGGCCTGGTCGAAGCGCTCCCACAGCTCCGGCGGACCCCGGCGGGATCGCGCGCCCGGGCGCAGCTCGTGCGAGAGCCACATGTTGCGACCGCCGGCATACGGACGCTTACCAAGGCCGAGACGGTCCGCGTAGCGCAGCGCTGCCGCCTCCTGCTCGGCGGCGTTGGCAATCCCCCGCACCCGTTGAGCAAACCCAAGGTCAGGCGGTGCCTCGGCGCTTGCCTCGAGCGCTGCGCCCCAGCGCTCGTCAGCCACCTGGACCTGCTCGACCGCCAGACGCGGATCGGCGCTCATGACGCGCTACCAGCGGCAGGAGAGACGGTGATGATCTGGTCGGCGATCTGCCGGGGGGCCGTGGTAGGGGAGGCCGGCGCCGGCGAGTCGCCGCTGGAGGGCGGTCGCTCCTGGAAGGATTCGGGCGGCTCCTCGCCTCGAAGCGCACGATCGACCTCGGACCGCCGCGCTCGGTATCCCTTACCCGCCCGTACTGCGTGCAGACGCCCCTGCTTGATCCAGACCCGCACCGTCGCGGGATGGATTTTCAGCTCATCGCTGACCTGCTGGACGGTCAGCCACGGGTCCTCATCGGGACCAGGCCTGTCCGAAGTAGCTGTCATTCGAAGCTTCGACTGGATCTCGTCGCAGAATATATCAGTTCGGGACAGATCCGTGCAGTTGATCGTAGGTTCTGGTATTGTCGCGTCAGCGACCATCACCACGTAGATGGACGAGGAGTCCGGCAAGGTCATCGATGGAACGGCGCGAGCGCGCGAGTGGCGTCGCCCGCGGCCTAAGTCGATTGCGGACGCCGACGGCGCGCAACCGCATTCCGAGGCTCCGAAGAACATCGCCGCCTCGCTCTTGGTGCCGGACGAGATGTCGGCGATGACCATCGCGTCGGCGGCATCGCCCGATGTCGACGATCGGCTCACGGATGGGACGGTCACTCCGAGTCGCAATGGTCCGAGTTTGGACGCTCCGGTCGCTGCGGATGAGGACCACGTAAACCTGTTCCTCGCGCACGGGGCCGTCGAGGCTGACACCCCGCGGGAGCCCCGGGGCGCACGCCGGCGGCGGCTCCTAGCGTCGGCCCGTCGGTGTGCCGAGCGCCTCGGCGCCGCGCTACGTGTCAGCGCCGGTCACAGGGGTTCGCCGCTGACCGCGCTACGGGAGCGGGCGCAAGGATGGCCAGTGCGCATTGCTGCGTCCGTGCTCGGCGCGACGGTTGTGGTTGTGGTGGTGCTGGCGCTATTCGGCGAATCAGGACCCGTCGGTCATGTGCCAAACAAGGCCGGAGACGAGCACACCAATGGGAGCCTCCTCGGGTCGCTCAAATCAGATTCCTTCGCGGCGTTCGCAAATCCCTTCAGCGACACAACCGCCCACCAGCGCGTCGATGCGCATCCTCCGCACCTCGCCACCAAGAAGCTATCCGCCACACGTCACCCCGGCACCCCTGCGCGCGCTCGAGCACGGGTGACGGCCACACAACCAGTCGTGACGGTGCGTTACGTACCATCGCATTCTCCGCCGGTCGACACGTACACCGCGCCGGACACGCACAGCTCCGCAGCCGGAAGTACGACGCCGGCCGCCTCGCAGGCAGCCGCGTCGCAGACAGAAAGCAGCGGAGAGACACCGGCTTCGCACACCCCGCCCGCCGGGCCGACCGGTCCCGGCGCGCTACTCGGACCAGGACACTGCTCATGCTGACCACCAACCCAGCCCGCCACAGCGAACATCCGCCGGCGGCTGCCAAGGAGACCTCATGACCAAGCTCATCGGCCGCCACTTACGCAATAACGCTGTGGGCTACGTCGCGCTCACCGTTGCGCTGGGCGGCACCAGCTACGCCGCCACCAACCCAAACGCGACCCGTGCGCATGTCGAGAGTTCGACGGCCCACGTCGCACGTGACCCGCAGCTCATCAACGGCAACATCCGCGCCTGGGCCATCATCGGGCCAGCCGGGCGGGTGATCGCCAGTGCCGGGAAGCCAAAGGTGACCCCGCAGGCCGGCGATCCAGGCGGCTACGGCATCAGATGGGGCGTGACGGTCGGGCGCTGCGACACGATCGCCGCTATCGATGTGAGAAGCTCGCCGCCCACGGAGAGGCTGGCAGTCGCGGGAAACCCATCGACCCCATTCACCGCGGGCTACGCCGTCGCATCAACCGCTAGTGCACGCCGCGGCAACGAGAGTTACGTTCAGACGTACAACCAGCAGGGGCTACCCACCCCACTTGGCTTCGACGTCACGGTGATCTGCTGAGCAGGAGTGACCGACGATGACGCTTGCAAGGATCCTGGTCGCACTGACCGGGGCCGCGGCGCTGGTGCTGGTGTGTGCGGCCAGCGCGCTCGCAGGCGACTACTACGTGTATGCCTGCAGCTACTACGGCAACACGGCGCCCGCATTCCAGCCGTACTCGAGCGCCGACCACATGAGCACGCCCAACGAGTGCATGCAACCCGCCGCGACGGGCGGGTATCGCAGCCTAGAACTGTCCAACGCCGGCGCCAGTGCGCCGGTACTACGCGGCTATGGGGCGAACTGGACCGCGTATGCGCCGGCGGGAGTCACGATCGTCGGCGCCTACACGCCGATCAACACTGTGCTGGTCGACTGCCACCTGAATTCCGACGGGTTCTCCGCACAGTACTACTGGGCCAACGGCGCCCAGGAGATCAACTACATCAACGACTGCAACTCGAGCACGGGCTACGGATACGGCGATGGGGTCAACCTGACGATCAACCCCGGCTCGTTCTTCTTCGCATGGGGTGCGAGCTGCACTCTCGCGTCGAGCTGCGCCACCTCCAGCAGCGTGGGCGCAGTGGTCGGCGTACAAGGTATTCGCCTAACGGCGCAGGAGAACACCGGACCGAGCATCGTCGCGACCGGCAACAACGCGTGGTACCACGCGGGCCACTGGATCCGCGGAGCCGGATGGTCGGTGGGCTTCACCGCGAGTGACCCAAGCGGCGTCTGCGGGACCCAGGCGGTCATCGGTGGCCAGTCGGGCGCCGCCGACGTCACCGACTATCAGCCGAACACCAGTGTGTTCACGCAGTGTCCCGGAAGCGTGTCCCCGTCAGGTTCACTTGACACGACCTCCTACCCGAACGGACCGCTCGGCCTAGTCCTGTCCGCCGGAAACGCCGCCGGCGTGGTCAGCTCGCCGCAGACGACGGTCTATATCGACAACTCGCCCGTTACGCTCGCGATGGGTGGCCCGACGTCGGCCTCGTCCACTGCCGGCGTCCAGTACATGACCGCGACCGTAACCGGCGGTCCGAGCGGCGTGTCGATCGCCTGCTCGATCGATGGTTCGGCCTACCGCTGGTATGCCGGCCCAACCGCACGGCTTCCGGTGAGCGGCCTCGGGGTGCACACCGCCCGGTGCTACGGGCAGAACGGCGCCGTCGATCCCAACGGCGTGCCGGCAACCTCATCGGTCCAAAGCTGGTCGGTGGACATCCGCGACCCCACCGTCATCGGCGCATCGTTCAGCCGGATCGCCGACCAGCTCCGCTGCCGGAAGGTGGGCGAGCGCGTGCTCGTGCCTGCGCACTGGAAGGTTCTCGTTCACCGGCGCAACAAGATCGTCAAGATCCGCGTACCCGCGCACTACAAGACCGTCAAGGTCACGCGCTGCCACGAGCGCACCATCCGCGACCGGGTGACCGTCTGGAAGGTCGTGACCCGGCACGGCAAGAAGGTCAAGGTCAAGCGAACCAAGACGGTGCGCGTGTCTATCCCGCCGCACGTGGTCGGCCATAGTTCGAAGCATGTGGCGTACGGCAAGGCCACGACGGTCAGCGGCTGGCTCGGGCTACCCAACGGGACCGCACTGGGCAGCCAGTCCGTGACGATCCTGGCCGCGCCGAATAACGGCTCGGGAAGCTACGCGCCGATCGCGACGACGACAACGTCCAGCGACGGCAGCTGGTCAGCGGTCATTCCAGCCGGCCCATCCAGGCTGATCGAGGCCGCCTACTCCGGCGGAGCCACGATCGCGCCCGCGGTCTCCGCACCGGTGAAGACCATCGTGCCGGCAAAGGTGCTGCTGACGGTGGTGAGGCCGCGGCGAACACCCTGGAACAGCACGATCCGGATCGAGGGCCAGGTCCTCGGCGGGTACATCCCGGCCAGCAGCAAGCTGCTGCGGCTCGACATCGGGGTCAACGGCCTCAGCGCGATCCAGGGCATCCCGAACATCGCCCCGAACGGCGACTTCAGCACCACCTACACCTTCAACCCCGGCTACGGCGTGGTCCGCTTCTGGTTCAAGGTCTCCACGCTTGCCGAAGCCGACTACGCCTACGCGCCCGGGCATTCCAGGCGCGTGACCGTCTCGGTAGGAGTGCCTGCCCCGCGGCGGCGACGACGACGTCCGACGCCACGTCGCGATGGTCGGATCGCGTAAGCCAGCGCCGCGGGCACGCGCCGTCGCTTCGGCAGCCGCCGTAGCTGCGCGCGTGCAATCGACCTAGCCCAGTGCGCGCCGATAGCAGTGCGACCAAGCTCGTCCCGCTGGTCTTTACAGAAAAGGCCTGAGCGGGACGCCCGGCTGACCGTAGTTTGGCTAATTTCAGCGCAGTTCAGTGCAGGTCGTGCTATGGTGCACCCGAGATCGAAGACCGAGGCACAGGCGGAATGGCTCTCCAGATCGACGCCCCACCGCACGTGTGTTCGCGATGCCGCAAGACTGGCCGAACGTGCCCGTCCTGCGTCCAGCGCCGACGCAGGGCCTGGTCCCTGGTCAACGAGTTGGGCGAGAGCCTCGAGGGCGCCGCCTCGATCATGAACCTTGCTCCCCGCCGGGTGGTGGAACTTGTCGCGGACGAGAACAGCCGACGCGAGCTAAGGAGCTTCAGGTGCGACTCCATCCCCGTGCAGCTGACCCGTGCGGTCATCGAAGAGACTCTGGCACGCGATCCCGATGTGACCATCGGACGAATCGCCAGCTGGCTTGACATGCCTCAGAGCGACTTCGAGCGCGCGTACCTCGGCACGAGCAAGGACGGACGACCGAAGCGACGGGTCAACGTGTCGAGCGCCAGCCGGCTGATGATCGCGCTCGGACGCGCGCCCAACGATTTGCCCGGTTGCTAACGGTGCTCGGTGTCGACGGGGAGATACCGGCGGGGACCGGGACCGCTGTTGCTCATCGGGGCTAAACGCGCCGACGCGGAGTTGCGCCAGGTCGCCAAAGAAGTGACGGGACCCGCGCCGACTGGAGCACAAAAGCAGTCGTCGGGTCAAGGGCGCGGCTCAGCCCTCATAGCTGCGCCCGAGGGCTGCCTCCGGCAGTCGCCGTCTTCTCCTTCGCGAATAACCGGCAGTCTGGCCAGAGTGGTGCTCCTCGTCCGATCCGGCAGCCTCGAGGGCCACCCTCGGCGATCGTCGGCTGCCGCATTGATGCGGAGGCGGCAATGCGCGTGCTAGCAGTCTGATTCGGTGACCGCAAACGTGCCGCGGGTGGCGTCCCTTTGCTGCTGTAAATTCGCCGCGGTTTAGGTTCCCGGTGGTGGTCAGTCTATGCGGCTGTCACCTCCTCGGGGATGGTTTGTTCGCTGCCTTCGTAGCGCAGTCGTCTGAGGCGTTGTCGGTCCAGTTCGTTGAAGTGGATGCCGTTGGTCTGGTGAGTGATGAGGAGATCGAGCACAGCCCAGACGAGCGTGAGGCAGCTGTCCTCGCCGGGGAAGCGGCCCATCACTTTGGTCCTGCGTTTGACCTCGCCGAGCGAGCGCTCGAGCAAGTTCGTCGATCGCCACCGGCGGCGATGACGGGGTGGGTAGCGCAGGTGCACGACGAGCGCGTCCAGGTCGTCGGCCAGACACTTGGACGCGGCGGTGAATCCTTCCTTGTCGAGCTGACCCGCGAGCGCCTGCAGTCGCTGTTTGGCGTCGTTGGGGTTGATCGCGTCATCAAGCGCCTGCCAGTAGGCGTGCTTGACGCGTTCGCGTTCGCGCTCGGGGAGCTTTGAGTACAGGTTCCGCGCCCGGTGCACGCAGCAGCGTTGCCGGTCAGACGCCGGCCAGCACTGCTCGATCGCCTTGATCAGACCGGGGGCGCCGTCGGCCACGATTAGCATCGGCGCGCCCAGCCCGCGGGCAATCAGATCACGCCCTAATGAGAGCCAGTCCTCGTAGGACTCGCGCATCCCCAGGCTCACCGCCAGCAGAATCCGCTCACCGGCATCGGTAAAGCCCCAGGCGACCAACACGCCTTCCTTGGGACCACTCCGACGAACCGAGATGAAGGTCGCGTCGAGGAACAGCGCGACCAGGTTGACGTCGTACAGGTTGCGCCGCTTGAACGCCTCAAAGCGAGCGCGGAGCTCCTCGCACATCCGCGACGCCGTCGACTTGGACAGCTTCCCCAGCCCGGCCTGCTCGCACAGCGATTCGACATCGCGCATCGACAGGCCGCGGACGAACGCGCCGATCACCAACGCCTTGAGCGGCTCGGTCCGCAACAACTTTGGCGTCCGCGGGAACAGCTTGGACGCGAACGTCTCCGCCGCCTCGCGGACCTGCGGGATCTCGACCTGGAGCTCCCCCTCGGCGGTCTGCACGGTGCGCGGGCGAAACCCGTTGCGCAACCCCTCCCCGTAGTTGCGCAAGCCGCGCTGATGCTCCGGTCGGCGCTCATACCGAGCGCGACCCAACCACGCGTCGAACTCGTCCTCCACCGCCCGCTGGATGATCAGACGCGCGCCCAGCTTGGCGAGCTCCGACAACGACTCCCGCGGGTTATCGCCGACCCCAACGGCCAACAGCTGCTCGATCCGAGCTTCAATCTCCGCCGACGGCGGTACGGTACGTCTCACGGCGTAGGCCTCCTTCATCGTCTTTGCGGGACTTGAGGGAACCTACGCCGTCGCCTTGACAGCACCGGGGCTATTTACAGCACTTCTGAGACCTCGAGTTTCGCCGTTTTGGTCGCGGTCTTGGTCTGATTTGGGTTGATCGCCCGGGGGAGAGAGGAGCATCGGCGGCTTCCCCGAACTCGTGGGTGAGCTATCAATGCCGCGGGAGGTCGCCACAACCTTGCCGCGGCTCCCACGAGGAGGTCGCCGCCGATGCCGCAGGTTCCCGGTTCGCTGGCTGAGCTTGTGTCCCTCTTTGCCGGTTGTTTCACGCAGCCGACATTTCGTACCTTCCGCGCGTTGCTGGTCGGTTTCATCGCCAGGGTCGGCGAGCACACGATCACTGGCTGCCTGGTGGCTGGTGGGGTCGCCGGCGGGTGGCATCACAGCCGCGGGCATCGCTTCTTTTCTCGGGCGCGCTGGTCGCCGGACAGGGTCGGGTTGGTGCTGCTGGATGTGATCGTCGCGCGGCTGATTGATCCCGGGGCGCCGTTGTTGATCGCGATCGACGACACGCTGCTCAGGCGCTCGGGGCCTCGAGTGTGGGGAACGGCGTGGCATCGCGAGCCGGCGGGCGTGGCTCCGCGACGGTTTGCGTGGGGCAATAACTGGGTGGTGGCCGCGATCGTGGTGCGGCTTTCGTTCCTGGCCCGGCCGGTCGCGCTGCCCGTGCTGTTCAGGCTGCAGGCCAAGCGCCAGGACAGCAAGCACGAACTCGCCGCGCAGCTGATCGCGCTGATCGCACGGCGCTACAAGGACCGGCGCGTTGACGTTGTCGCCGACGGGCACTACACCGGCCCGACGCTGGTCTGCCAGCCAAACGTCACGCTGATCACGCGACTGCGCGCCAACGCGGCGTTGCACGGGTTGATGCCCCCGAGGACCGGTAAACGCGGACGCCCCCGCGCGATGGGAGCCAGGCTGCCCTCGCTCGCGCAGATCGCCAGCGACCCGGCCACCCCGTGGGAGACCGTGCAGGTGCACCGCTACGGCCAGACAGCGACCGTGCAGATCCACCGCCTGAGCTGCTTGTGGTATCGCAGCCATCGCGATCGGCCAATGACGATGCTGCTGGTCCGCGATCCGTCAGGCACCGAGCCCTACGAGCTGGCGCTCATCTCCACCGACCTGGACGCCTCCGCAGTCGAGCTCGTCGAGCGGTTCGCCTGCCGCTGGTCGATCGAGGTCGCCTTCGAGGACGCCAAACAGCTCGTCGGCGTCGGCGAAGCGCGCAACCGCACCGAGCTAGCCGTCAAACGCACCGTCCCGTTCGGCCTGCTCTGCATGAGCCTGACAGTCATCTGGTACGCGCTCTACGGCCACAGCCCAACAGACGTAGCCGAGCACCGCGCCCGCGCACCCTGGTACCGCACAAAAACCAACCCGTCGACAGCCGACATGCTCGCCAAGCTCCGGCGCACGATCATCGCCGCGCAATATTCCCCCGGTCGACTACGCAGCCCCTACCGCGAGAAAATCAACGCCATCCAACAAGCCTGGGCCGCAGCCCTCCCCTAAACGGCGAAACTCGAGGAGACGCGACCGTGCCGCGGCTAGTGGGCTCTCGTTCGCCCATCGCGGAGCGGAAGTGACGGGGACCGCCTGCTGGCGGAGTAGTGGATCTCGTCCTTGGGGGAGTGCGCCAGGTAGTTGGAGGTGGTTGTCTAAGTTGACCTGATCCGACATAAGCTCGTTGTCGGCTGCGGGTGTGAGTCCCGTCGGGGTAGCTGTCAGGAGGCCCGGTCGCAGGCTGGCGGCTTGGTCTGGAAACGGGTCGGGTCGAAGCCCAGCGTCGAGAGCCCCCATTGGGGGAGCGACTCAGCGGTCCGTAGCGTGAAGCGAAGCCTGCCGCGCCGTTAGGACGCCCGCCCGTGAGGGTGGGGGATAGGAGGAGCCGAGCCGCGTCTCTCACGGCGAAGGCCGTGGAAGGGGCGACGAGCCTGGAATGCAGTCTCGAGGGTGAAGACCGCTCCGAACGAGTTCGCGGCACAGGGATCGCTCGACGAAATGGTCGCGGTCTCGGCGGGGCTGCGCGGCATGGCGGTCGCGCTGATGAAGATCGCCAACGACATGCGCTGGCTCGCCTCGGGTCCGCGCGCCGGGGTTCACGAGCTCAGGCTTCCGGCCAATGAGCCGAGATCCTCGATCATGCCCGGGAAGGCCAACCCGACCCAGCAGGAGGCGATGTTGATGGTCTGCCTCCAGGTGATCGGCGAGGATTCGATCGTCGCGGCTGCCGGCGCGCAAGGCAACTCCGAACTCAACGCGAGGCGCCCAATCATGATCAACAACGTCCTGCACTCGTCGCGGATCCTCGGCGACATGTGCGAGAAGGTGCGCGAGTTCAGCGTCGAGGGCACCGCGCTCGACGAGGCCAAGGTCTCTGGCTACGTCGGAGCTTCACTCGCGCTCGTCACCCCGCTCAGCCCCACCATCGCTACGACAAGGCCTCCGCGAATCGCACAAGGCCGATGACGAAGGCACGAGCCTACGCGAGGCGGCACTCGCCCTCGGAGTGTCCGCGGCCGATTTCGATCGGATCGTCGTCCCCGCGACGATGGTCGGCGACCCGTGCCGCGACCTAAGCGTGGAGCACACACACAGCGGTCAGCGGTGACGACGGCGTCAGCACCGGCCCGCGGTGCGCACCGCGCGGCACACTGCGCCGTGGCGCGG
>DATJRS010000130.1:0-4108 GCA_035504535.1 Solirubrobacteraceae bacterium | reverse complement strand
CAGATCGGGAGTCAAATGCCCACCTGAAAGGGTGGCGGGCCCGTACCGCGAAGGCGGTACGGGCCCGACCGAAGGACGACCCTGGTAGGGCTGGGGGCCGTCCGAAGACCCGCGAGAAAGGGGGCGATGCTCGCGGGCCCGTCCGACTTCCGTGTCGACCCCTAGCATAGCGCTGCCAATGGTCGTGGCGTCAAGCGCGATGGACATAAATGGACGCCTTTTCCCGCCGTGTTGGAGGAACTTTCGAACGCCGCCAGGGTAAGCAACAGCGCAACCTCCTTCCTCCGATCTCGTTATGGAAACGGGGCTTCGTAGCTCCGCGCCGTTTGCTTTCCCTCCCGACGGGCTTGGCAGGCCCACGTGACCCTCTCGGACAGCTTCGTTCAACCACATCCCAATCCGATCTCCGTGCCGGCGAAGGCCGACGTGTTGGGGATTCCGCTCGCGGTCACCGACTACGAGCGCGCGCTCGACTGGATCGATGCCATGGTGGCCGAACGTCAGCGGGGCTACCTGTGTGCTTGCAACGTCCACACCGTGACGGCCGCGCGGGAGGACCCGGAGCTGCGCGCCGCTCTCCTGTCTGCCTACGCGCTGAACGTACCCGACGGCCAGCCGCTCGTGTGGGCCCTGAATGCGCTCAGGAGCTCGCTGCGCGACCGCGTCTACGGCCCCGAGCTGATGGCGCGCGCCTTCGCCCGCGCCATGACCAACGGACACCGGTTCTACCTGTACGGGGGGCGCGACCAGCACGCGCTCGTTCAGCTCGGTCAGAACCTGCGCAGACGCTTCCCGGGCGTCGACATCGTCGGCGGGTACTCCCCCCCGTTCCGGCCCCTGACCGCCGAGGAGCGCTCTGCGATTGCCGAGGAGATCAACGCGTCGGAAGCCGACGTCGTCTGGGTCGGCATCGGCGTGCCCAAGCAGGAGAAGTGGATGGCGGCGATGCGGCCAAGACTCGAGGCGCCCGTGCTGGTCGGCGTGGGCGCCGCGTTCGACTTTCACGCTGGGCTCGTCCCCCAGGCTCCGCCATGGCTCCAGGGGGCGGGACTCGAGTGGGCCTATCGGCTCGCCCATGAGCCGCGCAGGTTGTGGCGACGCTACTTGCGGTACAACCCGCGTTTCGTCCGTGCCTTCGCTCGCCAGCTTGTCGCGCGCCGCACGTCCGGACAGCGGCCCTGAACCCCATCCCCACAGCGGACACGCAAACATCCCGCAGCGAACCTGTCCGGCGGCTGAGGTTGCCTGGACGCGACCTCAAGGAACTCCTCGGCGATGCCGTTCCGCGCGATCACGCGCGCCAGACGCTCGCTGACTGGTACATCGAGCGGGAGATAGGACGTCGACCGGGACACCCGTGGCGGGTGCTAGACCTAGGCTGTGGAACGGGAGGGTCGGTTGGCCTGTTCCGGACTCGCGACCCCGGCGTCGAGTGGGTCGGGCTCGACGTTCCGGGATCACCGGAGGCGCGTGGGCGCACCCGCAGCGACGCCCGGTTTGAGACCTTTGACGGCGTCTCGATGCCGTTCACCGATGCCAGCTTCGAGCTCGTCTACTGCAAGCAGGTGCTCGAACACGTGCGACAGCCAGAGCCGCTGCTCGCCGAGGTGCGCCGTGTCCTCGTGCCTGGCGGTTGGTTCGCCGGCTCGACCTCCCAGCTCGAGCTCTATCACTCGCTGAGCATGTGGAACTACACCCCGTTCGGCGCGGCGACCCTGTTCGAGGAGGCCGGCCTGCATCCGGTCGAACTGCGCCCCGGGATCGACGGCCTTACGCTGATCGCCTGGCGCGCCGCGGGCGGGCACCCGTACTTCCACCGCTGGTGGGGTCGCGAGTCCCCGTTCAACCGGCTGCTCGACCTGAGCGGACGTATCGTGCGCGCCGACACCCGCTCGCTGAATGCGACCAAGCTGCTGTTCTGCGGGCAGTTCGCATTCCTGGCCCAGCGGGGTGGAGACGCACCGTGACCGCCACCGACGAGATGCGCGCCGCGCCCCACGACCCGCACAATCTGCTCGACCGGCTCAGCCGCGAGTCGACTCTCGAACTCCACTACCGCCACGTCATGCGTCGCGAACGGGCGCTGCTGGCGGCTCGACTGTCGATCTCCCAGGGCGATGTCGTGTCCGTTGGTGCGGGCCTGTACCCAGGACGTCATCTGTTCCCGGCACCGGCATTCCGGCTGATCGCGGTCGACTCCGACCCGGAGCGAGTCGCGATCGTGGCGCAGGCAGGCCGCGCCGACGAGGCACTACTCGGCTATGCGGGCCAGTTGCCCGTCGCTCCATCCTCGTTCGACGTGGTGATCTACCGGCTGGTCCTGCACCACATCGCGTACCAGGGGTCGCTGACACCCTGCTTCGAGGAGGCGGCCCGCCTCCTGCGTCCTGGGGGTGCTCTGATCGCCATCGAGCCGGGGCTGTGGCATCCGGTGGGGCTGGGCCTGACGCTCGCCAACCGCACGGGGGTCGCCACTGCGATCCACGGGACCCCCGATGACATCCCGCTCTCGTCTCGACGGCTGGTCGCGGAAGCCCGCGCGGCGGGTCTCGCCGCCGAGGTGCACGCAGTGACCTACACGTGGCGGCGACTGCCGGCGCGGCTCCAGCGCGCCTTGGCGCCGCTGGACACGCTCGGCTCAAGGCCGCGGGCGGCGCCTTTCGGTCACACCCTGATGCTGATCGCTCACAAGCGCGGATAGCCCGAGGTCTGGGACGTCGGTGCGTCTCGCCGCGCCGCCAGCCGACGCCATGTCCGGGCCGCCGCACGAGCTCGGTCACGTTCGTCCGAAGATTTGTCGGGAGTCCAGGCGTCCAGCGCGAAGGCCAGACCTGTCAACGCCGCGAGGGCACGGGCGTGCCTAGGCCCATACATCAGCCGGCAGGCCGCATCCATCCCCTCGGCGATCCGCCGCTCCACGTCACTTTGGCTGAAGGTCAGGCGGGCGCTCGAGCTCGTGTCGTGGACGAAGGTGGTGCTGGAGCAGACTCCAACGCGCCAACCTGCGCGTCGCATACGCCAGCACCATTCCACGTCCTCGCCGTACATGAACAGCTCCTCGTGCAGAGGACCGACCCGGCTGACCGCGTCCGGTCTCACGATCATCGCCGTGCCGGGCACCCACCCCGCGTCCAGCTGATCACCGCTGGTCCAATAGCTGGCGCGGAAAACGCGCCGGCGCAGCGCGGCGGGCAGCAGCCGGTGCAGACGAAAGAGCCTGAGTAGTGTGCGTCCGACGGATGGAAGCGCGCGGCCAGGCTCCTCCCAGCGCCCGTCGACATCCACGATGTTCGGGCTCGCGACGCCCACTGCGGGATGGGCGTCCATCCACGCAACGAGATGACGGAGCCCGCCGGCCGGCGCGCGAACGTCGGGATTCAGCAAGAGCCAGTAGCGGCCTCGAGCACGCGCAATCGCGGCGTTGGCACCCGCCGCGAAGCCGTGGTTGCCGCCCATCTCCACGATCTCCGTGCCGGGCACCTCGGCACGCAGTTTCGCGACGCCGTCGTCGGGTGAGGCGTTGTTGACGGCGATTAGCTCGGCGAAGCCACCGTCGAGCTCTTCGCGAATCGAGCGCAGGCAGTCGGGGAGGGTTTCGGCCGAGTTGTAGAGCACGATTGCGATTGAGAGCTCCGGTCGGTCCGCATCCTCCATAAATCCCATTGTCTCGATGCAATCGATCTCGCGACGATGGAACGCCGGACGGTCGAGATCCGAAACCACCGCCTCGGGGCAACGTTCTAGGTAGCGCCGTGTACGGTGACCTGGACCGCGACCGCTTAACGGCCGCCGCGCCGTCGACGACAGACGAGTCTGATTGCTACGCTCGCGGCGTGTCGTCTCTCGCCCCGGCGCCACCGCGCGCCACGCCCGAGCCGGCCGGGACGACGCCGATGAATCGCATCAACCGCGCCGGCGTGACCGTCGACGTGGCACTCGGGGCGCTGCTCGCCGCCGGGTTCGCGCTGATCGTGTTCGTGGCTACTGGCGGCGCCACTCTTGGTCCTAATACCTGGGTGCAGATCGCGCTGCTCGTGGTCGGCGCCGGCTGTGCGGTCGCGCTGATCGTCGCCAATCCGCCAGGGAGAACAAACGGTGTGCTCGCGTT
>DATJRS010000129.1:0-3091 GCA_035504535.1 Solirubrobacteraceae bacterium | reverse complement strand
AAGAGCTCGGGATGTCCTGGGATCGCGTGCACGCCGAGGCGGAGGTGCTCGAGCACGTGCTGTCCGACGAACTCGAGGAGCTGATCGCCGCGCGCCTCGGTCATCCGGCGGTCGACCCGCACGGCGACCCGATCCCCACGGTCCTGTTCGAGATCGACGAGCGCCCGACCCGCAGCCTCGACGAACTACCGGTGGGTACCGCGGGACGGTTCGTTCGCGTTTCTGATTCGCACCCGGAGATGCTGCGCTACCTGGCCGAGCTCGGCATCACGCTGGACGCTCGGGTCGAGGTCGTCGATCGCCAGCCGTTCGGCGGGCCGGTGTTCGTGCGCCTGGGCGAACGTGAGCATCCGATCGGCGGCGAGCTCGCCCGCGCGATGCGGATCCAGACCGACGGAGACGAGCGTTGACCCCGCCCCCGGGCCGGCCACCGGTTCCCGCGCTCGAGGGCGCCGGCGCCGGCCAAACCCTCCCCCTGGGCGAGGTACTCGAGGAAAGCGCGCTCGAACGCCTGCTCTCGCGCGGCAAGCTCCGCTCGACGCTGTTCATGCTCGGCCCCGCGTTCGTGGCCTCGATCGCGTACGTCGACCCCGGCAACTTCGCGACCAACGTACAGGGCGGCGCCCAGTTCGGCTACCTGCTCCTTTGGGTGGTGCTCGCCGCGAACCTGGTCGCGATGGTGATCCAGTACCTCTCAGCAAAGCTCGGGATCGTCACCGACCGCAACTACCCCGAGGTCGTCCGCGAGCACTTCCCACGCGCGTTCACCTGGGGCATGTGGATCCAAGCCGAGATCATGGCCATGTCGACCGACCTCGCCGAGTTCATCGGCGCCGCGATCGGGCTAAACCTGCTCTTCGGGGTGCCATTGTTCCCCGCCGGGCTCATCACCGGCGCGATCGCGTTCGGGATACTCGGGCTACAAGCGCTCGGATTCCGACGCTTCGAGCTCGCGATCAGCGCCCTACTCGGCATCATCTTCGCCGGCTTCCTATACGAGACGCTGCGAATCGGCCCCTCCGTACACGGCTCACTACAGGGCCTCATCCCCAGCATCCACGGCACCAGCTACCTGTACATCGCGGTCGGGATCGTCGGCGCGACCGTGATGCCCCACGTCATCTACCTCCACTCCGCGCTGACCAAAGGCCGGATGGCAACCCGCAACGACCGCGAGAAAAGACACGTGCTGCGCTTCGAACGACTCGATGTCTACATCGCGCTCGGGCTCGCCGGCCTGGTCAACCTGGCGATGCTCGCCGTCGCCGCCAAGCTCTTCCACACCCCAGCCCTCTCCGGCCTAAGCACCATCCAACAGGCACACGCCGAGTTCGGACACCTCGTCGGCGGCGGGGCCGCACTCGCCTTCGCCGTCGCCCTGCTCGCCTCCGGCGCCTCCTCCTCCAGCGTCGGCACCTACGCCGGCCAAGTCGTCATGGCCGGCTTCATCAACTTCCAGATCCCCCTCGCGCTCCGCCGCACCCTGACAATGCTCCCCGCGCTCACCGTCCTCGCGATCGGCATGAACCCTACCAAGGTGCTCGTCCTCAGCCAAGTCGTGCTCTCCTTCGGCATCCCGATCGCGCTCATCCCGCTCGTGATCCTCACCGGCCGCCGCGCCATCATGGGCACCCACGTCAACTGTCGCACCCTCCAGCTCTCCGCCTGGACCATCGCCATCGCGATCAGCCTCATGAACATCTTCCTCATCTACCAACAGTTCTTCATGAGCTAACGATCGCTCGTCCCGACGCTCAATCCGCGCCCACGCACGCAGGAGCCACGGCTCCGTGTGCGAAGCCACGCCGGCGAACGGGAACTCGCCATCGTGCACCATCGGACACGGCCGGCGCCTCCTCAAGGCCGCGGTTCGATCAACACGAGAACTCAGGTTGGTAGCCGTCGCCGAAGACAGGGGCGCCCCCGAACAGACCTGCACCTGCTTTGCCTCTGCGACCGACAGCGATCATCGCGCCGATCTCGCCCGGGCTTCGGACGAACAGCAGTGGCGCCGCGGCGCGAGCCAGACCGCTGCACCGCCCGGGCATTGCACAAGTCGATGAGCTCGCAGCGCGGGCGGCAGGGTCCTCAGAGCTGCTCTGCGAGGCGAAGCGACCGCGCCCCCTGACGGCGTGCTGCTTGCTGAGACTCGCAGCCGCGGCTGTCAGCAAGCGCCGGCGGTGACGCCCGGCCTGCGGTGGATCGCCTCAGAGCAGCGGTCAGAGCCGCCCGCCTCGCGTCGTCGCTTTGCCACACGATCTCGATAGCGAGCTCATCGCAGGCCCAGTTGCCGCCCGCTGATCGAAGCGGCCACGACGTGGGCGTGGCCGGAATAGGCGTCAGGCAGCAGCAACGACCGGCCGGCTCCGGTGGCTCCATTGGACGGACGGCGCTCGTACTCGAGCGCACCCCCTACGGGGAGCCCTCCCCACCTAGCCCGGCCCCGTCGCAGCTGAAGACCGAGCGAACACGGGTCCGGGGCATTTCTCTCCCAAACGCGGGTTTCACCTCGTCCTACGAGTGACGCCCCGTCGACGAGGAGACTCAAGTGGCACACACCCCCTACATCACCCTCTCCCCCACCGAACCCGCCGCGCGCCAGGTCATGCGCGAATCGCTGCTCGCCGACCTCGATGCTCGCATCGAGTCCGCCGGTGGGGTCGCGGATTACGTCTACACAACCCCACGCGCCGACCTCGATCGGATGCTGCGCCGCGCCACCATCGTGTCCGAGGACGCGCGCGTGCTGCCCGAGGAGGATGCCGCCGCGCACGCCGCGGGTGAGCGAGTCCTCGCGGCGACACGGATGCTTCAGACCGAGGCCCGCTGCCGCGACCTCATCGCCCAACATGCCGCCGCGCAACACCCCGCCGCTCCTCACGACAAGCTTGCGTACCACATCTCCGACGACTTGCACGCGGACACCCAAAGGGCCCTAGCAGCGCGCCTGGCCTACCACGAGCACAAGCTCTCGCACCCCGACTACGTCCACGGCGTGGGGTTCGACCACCTCCAGGCAAGTGCGGTCGAGTCCCGGCATCTGCTTGCGCTACAGCTCGACGCCTACGACCGCGGCCTTGAGGTCGTGCCC
>DATJRS010000128.1:0-29609 GCA_035504535.1 Solirubrobacteraceae bacterium | reverse complement strand
AAATAGATCGGCAGTCTTCGGGCAACCTCTCTTACAAGCAGGAGGTCACTGGTTCGAGCCCAGTACCGCCCACTGTCGGATTGCCTGCAAGGATGCAGTTGCTTGCCTTGACGACCGTCTCCTGACCTGCTGGCCGACCGGGGATGGAAGCGTCTTGGAAGCCATTGCGGGCTCAAAGAGCATGGCTTGGCGTGCTCGTAGCTCCCCATCTGATCTGATGTGCGTTGGTCTCATCAGCACGAGCTCGGGTGGGCGAGTTCCCCAAGGGGAAGATGAATAAGTGAGCGATCCCCCCGCTGTCCCGTCGTGCAAGCCGGATCCGGTGACGGCCTGCATGGCCGTCGCCGGATCGGGCTTAATCCAGCGGAAGTGGAACTGCCGATGCCCCCGCGCACGGCCCCACGCGTCGCTTGCCTACGCAGCCGGACGAGGGCCGCGGCGAAGGAGGGCCGCCGGGCGTAGCTCACTGCGGACCGCACACGATGCGCACCTTTGGCGAGCAGCAGGCCGGTTCGGGTGAGCAGGTCGCCACCCCCTTTCGCTCGTGCGCGGGTGTCAAGTGGTCGAGTTCGTGTCGAGCGTTGCGGACAGTTTCTTCGGCGCGATGAGCCGGTAGCTCTCGGTCACGAGTTCCCGGATCTCTCCCCAGTCGGTGTCGTCGGTGAGCAGCACCCCGACGCGATCACGGCCACCGCGCGACCGGAAGTAGGGGTGTCCGATCGACACGAGCGCGTCACGATCATCCGGATGGATCCGGAGTACGATCCGCGGGACTGCGGTCCCTGACGCATCCGCGGTGGCGATCAGCAGGCAGAACGATCTGCGGCGGATGTCGAACGAGTGCGCGGTCGACCTCCACTCGACCCTTGGCTGGTCGACTCGCACGGTCACCTCGGGCAATGCGAGGCACAGCGCGGTGACCTGCTCGAAGACCGCTCTCGGAATTTCGACGGGGTCGCCTTGTTCCACGATGTCCTAGCGGCCGAAGGCGGCGCGGGTAGCCGCCGCGGTGGCGCTGAAGTAGTCCCATGGACGGATGAAGCCCCACTCGCGGAACCGCACGCGGTCGGTGATGGCGCGTCGGTAGGCAAAGCAGACGAGGTAGAGCGGTCGGATGTACATCGCCGCCTCGAGTCGGTCGAGTTCCTCGCTCGTCGGCTCAACATGCTGCCGGTAGGCGCGCACCGCGGCATCGATCCACTCCTGGTTCGAGCGACGCGGGCTCCACGAACCCGTCCCCCAGATCAGGTAGGCGAAGTCGGCGAGCCGCGGACCGAGCCCGGATGCCTTCCAGTTGATCGCGACCGGCCCTCGTGCGCCGAGGATCGCGTGATCGGGGGCGTGCAGGAGATTGCCGTGCAACAGCGCCTCGGGAAGGCCATCACCATCGTCGGCCGAGCGCACCGTGTCCCTGAGCCGTTCGAACCGTTCGCGCTCCTCGGCCGGGACCTTCGTGTCCACGGCGTCGAGAAACGACAGGGCGGCCAGCAGGTCCTGACGCGGCGCGCCCTCACGGCTCGGGTCCTCACCACTCGCTCCACCTGGGCGGCTGACGGAATCGTCGTACGGCAGCGCATGCAACCGTCCAAGCAGCTCGCCCATGATCGCGAACTTCTCCGCACCCGCCGGAAGCTGGCCGCCGTCGACGAACTGCGTCACGAGCACCGCGCCGCCGCCGAAGTCGGAGACCGCGGGCTCGGCCGCCAGGCGCTCCCCCGGATAGCCATGGCGCTCCAAGAACCCCAGGATCGCAGCGTCGCCCTCGACACCAACCCGTGGGCGGGCAGGAGGGAACGCACGGGCAACCCACGGCTCGCCGTCCTTGCGGTCGATCCGGAAGACATAGGTCTTGTGCACACTCAGCCGCGTGGCCGCGGTCACGTCGATGCGGTAGTGATCCCGGAGATGCGCGAGCAGCCGCTCGGCATCTGGCGCGTGATCCATGCGCGCACCGAGTCCCTCGAGATCCGTCAACGCTTCCGTGTAGCGCTGCCCCGTCTCCACGGCATGGCGTCGCACAACCCTCTTAAAGCTCGCGTCCTTGGTCATCGACAAGCCTCCTCGCGACACCCTCGTCCCCCAGCGGCGCGGTGTTGAAAGATGGCCTGTGACATCGACGACCGAGAGGGCGAATCCCCTTCGCCACACGGAACGCCGGCTGGGGCAGCGATTCCAAGGCTCGGCGATCGGTCGACGCCGTGCACACATCCTCGCCGACGCGCTGGTCCTGGTCAAGCACGCTCGTGGCCGCGCCCCGCATTACCGGCAAGCCGCGCAAAGCGAACAGCTCTCCAAGTGCCTGCAAAGCGCGCGGGAGGCAAGGCCGCAAAGAGGCCGCCCTGCCCCGGTAGCACAGACTGTGCTACAGTTCCCCGGTGGCATCACGGACCGTCAGAGCGCGGCTGGATGACGCGTCAGAGCGCGCACTATCAGCGCTGATGCGCGAGGGCCGCACCGAATCGCAAGCGGTCCGAGCCGCCTTGATCGAAGCTGGGGAACGTCGCGCGCGGCGCTCGACGCTTGCCGCGGAGGTCGCCCGACTGGCAGCCGACCGGCAGGACACCGCGGAGCGGCGGGCCGTCATGGTGGACATGGAAGCCGCCGCACCGGACTGGCCGGCGTGACCCGGGGGGAGATCTACCGGATCCGGCTGCCGACAAGGCGCGGACGAGAGCAGGCCGGTCCACGCTATGGCGTGATCGTCCAGGCCGACGCGCTGCTCGGGCTCTCCACCGCCATCATCGCGCCCACCTCACGCAGCGCGGGGCCAGCGACATTCCGGCCCGAGATCGAGCTTCGCCGAGAACGCACCCGGGTGCTGGTCGAGCAGCTTCGCGCGGTTGACGTCGAACGCCTCGAACAGCTCGCCGGTCGACTGAGCCCAGTGGAGCAGCAAGCGGTTGACGATGCGCTTGCGCTCGTCCTCGATCTCTGACGCACGTCCGGCACCTGCTTTCGCCAGCCGGCGCGACTCTCGTTCTGCCTGGTTGCCGGCAGTCCCCCAGTGCGCGGTCTGCACGACTCGGGCTTGATGTTCAGGCCGCAGGCGTCAGGCGGCCCGGAGCGCGGGGGCTAGATCTTCGGCTGTGGCCTCGACGGTCTCAGGGACGGTCACGATGAGCCGTCCGTCGCGGCCCAGGACCTGAAGTGCGTTGATGACGGTCAGGCCGACGATCCGCTGGGTGCCTGGCGCGAACCGAAGGACGTGTCCTTCCGGGGTTTCTTCGCCTTCGCCGGGCTCAGGCTGACCGACGTGCAGGTATAGGACGTCGCCGTCCGCGTCATAGTCGGCGTGGTCGAACTCGAGCGGACCAATACGGATGTTCACGGCTTCCATCGCTTGGGATCCTTCCGGTTGGCCAGTGCAGTGATGATCCGGGCCGACTCCTGCTCATAGCTTAGGACCGCCATCAGCCAGCGCCTGGGTCCGACGTCGCGCCGGTAGAACCGCGTACGGGCCGGAAGCGCGTCCGGCTGGACGTGGTCGAGCGTCGCGACGGTTTGGATCACAGCATCGAGGTGATCGACGAGCTCGGGATGGTCGCGAGTGATCTTGTCCGCCCAGATTCGGGCGAGCAGCACGACCTCGTGGCCGTCTGGGTCGGTGATGGTTGCAGCACAAGGGTCGTTGCTTGCGATTCAGGGCAGGCTGCCGCACCGCGCGGACGAGCAGTGTTCTAGCGACGGCCCGGTTCGAATAGCGGCGCACGTTCAACCACCCACCAAGGGAAGATTCATGGAATCCGTGTTGCTGGACGCCGCCGGCGACCGCCGCTCACCGGCGACGATGCCTGGCTATCACCGAGGCCGACCGCCACGCAACAAGGGCGAGCAGTACCCGGCTGATCCGCCGACGTCGAGGAGATCGTGGCCGTCATGCGCACGGTCGGCGACGATGCTCACGGCGAGCGGCTGCGCGCACTGATCGTGCTGCCGGCGCCTGCCGACCGGCCCGACCAAACACCTTCGGTTGGCGAGGAACGAGACCGAGCCGCGTCGGTCGCTCAGTCACGCTTTACGCCTTCGGCAGGCACGTGACTGCTCCTATCGAGGGCTGTCGGCGGAGGGCCAAAGTGCCCGAGGCACCAAGCCCGGCGCGTCACGCGGCAGGGATACTGGCGTACGTGGCACCGCGGATGCACACCGACGAGCTCGAGATCGACGAGCCGCTCGTCCGGCACCTACTTACTCAGCAGTTCCCGGATTGGGGTGATCTTCCGTTGCGCCGAATCGAGCCGAGCGGCACCGACCACGCCATCTTTCGGCTGGGTGGTGAGCTGTCCGTCCGGCTCCCACGCGTTCACGGTCCAGTCGAGCCGGGCGGCAAGGAGTTCACTTGGCTGCCGAAGCTAGCGCCGCTGCTTCCTGTGGATGTCCCCCTTCCCGTTGCGCAGGGCCGCCCCAGTGACGCGTACCCGTGGTTCTGGGAGATTCACACCTGGGTGCATGGGGAGACCGCGCCGGTCGAGACGATCGACGTGATCCAGGCCGCGCAGGATCTGTCGGCGCTGATCTGCGCGTTGTGGCGGATCAGCCCCGCCGGAGCCCCGCCAGGGCGGGGCATCCCGCTCGACGAACGCGACCACGAGATCCGCTACTGGCTGGACCGGTTCGAGGGTGATCCCAGTGTCACTGCTGAATGGGAATGCGCTCTTGCTGCGCCGCCGTGGGACGGTCCGCCCCTCTGGCACCACGGAGACCTCGACGCGCGCAACTGGCTGATTCGCGATGGCCGCATCAGCGGCGTGATCGACTGGGGCCTGATGGGCGTCGGCGATCCCGCGTGTGACGCGATGGTCGCGTGGAAGCTTCATTCGCCCGCCGCGCGCGACGCGTTCCGCGAAGCGCTGCCAACGGACGACGCGACTTGGGAGCGGGCACGGGGCTGGGTCCTCTCACAGGCTGTCGCGATCCTCGCCTACTACACACCCGAGAACAACCCGACCCTGTTTCACGAAGCCGAGAGTTGGCTCGAGCTCGTCCTCTCAGACCGCGAGCGCTGACGAGGCCTACTTTCGCCGACGTTCGAGCATCTCGAACACATCCGCCGAAGTCATGCCTTGCGCGGAACGTTCCCTTGAGCCTAGCTGCGTCAGTCCGCGGTCGGCGGAATGGTGAGATCCAGTTGCTCCAGACGCTCCGGATCGAGCAGCGCATCGATCTGGACGATCTTGCCGTTGGCGACGGTGAAGGCCATCACGGAGAAGACGCCGCCATGGGGCGCCACGACGGCCCCAGTGGCGCCGTTGACGAGCGCGGCGGCGATGTCGGCGAACGGCAAGCCGAACACATCGTGTAGCACAAACGCGAGTCGCTCGGCGGGAGTCAGCGCGTCGAGCACGACGAGCAACGCCAAACCGACAGAGTCGGCCAGAAGCGCATCGCGTTCGGGGCCATCCTCCTCGAAGCTGACCACCGGATCGAGAACGTGTGCTGAAAGCTTCTCGCGGCGCGCTCTGCGCGCTCGCAGCATGTTCAGGCACACCCTGCCGACGACCGTGGTCAGCCAGGCCTGCATGTTCTCCACGGCACCCGGATCCTGGTCGCGAACCCGCAGCCATGCTTCCTGAACGGCATCGTCGGATTCGCTCACCGACCCGAGCATCCGGTAGGCGACCGCGCGCAGATGCGGTCTGTGCGGCTCGAACCGTTCGGTCAGCCACTCGCGCTCGTCCACCGTCAGCTCCCGGCTCCGCTGCGCAGATCGGTCACCAATGGTTGTGGTAGGCGAGGCCAGTGGTCAGGGCCGCCGCCGCCAGCAGCAGGAAGAACACGGCTCCGCCGATGCCGCGGTCGCTGACTCGTAGGTGAGCGCTCAAAGCGCAGATGAAGTACAAGACGAGCCCGATCGCTGCGGCCGTCCCGAGCTGCGGCACCGCCAAGCCTGCCAACAGCCCGACAGCGCCCGAGGCCAACAACGTGCCGAGCGGGAGCATCCACCGTCGGGAGACTTGTACCCGGTCAGCGACGAGCTTGACCGACTCGGCGCCGACGAAGTTCAAAGATGCGGCATAGCCGTTCGCGAGCACCGCCAGGATTGTGATAACGAGATAGATGACGTGCATACCTCCTAGACACGCGCCGGCCGAAGAACTTGACATACGGCGACGCCGCTGCTCGCGGTACAGCGGACCGCCGACCCGCTAGAGCCTGGCCAGGCCTGCTCTGCTTTTGCTGACGGGCATCTGAACAGCGGACCGCGGAGCCCTGCCTTGCGCGGGGCCTGTCGCACAAACCTCGGCGGCGGAACGGTTCGTTGTGTCCCGATCAGAAAGCAGCGCGCGAGTCATCCGGCCCCGTGCCTGAACTTTGGCGATTCGGTTGACGTATGCGAGACTCCATCGCCAAAGTTCGCTCGATCCACGCGGCGCGGTTCACCCACAGCCGATTGCGCCTTGTGAGCCGGCCACAACGGCTATGAGCTACGCGACACCCTCATAGTCGTGCTTTTTTCGCCACAGCCCTGGTCGGGGCAGCCGCCAGCCGACCCCGGGGGGTGCGCTAGCTCTTGGCCTTGGCGCGGCCGCGGGATCCGCTCGCCGCGGCTCCGTCGCCGTCGGCGCTCTTGGCGCGGGTCCGGCGGGCGGGCTTCGCCGGCGGCGCCGGCTCGTCCTCGTCGCCTCCGCGCACCGCCGCCAGACTGGCCTCCAGCGCGGCCATCAGGTCCGGTGCGGCGGCCGGCTCCTCGGCCTGTGGCTGGACCGCGATCTCCTCGCCGGCGGCCTTGCGCTCGATCAGCGCCAGCACCTGGTCGCGGTACTCGTCGCGGAACTTCTCGGGCTCAAACTGGGCCGAGAGCGAGGCGATCAGCTGCTCGGCCATCTTGAGCTCGCGGTCGGTGGCCTGGGCCTCCTCGATCTCGCCGATCTCATCGAGGCGGTCGGGCGAGAGCACCTCGTCACCCCAGAGCATGGTGGTCAGCGTCAGCACCTCGCCGGTCGGACGCAGCGCGCACAGCTGTTGCTTGGAGCGCAGGACCACCTTGCCAATCCCCACCTTGCCCGACTCGCCCATGGCGTCGACCAGCAGCCGGTAGGCCTTGGCCCCGCCGGCCGTGGGAGCCAGGTAGTAGTTGTGGTCGTAGTAGATCGGGTCGATCTCGGCCAGGTCGACGAACTCTTCGATGTCGATCGTCTTCGTCGCCTTGGGATCGAGCGCGTCGAGCTCCTCGTTGGTGATCACCACGTAGCGCTCGGGGGTGATCTCGTAACCCTTGACGATGTCCTCGTAGGGGACCTCTTCGTCGGTGGTCGGGTCGACCCGCTTCTGCCGGATGCGGGCGCCGGTCTTGCTGGAGAGCTGGTTGAACCGCACCGTCTTTGGCGACGTCGCGCTGTACAGCTTCACCGGTACGTTGACCAGCCCGAAGCTGATCGCGCCTGACCAAATTGCTCGTGCCATATGTGTCCTTGTATAGCGAACGGGGTTTAGTGGCAAGTGATGATCGGCGTCTTGCCGACACGGTGTTCTGCCGGACGCGGCGACGTCGTCGGTGCATAAGACGCAAAACCGCCTGCGAACTCATCGCCCCTGCGAGATAGGCGTCACGCAGGCGCTCATGTTGCGGGGCGGCGCTCGGGCGAGCGGGTTTCCTGCGTTTTGCACCGCGGGGCGCGCATGCGCCACCGGGCGCAGCGCCTCCGCCACCGAGCGCGCCACCATCTCACGTGATGCCTGGCCGGCGCGTTTCATCCGCGGTGAACCTTCCGCCCTTTCAGACCCTGCTCGACGCCCACGGCCGCGACGTCCATCGCTTCCTGGTGGCCAGCGTCGGGCGGGTCGATGCCGACGACTGCTACCAGGAGACATGGCTCGCGGCGCTGCGCGCCTATCCGAAGCTCCGCGACGCCTCAAACCTCAAGAGCTGGATCTTCACGGTGGCATCCCGCAAGGCGATCGATCACGCTCGCGCCAGACGCCGGCAACCGATGCCCGTCGCCGAGGTGCCCGAGCCTCCCGGCGGCGGCACCGGCGGATCGGCCACCGGCGGATCGTCCACCGGCGCGCCCGATGCCGCCATCACAGCCGACGACGACCTTTGGCGCCAGGTCCGTGAGCTGCCGCCCAAGCAGCGCACTGCGCTTGCCCTGCGCTATGTGGCCGACGCCGGCTACGACGAGATCGCGGCCGTGATGGACACGAGCGAGGACGCGGCGAGGCGGAACGTCCACGAAGCCCTCAAGAGACTGCGAACGGAGTACCGAACATGACCGACATCGAAGACGCCCTCGGACGGGAGCTTTCGACTCCCGACCAGCTGCCCGACCTCACCACCGCCGCCGCCGCGGCCGGCCTGCTCGACGTGGCCTACGCAACGCTCGACTCGCCACTGGGAAAGCTACTGCTCGCCGCCACGCCCGAGGGGCTGGTGCGCCTCGCCTACGTGGAGTACTACGACCAGGAGGCCGTGCTGGAGCAGCTTGCGCAAAAGGTTTCCCCACGCGTGCTGGCCGCGCCCCGCAAGCTGGACGAGCCCCGCCGCGAGCTCGACCAGTACTTCTCCGGCACCCGCCGGCAGTTCGAGTTCCCGCTCGACTGGCGGCTGACGCGCGGCTTCGGACGGCGCGTGCTCGAGGCGACGGCGAGGATCCCCTACGGCGCCACCGGCACGTACAAGCAGATGGCGACCGAGGCGGGCAGCGCCGGGGCCTCCCGGGCGGCCGGCAATGCGCTCGGCTCCAACCCGATCCCGATCATCGTGCCCTGCCATCGCATCCTGCACGCCGACGGAGGCCTGGGCGGCTACACCGGCGGCCTGGACAAGAAGCGGCTGCTGCTCGCAGTCGAGAGCGGGCAGGGGCTGCTGGATCCCACGACGGGTTGAAGCAGCCCGGCCACGGCTGCTCGACCCTACAACGGGTTGAAGCAGCCGTAGATCACGAACAGCGGGTTGACCACGCTCTGCCCGCCGGCGGCCTTCATCGTCTGCTGGCCCACGAACGACGGCGGCGACTCCGCCTTGTAGCAGCCGTCCCACTGGAGGCTGACGTCGTAGGAGACCGGCGTTTGGTTGAACGGCTCGGCGCCCGGCTGCGGGATGAACACGTCGAGCGTGCAGATCCAGTCGCCCGGCCCAGTCGGCGTGCTGGCCCGACGGCTGCAGTTCGTGAGCACATTCAGCTTCGCTCCGGCAGGGACGTACCGACCGAGCTCACGCTGCTGGAGCAGGGTCAGGTTGTCGAAGGCGGGCATGATGCTCGCCTTCAACCGGGCCGCAGTGTCTCCGGCTGGGCCCCAGTTGGCGGCGATGGCGAGGAAGGCGACGACCACGGCCGACCCGACGGCGACCCGCACCGGTACGACCCAGCCGGGACGGCGGCTGACCGGGGTTCCGGCGAAGTCGCGCCGGCGCAGGAGGAGCCAGGAGCCCGCCAGGCAGGCGACGATCCAGATCACGCTGACGATGCACGCGATCACCAGCGGCCCGTAGTAGTGGTGGGTGACGAACAGCGTGTACCACCCCTCGAACGCGGAGGAGGCGAGCAGCATGTGGAGCCACACCCCGCTGCCGACGAGCAGCAGCAGCTGCATCACCAGGGCGACCAAGGCCGGGCCGATCACCCCCATGATCCCGTTCCGAGTCGCGATCGAGAGCAGCACGGCAATGCTCGTGAAGGCGAGCATCGGGAGGATGTTGAGCAGCCAGCTGCCGAGCACGAGCTCCAGGCTGTGACCGGTCGACAGGGTGCGTCCGCCGAGATCCACCAGCGCACCGTCGCCGATCAGGAGCAACCCGGCGGCAATGCTCGAGATCGCCAGCAGCAGGAGCAGCCCGATCGAGAACGTGGTTGCGGCCAGGAGCTTGCCGGCGAATAGGGCTCGGCGAGTCGAGGAGCGCGTGAGCACCATCTTCCAGGTGCCGTAGCGGTCCTCGGAAGCGAAGATGTCGCCGGCAAGCACCCCGGCCAGGACCGGGAAGCCCCACGCGCCGCAGAACGAGAGCACGACCAGCGAGAGGGCGAAGCCCGACTGGTGCACCCACACCCCGAACAGCGTGTCGGCCGGACTGCCGCTCTGGATCTTGAGCACACCGGCGAACGCGAACGGGCCAAGCACGCAGAACAGGGCAAGCAGCCGTGTCGCCAGTTGCGAGGAGAGCTTGCGGCGCTCGGCTCGGAAGACGTGCCAGACATCGCCGCGCGTGCCGGCGCTTGCGGCGGGAAGCGCCTCGCCAGGGCGAAGTGCGTGGGTGGCGCTCACGTCTGTGCCATCGCTGCTTCGATCAGATCGGTCAAGCCGGCCTCGTCGAGCTCGACGTCGGTGGTCAGCGCGAAGAACATCGACTCGAGCGGGCTGACCACGAGCTCGAGCCGCCGTACGGCGATGTCGGCGCGGCCCAGGTCGAGCACGTAGGCGTCCACCCGGCCCTGCGCGACGAGCCTGAGCTCCCCGGTCGGCGAGGAGGTCACGTGCACGGTCGGGTGCTGCTCGGCGAGCTCGAGCGCCCGGGCGTCGTCGCTGGTGGCCAGGCGGTAGGCCGAGCCGGGGGCCTGCTCGCGCAGCTGCTGCGCGCTTCCGTCCCACACCACCTTGCCCAGACGCAACACCGTGTACGCATCGCACACGTTCTCGAGGTCGCCGATCAGGTGGCTGGAGAGGAGCACTGCGGTTCCCTCGGCGGCGAGCCGGCGGACCAGTCCGGCCATATCGCGTGCGCCGGCTGGATCGAGGCCGCTGGTCGGCTCGTCGAGCAGCAACAGCCGCGGTGAGCGCAGCAGCGCGGCAGCGATCCCGAGGCGCTGTCGCATGCCGGTCGAGTAGCCACTGACGCGGTCACCTCCCCGCCCGGACAGACCGACGACTTCCAGCACCTCGTCGACCCGTCCCGGAGCAACCCCGCCGTCGAGCTCGGCGAACAGCTCGAGGTTCACCCGCCCCGGCAGGTACGGATAGAAGGTCGGCTCCTCGACGAACCCCGCTACGCCGTCGAGGTTGACCGACTCGGCGCTCCCGAGCGGGTGGCCGAACAACTCGACTTCGCCTTCGTCGGGGGCGACCAGGCCGAACAGCAGCCGCAACAGCGTGGTCTTGCCGGCGCCGTTGGGACCCAGCAGGCCCCGCACCTCGCCCTCCGCCACCACCAGATCGACCCCATCCACCGCCGTCGTCGTCTCGAAGCGCTTGACGAGCCCCCTTGCACGCACTGCCGCCACGCGCGTCACTATACGACCAGGCATTCTCACCGAATCCGTCGGGTAGGTACCTGACATGGATCTGCTCGGTCCCGTCCACACCTTCGATCGCTACCAGCAGGGCCGCAAGCGCTGGGCGATCCCGATGGCCGTGATCAGGAAGTTCGGCAACGACCAGGCCGGAAGCCTGGCGGCGCTGATCGCCTACTACGCGTTCTTCTCGATCTTCCCACTGCTGCTGGTGTTCACGACGATCCTCGCCTTCGTCCTGCAGGGCAACCGAGAGCTCTACACCGACGTCAGGAACTCCGTCCTGGGTCAGTTCCCGGTCGTCGGCAACGAACTTCAGGCACACGCGCTGACCGGCAAGGTGACCGCACTCGTCCTCGGGCTGCTCACGTCGCTGTGGGGCGGCCTCGGTGTGACCAATGCGGCCCAGAACGCGTTCGACAAGGTGTGGGCAGTCCCGTACAAGGACCGGCCGAACTTCTTCAAGGCTCGCCTCCGCGGTCTCATGCTCCTGATCTGCCTGGGGGCACTGTTCGTGCTCTCAGCGGCCGCAGCCGGCGTGGTGACGGCAATCGGCGGACCGCTGGTCAAGATCGGTGTGTACGCGGTCACCCTGCTGGTCAACTTCGGGCTGTACATGGCGGCCTTCCGGTTCCTCACCGCGGTGAGCATCCCCACACGCTGCCTGTGGCTGGGAGCGGGGATTGCCGCCGTGTTCCTGCTGATCCTCCAGCTCGTCGGCGGCATCTACGTCAACCACGTGATCAAGCACGCCAGCAACACGTACGGCACGTTCGCGACCGTGATCGGGCTGCTCGTGTGGCTGCACCTGATCGCGCAACTGACGCTCTACTCAGTCGAAATCAACGTCGTCGTCGTGCGCCGCCTCTGGCCGCGGAGCCTGCTCGGGCCGCCCGAAGCTCCCGCCGACCAGGAGACGCTGCGGGCGCTGGCCAAGGTCGAGGAGCGCCATGCCCACGAGCAGGTCGACGTCCACTTTCGCGATCCCGTGCAGGTCGACGGCGACGAAGCCTAGGACGTGATCGTGATCGTCTCCGGGTTGGACGCCTGGCCTCCAACGGTCGCGGTCACCGTCGCGCTTCCCGGTTGCAGCGGATAGGAGCCGCTGTCGGGCGGCAGGTCGAAGGTGATCGACCCGTCGCTCCAGCTGGTGATCGTGAGCTTGGCCCCGTCATAGGGGGCGCCCCAACTGGTCCCACCCTGTACGAGCGTCAGGTAGCTCGATCCCTGGCTCGTACCGAAGTTGGTGCCCGACAATGTGACCGGACTCCCCGCGGTGGTGCTCGAAGGCGAGACCCCGCTGATCGACGGTGGCGGGCCGCTCGCACCTGCGATGTTGAGCGTCGCCGCCGCCGAAGTCTGCCCGTTCACGCTGACGGTGATCGTGGCTTGGCCTGGAGTGAGCGGATACGGCCCGCTGTCCGGCGGCAGGTCGAACGTGATCGACGTGGCGCTCCAGTTCGTGATCGTGACCTTCGCGCCGTCATAAGGCGCGCCCCAGCTCGTCCCGCCCTGGGCCAGGGTCAGATAGCTGGAGCCCTCGCTGGACCCGAAATTCTGGCCGGTCAAGGTCACCGCGTCTCCCGGCGCGGGACTGGCGGGCGAGGTCGACGTGATTGTTGGGGGCGGCAACGGCGCCGGGTTGGGCGGCCCAGGCTGGCTCGCGGTGACGCTCTCGGCCCGTCCCGCGCTCCGATACCGCAGGGTGGCGACTAACGTGGCGGTTGCCGGCGAAGTCCCCCCGGATGGCGCCGTCACCGTCCACGACTGATTCTCCGATGCCCCGTCGCTCAGATCGCCGGCTCGAACCGGCGAGGCCGGCGTCACCGTCCACCCCACCGGCGCGCTCAGCCTGGTCGACAGGCCGCGGGCGGAGCCCGGTCCATCGTTGTGCTCTGTCGTCGTCACGGTGGTGGAGGCGCCGGCGTCCAGGCTCAGCGGTGTCGCCGGGGCGATACTGAGATCGACCGCGGCCGGCTCGGCCGAGCTGATCGGCACTCCGCCGATCTCGGTCACGACCGCGCCGGCCCCCACCGGCAGGTCATCGACGTGCACGGTCAGGGTGTGCGTGGCGGCGTTGTAGCTCCAGTCTCCGCTCGGAACGCTCCGCCCGTTGATCATCACCGCGGTCGGGGCGGTCAGGCGCTCGATGTGCGCCGTGAAGCTCCGCGTGGCCGCCTGCCCCGGATAGCGCCCGACAGCCGGCCCAATCGCCAGGTTGGTGGCTCGCCCGCCGCGCGATGGCCAGGTGGTGAGGAGCGTGTGGCTGTCCTGCCCCTGCTCGTAGCCATTCCCGGCACCGGCGTCCTCATAGAGCGAGAAGCTGCCCGGCGCACCCGGGTATACACGCAGGATCGTCGGCGCATCGGGCCGGGCGCCGACGTGCTCCATCGCGGCCTGCTCGGGGACGATCCCGCCGTCCTGGACGAACACCGGCATGCGGTCGAGCGGCACGGTCAGCGTTTGCTCCGAGGGGCCGGTGAAGGTCGCACCGGTGAACCAGTCGGTCCAGTGGCCGGGCGGGAACCAGACGGACTCCGTGCTCACGTTGCCCGGCGTGGTCACGGGGGCGACGAGAACGTCCGGGCCGAACATGTACTCGCCCGGGTTGGAATACGCCGGCGCCTGGCCGGGATAATCCAGGTACAGGGGCCGGTTGATCGGAAGGCCGCTGCTCACCGACTGCGCGGCGAGCGTGTACGTGTAGGGCACGAGCGCCTCGCGCAGCCGCAGGAAGCTCGCGGCGATCGAGTTGGCCGGCTGCGGATAGTCCCAAGGAAGCCGGTTGCCGGCCGAGGAGTGAAGGCGGAGGATCGGCTGGAACGCGCCGAGCTGCACCCAGCGGGCGTAGATGTCGGGATCATCCGACGGATTGCCTCCGGAGGGGATCCCCGGCGGCTGGCCGAGGAAGCTGCCGATGTCGTCCGAGACATAGGGCTCGTCGATGCTCGACTCGTCGGCGGCGAGCTGCACCTGGAACGCGAGCGTGTTCCACGTCCCCCAGGTATCCCCGGTGAAGGCCAGAGTCGAGGTGTGCCCGGCCCAGGGGCCGGCCGGGTAGACCTCGTCGGGGTTCTGGTAGGAGCTGCCGGTGCGGGACAGAACGAACCCCCGCTCCCCTTTGTTGATCAGCTCCTGTGCGTACAGGTGGTTGATCCACGCATCGGGAGTGACACCCGGGTTCGACGCCGTCGAGCTGTCGCAACACCAGTCGAGCCACCAGAACGACACCCCTTCTGACTCGAATGGCTGATGCAGGGCGAAGTACGACTCGGCCTGCGGGATGCTGCTCCAGTCCCAGACCTTGCAGGTCCCGCTGGGGGTAAAGCACGAATTGTCATCCGCGAGCGAAGTGCCGGCGAGCGCCTCGGTGGCGGGCAGCTGCGGATCGTTGTCGGCGATGCTCGCGTGGATGTTCAGCGTGACATGGATCCCCTGCCCCTTGGCCCACGCGAGGAATCCTTGCGGATCGGGGAACAGAGACGAGTTCCACTCCCAGCCGTCCCAGTCATTGGGCGACTTCCAGTTCGTGTCGACCGACAGCGTGTCGAGCGGGACATGGTTCGCTCGGAAGGCCGGGATCAGGCTGTTCTCGTAGTCGGCGGTGCTGTAGGCGTAATAGCGCGAGAACCACACGCCGAATAGGTATTCCGGCAGCAACGGGGATGGCCCGGTGAGGCGGTTCAAGTCGTTCAGCGCCTGCGCGTAGTCGCGTCCGTAGGCGAACAGGTAGCCGTCCTCGACGTCGCCACCAGCGGCTCTCGGCGCGACCCACCCGTTCGAGGTCCACACCGCGCTCTGGGTGTCGTCGAGCAGGCGATAGCCGGCCTGGTCGAGGATGCCCGGGTGCATCGCGGGGAGGGCTGCGGTGCACTGAGCGGCGGTCGGGGTGCCGGCCGGACAGCTGTAGCCGGGACCGTAGGTGGCGGTGTCGAAGCCACGGGTGTAGCCGCCGAGATAGTTCATGGTGGGCTCCACCGGCGCCGGTCCGCTTGCCGGCGACGCCGACAGCGTGTCGACGTTGACGTTGCAGCTGTCGGCCGCCGCGCACAGGACGCCGACCGTGTTCGTGCCCGCGTTCAGGTTGACCTTGGCCGTGACCGTAGACCAGTCATCCCAGCTGCTCGTCGCCGGCAGCGTCAGGGTCTGCACATCCGACCCGTTAACGAGGAGGTCGATCGTGCGCGACGCCGGGCCGCCGAGGGCACCGATGTAATTGGCGTAGCGGAGCGTCACCACGGCCTGCCCGCCCGGCGCCCCGAGAACGGTCCAGTTGGCGCCGGCCTGGTTTCCCTGCCCGAGGTTGGCGATGAAGCCGGCGATGCTCTGGTAGCCCGAGTGGTCGGTCTGGATGTTCGCGGCGCCGACCAGTTGCGCGGCGCCGGCGTCGCACACTTGGTCGAACGGGCACTCGTTCTCCCACTGCGGGCTGACGGCGCTCGCGTTGCCGACCTGCACCGAGGTGTTGCCCGGGCCGAAAGGCCCCGACCCCAGCCGATAGCGAAGCGTGGCCTCGGTTGTCCGGATCATCAGCCAGCCGCCCGAGCGAGTGACATGGTAGCGGGGAACGGCGAAGCGCCGGTTGAGCACGTTGACGGTCGGAGCGTCCTCGAACGTGCCGCTTGGGGAGTACTCCATGCGAATCAGGCCGTCACCCAGAACCTCAAAGCGCGCGTCGCCGGCGAGCACCGTTGCCTGCTTGGCCGCCTTGGCGGCGCCGAAGTCGACCGGTGTGGCCAGGTTGACGGGGGAGGTCGGCGAACCCGGCGGTGACTGCGCGATGGCGGGTAAGGCCAGCACGCCGCCCACAACCAGAGCCGACGCAACCGCCGCGACTCGCGAAACCCTGCGCATATCCCAACCTCCACGCTGCCGAGCCCGGCGTGGCGGCCGGGCAATCCGGTCCGCGGGGCAGACTACCACTCGACCCGCGGCCCACGGCCAGGCCTCAGAACAAGCGGTCGGCGGCCTCTCGCCGCGTCATTTCGAGCGGCCATGAGCACAGTCCGCCCTCGGCCGGGCACCCCTCGCACACGCTGCGCTGGGGCGCGTCGGTCACGGCGAAGCGGCGGTCGAGCACGCCCTGCGCCAGCGCGGTGAGCCGCCCCTCGAGCGCGGGCGCCTGGTCGCGCGAGAAGCCCGCCACTGCCGGGCGCTGCGGTAGCTCGAGGAACGTGTGCACGACTTCCACCTCGGTCGCGCCGGCTCGCAGCGCGGCCAGCGCGTACACCAGCCGCTGCGTTCCGTAGGCGCGGTCGGCAAGCTCCTGCGGATCCGCGCCATCGAGGCGGTCGGTCTTGTAGTCGACCACTAGTGTGCGGCCACCCGGCTCGCGGGCGATCACGTCGAACACGCCCCCGATCAGCGCGCCATCCAGCAAGAACCGGAATCCCTCCTCGCGACGGATGCCGGTCGCCCGGCCTAGTCGGCGGCAGAGGTCGCTGGTGGCGAAGCGGTCCACGAGTTCGATGATCTGGGCCGCGTCGGCACCGCCTGGGGCGACCATGAGCCCATGGAGCGCCGCCTCGGCCGCGACGGCCTCCCCGGTAGCCACGACCGGTCGGCGATAGTCCAGACGCTCGAGCAGCGCGTGCACGAGCGTTCCGCGATCGAGGGCACTGAGCCCGGTACCGCGGTCGGTGGTCCCGCCGGGGAGATCGTCCTGGCCACGCCCCGGAGCGGCCAGCGCCGGCAGCCTCAGCACTCGCTCGGCGTAGAAGCGATAGCCGCAGCGCTGATACTCGGCCAGCGAGGTATAGCTGAGCGCGGCAACCGCAGGTGCGCGGGGCGGTGGCGGCGGCTCGGGAAGCGGCGGTGGTGGCGGCGGTTCCGGGATAGGCACCTCGGGCACGGGCGGCGGAGGCGGTGGGTCAGGGATCGCGAGATTCTCTGGCTGCACGAACGCGATCGCCACGTCGTCGCGGTCTGCCATGGCCGGGCCGAGCCACGCGATCGGGCCGCCGCCACCGCCAGGGGAGCCAAGCTCGGGCCAGAGGTCAAGCTTTGCGGCGCCGCTCAGGATCAGCCGCTCGCGGGCGCGGGTCATCGCAACGTAGAACAGCCGGCGCTCCTCACCGGCCTCGGCCGCCTGCCGCTCCTCGCCGAGCGCTCGATAATCGAGCGCGGACTCGCGCCTGCCCGTGCCCGGCTCGGCCAGCCGCAGCCCGAACCGCCCGTCGCGGCCGATTCGCATTAGCTCGGCGCGCCAGCGGGGACCGCGGCCCAGGTCGGCCACGCACACCACCTCGAACTCGAGCCCCTTGGCGCGGTGGATCGTCATGAGGCGTACCGCGTCGAGCGCCTCGCCCTCGACCGGCGCCTCCGACTCGCGCGACCCGCCGTCACCGGCCCCGCCCGTCCCGACGCCCGACCGCGCCCGCCGGGTGACCAGATCGAGGAAGCCCCGCAGGTCGGGTCCGTGCGCGGCCTCGTGCTCGCGGGCCAGGCGCATCAGCTTGCGGACGTTGGCGAGCCGGCGCTGCCCGCCCGGCATGGCCAGCACGGCCAGGTCATAGCCGGTCTGGTCGATCGCGCGCTCGATCAAGGATTCGATTCCCGCCCCCCCACCCCCACCGCCGGACCGGGCGGCCACCTCCCGCTCGATGGCGAACCGGTCGGCGAACCGACCCAGAAAATCCCTATCCCCATCCCCCAGTTCGTCGAACGCACCCTCGGGGTCGCGGAGCACACGCCACGGATCGACGCGCCGGCTCCGAGCGGTCGACGCGAGCACGACGAGCGCGTCCGCCGACACACCGACCAGCGGCGAGACGAGAACCGTGTAGAGCGACTCCTCATCGCGCGGGTTGGCGAGTGCCGCGAGGTAGCTGACCATGTCGATCACCTGCGGGTGGGCCCAGTACCCGCGCCCGCCGATCACGTAGGTGGGGATGCCTCGGTCCTCGAGCGCCCGCTCATAAACGCGCAGGTCCGTGGTGGCGCGGGTCAGCAGGACGACGTCGCGGGGCGCGATGGTGGCTTGGGGGTGGGTGGGTGGGAATCCAGATCCAAGCAGCCGTTCGAGCCGCGCCGCCAGCGCCCGCGCCTCGGCCACCCGCCACGGCGCGCCGAGTCCCTCCATCGCCCAGTCCGCCCCCTTGTCGGCGATGAGCAGCTCGACCAGCGGCTCGTCCGCCGGCGCCTCGTCTCGGCCGCCGAGGAGCGGCCGGAACCGCTCGGCGAGCTCGCGCTCGAACACGCCGTTGATCACGTCCAGGATCTCCGGGCGCGAGCGGAAGTTCGTGTCGAGCGTGACCCGCGCCCCGACCTCGCCCAGCGCCGCACCCCGGCGCTCGAACAGCTCGACGTCGGCGTGCCGGAAACCATAAACCGACTGCTGGGCGTCCCCAACCGTGAACAGGTTCGAGCCCGCCAACAGCTCGATCAGCTCGAGCTGGACCTGGTTGGTGTCCTGGAGCTCGTCGACCATGATCCGGGTAAACCGCGCCCGGTAGCGCTCGCGGAGCTCAGCGTCGGTCCGCAGGAGCTCGCGGCATTCGAGCTCGAGGTCCTCGAAGTCGAGGCCCGAGACCGCGCGCTTGGCCCCCGCGTAGCGCTCCGCGAACAAGTGGACCAGTCGATCGAGCAGGTCGTGCACGCGGACCGCTCGGCGGTGCTCGGACGCGGCCCGGAACGCTGTCAGCGCCTCTGTGTAGCGCTGACAGGCCTCCGTGCAGAGCGCGGCGCCGTTGCCCCCTGGCAGGCCGACGGCCCAGAGATCGCCGGGCCACGGATCATCGACCTCGAGGAGCTCCTCGCAGCGCTCGAGGCGGACCAGGGCCTCGATCACCTTGGCGGGTGGTTTGGGGGCGGGTGGGTGGGATGTCAATCCGTCGATCGCGCCCAGCTCCGCGGCGACGGCCGCGCGGGCGACTCGTAGCTCAGACCGCAGGGCCTCCAGGTCCGGCGCGGGCGGCAACCCCGGGAGCGCCGGGCGCCGCTGCCCCCGCGAGCGCAGCTCGCCGTGGACCTGGAGGATGGCGCTGCGCAGGCCGCCGGCACCGTATCCGGCGATCAGGTCAATGGTGCGTGGCTCGTGTCGGGCGAGCTCCTCGAGCGCCTCGTCGAACGCCTGGTCGGCGAGCCGGTCCGCGTCGGGCGCGTCGAGGACCACGAATGCGGGATCGAAGCCCGCAGCCAGCGCGTGCGCGCGCAGCACCCGGGCGCAGAAGCCGTGGATAGTCGAGATGAAGGCGCCTTCGGTGGCCCGCGCCGCCTCGTCGGCGTCGAGCTCGCGCAGGCGCGCGCGAATCCGCTCGCGCATCTCGGCGGCCGCCTTCTCGGTGAAGGTGATCGTGAGGATCGCCCCGACCTCGATCCCGTCCTCGAGCACCGAGCGCGCGAACCGCTCGACCAGCACCGAGGTCTTGCCGCTGCCCGCGCCGGCGTCGAGCAGCAGGTCGCCCTCGCGGCGCTCGATCGCGACCAGTTGCTCCTCGGTGAAGGTGCGCTCGTCCGTGTCGGGCTCCGACAGGTCAAGCACGGCAGATCCCCGGGAAGTGGCAGCCATCGCGCGAGCAGGTCGCGGGGCACGGCTCGAGCTCCCCGGCTCGCAGCCGCGCGGCCAGCGCCAGCGCCCGAATCCGGGCGTCCTCGAGCAGCTCGTCGAGATCCGCCCGGTCGCGTCCGTCGTTGGCCACCAGGCCTCCGCCTGGAGCCGCCCCCTCCAGGTACACCCCCCGCGCGCGCAGGTCTCCCCCGCCGAGCGGCTGATAGAAGCCGCCCACCGGCTCGAGGCCGAGCAGGCGCCGCACCGCGAGCATGTACAGCGCGACCTGGAGCTGGCGGTCGGCCGCCCAGCGCGCGCCCTGATGCTCGGGGCGGGCCGAGCCGCTCTTGTAGTCGCGGACGATGGCCCGGCCTTCCGGCCCCTCGTCGACGCGGTCGATGATCCCCCGCAGGCGGACGTCTTCGTCCAGCTCTAGAGGCGGGAGAGATTGGGCGTCTTCTTCTGAGAATCCGAAGCGAAGCTCGAGGCCATAGGTCGGCCACGGCCAGTCGGCACGGGCCTCGTGCGCCAGGTACCGGCGCAGGTCGGCGGCGACCGAGCGCGCCCAGCCCGCGCGAACCGCGTCGCCGCGGCCGAGGCCGATGTCGTGCGAGGTGTCCGCGAGCACTTCGTCGAGCAGCTCCAGCGCGCGCGGAAGAGAGTCGTTTGTGACCGGTCCGCCCAGGCGTCGCAGCACCTGCTCGAGCACGCTGTGCATGTAGCTGCCCCGGGCCAGCGCGTCGGGATCGGGCTCGAGCTTGCCCGGCTGGAGCTCGCGCTCGACCAGCCACTTGACCGGGCAGCTGGCGTAGGTTTCGAGCGCGCCGGCCGAGAGTATCCGGCTGTGACGGACGTGCTCGAGCGCGACCGGACCGAGCGAGCCGATGGGCGAGGGCACATCGCCGGCAAGCGGGGCCGCGGCGGCGGCCCGGGCGCGGGCCCGCTCGCGTTCGGTTGGCGCGGTCGCCGTCGGCCAGACGACGTCGGCCAGCATCCGCCGGCGCCGGCGCTCGGGCCAGTCCTCAACCAGCAGCTCGGCCACGTCGGCCAGAAACGGCGAGGGCAGCGCCAGGTTGCCCTCTTCGTCGGAGCTGCGGTAGGCCAGGATCACCCGCTCGGTGGCGCGCGAGACGCTCGTGTAGAACAGGTAGCGCTCACGCTCGAGTCCGTCCTCTCGCGGGCGTAGGCGCAGCCCGCTGCACGCCGCGAGCTCGCGGCGCAGCTCGTCGGACAGGAACGGGTCCGGGGCGGTGGCGAGCGGGAACTCGCTCTCCTGCAGGCCGCACACCAGGACGGCGCGGAAGCGTCGGGCGCGGATCGAGAGCGGATCGGCGAGCAGCACCGAGCCGGCTTCACGCACGGGCGCGCCGGGGATCTCAAGCGTCGTCTCGAGTAGATCGATCAGCTCGGGGCTCGAGAGAGGCTCGTCGAGCTCCTCGAGCTCGCGTAGGGCGCGGGTGAGGGTCCCGACGGCGCGGGCGTCGAGCTCTTCGTCGGGGTCGAGGATCGGCGCACGGCCCCGGTGCGGGGCGGCCAGCAGCCGCTGCGCCTGGCGGACCAGCTCAGCCGCTTGGTCGGGCGCGGTCCGCAGCGCGTCGATCTCGGTGAGGTCGAGATCTCTTGGCACTCGTGCGCGGGCCTGGGCCAGGGTATGCAGACCCTCGCGGCGAATCTCGGCCTCGAGACGGTCGACCACCTCGAGATGGCCCTGCGCGCGCAGGTACGCGATCAGGTCATCGGCGCCGGCGTGGGCTGGGTCGAGCAGGGCGCAGCGCGCCAGGGCCAGTAGCGCGCGGCCGAGGGCGGTGCGCGCCACCGGGGTGCGCCGGTTGACCGCGACCGGGACCCCGTAGCGGCCGAAGACGTGCTGCACGAGAGCCGCGCTGCGCTCCGGGGAGCGGTACACGACCGCGATCTCCTCGGCCGGGAAGCCGACGCGCAGCAGCTCGAGCACCTCGGCGGCGGCCAGCTCGGCCTCGGCGAGCTCACCCCCGGCCTCGAGCAGGCCGATCGCCCGGCCCGGACTAATCCGGCCGGGATCCACCCGGGTTCCCCCGTCCTCGAACAGCCCGCGCTCGAGGTGGTGCAGAGCTTCGCGTGAGTCGGGCGCGTAGTGCTCATCGGACGCCGGCAGCTCGAGCACGCGCTCGGCGAGGGGGCGGAGCTCCTCGACCGCCTCGGCCCGCGCCGACAGTGCCACGCGGCCGGCCTCGTAGGTGAGCGACACCATGACCTCCACGCCGACCACCCGGGCCAGCGTCTCAATCGCGTCGCGCTCGAGTGGGTGCAGATCGTCGAACCCGTAGAAGAACACCGGCTCGTGACCCCAGCGACCCGGCGCGGCGCGCAACGCGTCAAGCGCCCGCCAGGCGTACAGCTCCGCGTCGACGCGGCCGAGCTGATCGAGTCGCGCGGCGTAGGCGCGGTAGATCGCACCCACGTCGCGGGCGTAGGCGGTCCGCCGCGGATCCTGCTCGGCCCAGGTGCGCATCGCCGCGACGAACCGCTGCGGCGTGACGAGCGAGCGCTGCAACTCCGCGATCAGCTCGCCGGCGGCGCCCGGGAAGCCATTCGTGGCCGCGGCCTCTCGCATCGCATCGAACTCGACGCCGGCAAGCGCGCGTTCGAGCACCCGCTCGCGCTGGAGCGTGCTCAGCCGCCGGCCGACGTAGCCGGCGCGCGCGGCGATGTCGCTCGCAAGTCCCGAGAAGGTGAGCACCGACCCGAGTACCGCTCCCTCGGACGCCAGCTCGCGGGTGTAGTGGCTCGCATCGGCCGAGGTCGGGACGACCAGAATTGCGCCGCGGTGGGCGGCGGCGGCAAACGCGCCCAGCACCTCGCCAGCCTTGGCCGAGTTCGCGGGTCCGATGACGAGGGTTAACGGCATCACCCTCCATGGTGGCGTGCCGGGAGGACGCTCTATCGGGTTATCGAGAACCCGGCCGTCTCAGCGTTGCCGGAAACCCCACCCGAGACCGGCGTCGCGACCAACTCGTAGGACCCTGGCGTCAGGGCGATGCCGCGGAGACTGCCGGTGACCGTGAAGGTATCCGTGCCTGCGAGCGCGTCGCGGGTGGTACTCCCCGGTAGGCGGACGCGCCGCGAGCAGCGCGGGCGGGTGTGGTTGGCTCCGGTCGCGGCCACGCAACGGCCGCCCTCACGTCGTCCCGCGGTGACCCGCTCGAGCGTGAACGTGACGCTCGCGGGCTGGCTGAGGCGAAAGGACCCGCGAAGCTTCAGGTCTCGGCGCCCCGCGATCGAGAACGTGGCGGGTCTCACCACGAGTGCCGAGAGGACCGGGGGCGCGGCGGGACCCTGAGACCCGGCCGAAGCCGACGGTCCGGGAGTCAGCGTCGAGACCGGCGGCCCGGCCCATCCGGGCGGCGAGCCGGCCCCGTAATAGCCGTCCACCCAGCCCACGCTCAGCGAGATGGTCGCTGGCGCCGACGCCCCGCCGACGCCCGAGGCCGCGAACGTAAACGAGTCCGAACCGTTGTAGCCGGCGGCCGGCGTGTAGGTCACGGTTGCGCTGGTCGGGCTCGTCTGGTCGATCGGGCCGAGCGTCCCGTGCGACGGATTCGATGTGATCGCGATCGTCTGTGGCTGGGAGCTCGGATCGGTGCAGCTGAGGGCGATCGAGGCCGGGGCGTTCTGAGGGATTGAGTCACTCACCGGCTGACATGTCGGAGGTGCATCGCCGGCGGACGCCGCCGGCGCCAACGACAGTGCCCCCGTCGCCAACAGCAACGTGGCCAACCCGACTCGCCGAACCCAACCCGTCATCTCTCGCCCTCTTGTCGTCCGGACCGAACACCGTGTCCCAGGACCGGATTTCAGCGTATCAGCCCTCGGACGAGGCGACCACTCCGGTGAGGGGGGATTCTCGGGTGGTACAGGCTCTTAAGCGGGTATGGCAGCCGAGCCGGTTGAGGAACCTGCGAACACGACCTCCGGGTGCTGCGCGTCACCGGCAAGTGTCTGGACAACAAGCCGCCGGGGGTAATAGACGAGATCCTGGCCCTCAAGAGATGACGCCCCGCCCGACTTCCTCGACATAACGTCCAGGCGCCCGGCCGCACCGTCAGGCAACGAAAGCGGCGGCTCGATGAAGAGGCATACGCATGGAAGCAAGTTGGCCCATGCGGGCTTCCGGGAATAACCCGAGATACGGATGTCTCAGGTCCGGGAGCCCAGGCCGACACGAATAGGAGGGACCGGATGAAAGGCCCCTGGAAGGCGCTCGCCTTCCTAGCCGCCGTGGCGGGCACGGCGCTCGTTCTGTCAACGTCCGCATTCGCACTTGATGGCGGTGCCGCGCCGGCGCCCGCGCAGTGGAGAACGATCCTGACCGGAGCTGCCTGGTCGGGGCGCGTCAACGCGCTCTTCCCCGGCGCCGCGAACGACATCGAGCTGAGGTCGATCACGGTAACCAACCACGGCCATGCGAAGCAACGCCTGAGCGCGGTGACGGCGTCGATCCGGAGCGCCGGCGGGAATGTCCAGAACGCCGCCGGCGCCGAGATCCGCGGCTGCCGGGCGAGCTGGTTCGCGGTTTCGGTCGAGCACGCCAGTCGCTCGCTCCCGGCTCTGATCCCGCCCGGGGACTCCTACACGGCCAAGGTCGCGTTCACCATGCGAGACGCCGCGACCAACCAGAACGCCTGCCGCGGTGCAGCGCCGGCGTTCACCGTCACCACCGCGTCGTAGTCGACCCGCCTCACGCCAACGTGAGGCCCGTGCCGGTGAAGCTCACCGACCCGGCCGTGCCGCCCGCGCCCGCGGCGCCGCCGGAGCTCCCGCCGCCGTTGCTGGCCGAGCTCACCGTGACCGTGTAGTTCTTCGAGCCGCTCTGGGTACCGCCGGTGTACGCGGAGCCGCCACCGCCGCCCGCCGCGTAGTGGTTCGAGCCGCTCGTGGCCGACCCGCCCGCGCCGCCGGAGGCCTCGCCGCCACCACCGCCGCCGGCACCGTACGTCGCGCTGCCGGCGGTGCCACCCGGCCCGCATGCGCCCCCGCTGCAGGTTCCGCCGTTGCCGCCGGAGGATGCGTTTCCGGCACCGCCGCTGCCGCCGGTGTTGGTGAGGGTGAACGGGAAGCTCCCGGCGGTCAGGGTGCTTCCGCCGCCACCGCCGGGGGCGGACGAAACGGTGGCGCCGCTCGTGCCGACGTTGGACCCGGGGTTGCTGGTCGGGCCCCCGCCCCCAGCGCCGCCGGTGCCGGTGGAGCTGCCCGCGCCGCCGCCACCGCCGCCGCCGACGGTCACGATCGTGTCCGCGGACGACCCGGCCAGGTACAGGCAACTCGCGCCGCCGCCACCGCCACCGGCGCCGGTTGTGCCGCCCCCGCCGCTACCGCCGAGCGCGCAGCCGGTTCCACCGGTGCCGGCGGACCCTCCCGTCGTGCTCGTGGCACCGCCGCCCGCGCCGCCCACGACGACGGTGAACGTCGTGCTCGTGATGCTGAGCGGGATCGTGATCGTGCCGCTGACGGTTCCGCCGGCGCCGCCGGCCGCCCCACTCCGCCCGCCGCCACCGCCGGCGCCCTTGATCGTGAAGGTGAAGGAGGTCACGCCGGCCGGCACGGTCAGCGTGTAGGTGCCGGCGGTCGTTTTGCTGACGGTGGTCGGGCTGGTGGCGGTGAACGACGCGCTGGTGACGGTCAGGGTGGCGTCGGTGGCGTTCAGCTGATAGGCGGTGGCGCCGCCCAAGCTCACCTGGCAACCCGAGAACGTCGTCACCCCGGCGGATAGCGAACTCGTGCAGCCGCTCAGCGTGGCTCCGGTGGGCCCGGTGCCGCTCTTGATCGATAACGTCACCGTCTTGGCGTAGCCCGTGGCCACGTTGCCGTAGCTGTCCTTTGCGGTCACGACGGGCTGCGTCGTGAACGGGAAGCCGGCGGCGGCGCCGCCCGGTTGGGTCGTGAACAGAAGCGACGCCGCAGAGCCCGGTTGCACCGTAAAGGATCCTGAGGTGCCGGTGATGGTCCCCTGGGTCGCGGTCAGCGTCGTGCTCTGTGCGTCGTAGAGAGTCACCGAACCGCTCCCGACACCGCTGGAGAAGCTGACCGACGACGGGTAGCTCGGGGCGGTGCCACCCGGCGAGCTCGCGGGCCCGGTGAAGGTCACCGTCTTTGTCCCGGTGTAGCCCGTCGCCGTGTTCCCATAGGTGTCGAGCGCGGTCAGCGTCTCGGTGAAGACGCTACCCGCCGTCGGCGCCGGCGTGCTCACGCTGAACGAGGCCGCCGAGGTGGGCCCCACCGTGATCGAGCTCGACGCGACGCCCGCGAGACCGTCCGTCGTGTCGCTCGCGGTCAACGTCGTCGTCTGCGCGTCCTTGAGGGTGACGCTCGCCGTGGCCACACCCGCGCTGAAGCTCACGCTGGCGGGGTACACCGGCGCGCTCCCGTTGGGTGAGCTGGCCGGCCCCGAGAAGCTCACGCTCTTAGTCCCCGACAGGGTCCCGGGGATGTTGCCCCAGGCGTCCTTGGCGGTCAGCGTCACGGTGAACGCGGTACCGGCCGTCTGGGCGCTGCCCGCGCTGGCGAGGATCTGATCGTTGGCCCCGGCCGCGACGGTCACCGACCCCGAGGTGCCGGTAATGGTGCTCTGCGTCGCGGTGATACTCGTGCTCTGCGCGTCGTACAGGGTCATCGATGCGGTGCCCACCCCGCCCGAGAAGTTGACCGAGCTCGGATAGCTCGGAGCGGTCCCATTCGGAGAGTTCGAGGGACCGGAGAACGCAACCGCCTCAGAGCCCGTGTACGCGGTGACCGTGTTGCCGGCCGCGTCCTGCGCCGTCACGGTCGCCGAAAACGCCGTGCCGGCGGTGGCGGAGGCGGGAGCGGTCACGCTGAAGCGAGCCAGCACTCCGGAGGCTACACTGACGGGCATGGCGGCGCTGGTCGAGGACCAGGACTGCCAGATGGCGGTGACCGTGTAGCTGTAGTTGCCCTTCGACAGCCCGGAATCGGTGCAGCTCGTGACGGTCGTGGCGGTCGTCGCCGAGCTCGGACAGTTTCCGCCCACCGTGCCCCCGGCCCGCGTCACGTAGTAGGTGACGGTCCCGCCCGACGGCGCGCTGACCGGAGCCCAACTCAGCGCCACCGTCCCCGCTCCGGCGGTCGCGCCGGTGATGGCCGGCGTCGCCAGACTGCCCACGGTGCCCGGCACGGTGGTCGAGCCGGGGCCGCCGGTCATGTACGCCGCGGCCGGGGCAACCGTGAAGACGACCCAGAGCAGCCAGACGCCGCAGGCGGTGGTGAACCGCCTGCGGCGCCGGCTGCTGGCCGTGGGCATGCTTGGGGGCTTTATCTGCACGCGTAGATCCAGAGCGGGTGATCCACGCTCACCGCCCGGTCTTCCGTGACCCCGCGGTGAGCCGCGGACGCGTGGATTCGACTAGGACGCCGTGATCGTGACCCCGGGGGCAGCGCCCTGGCACGCATTCTGGCTGGTGTTGACGTCCTGCATGGTCAGGTCGATCTTGCCGGTGTACGTTCCGCCGGCAGCGAGGTCAGCCGGCAGGCTGGCGTCGCCGGAGTCGACCGTCGCCGTGAACCAGCTGGCGAGACAGTTAGTGATGTCGGTGCCGGAGGCCGTCTCGGCATCGCCGTTGGTCGCCTTCATGACCGTCGCTGCGATCGTCATCACGGCCTGATGGCCGCTGCTGTTGTTGGTGACCGTGAACGGCAGGAGCTCGGTGTCGTTGGTGGCACCCGGATAGAGAGAGGTGAGGGTGCCCGACCAGGTCGGCGTGCCCGTCGTGACGGCCCAGGTGCTCGGCGATCCGACCGTACCGGAAGCGTTGACGGAGCTAGATCCACCGGTGAAGTACGCGTAGGCGCCGCCGGCGATACCGAGAACGGCAAGCGCGGCGAGCACAACGATGACGCGCTTCTTCTTGAGGTTGCGGAACATGACGTCCTTTTGGTTCGAGGGAAACGGCCACGCTGACTGGCGGATCCCAAGCCCGTTCCAAAGACGTCCTACCTCCGAGTCCCCGGTCCGCTCCAGTTCCAGTCAGCGTCCTTACATCCCCTCCATCGGCCGCGGTTGAGGCGAGTGTTAGCGACTGGACGAATGTTCTAGTGGCGTCCGGAATTCCTAGGGTTCCGAACATGCAAAAACCTCCCTCGGGCTCGCAAAGCCTGACCGGTCGACCCACCAAATGAACGGGCGCTGCCAGCCAGATGGTGGAGATTTCGCCCCGTCAGGTGGGTGCCGAGGAGATCGAGGACCCCTGCGGGGGTCGCCAGCGCGGTCTGGACGCGGTCGCCGGCCCGGTTACGCCGCTTCGGGCTGCTCGGCCGTCTCGGCCGTCTCGGCCGTCTCGGCCGGCGTCTCGGCCTCATCGGCCTCGGGTGGCTTCGCTCCCTCGCGTGCCCACGGCTCGTCGAACTCGACGCGCCACTTCCCGTCGTCGGTCTGCTGCAGCGCCAGCCTGGCGCGGAAGCTCTTGCCCGAGCGCCCTTTGAACCCGGTCACCGGCTTCTCGGTACGGCCGGTCTTGATCAGCTCGCGCGCCACCGACACCGGCAGCTGCTTGCCCGCCTTCGACTTCCAGATGACGAAGCCACAGCCCGGGTCCTCCCGCGACCAGCACGAGTAGCCCTTGCGGTTCTCGACGATGTCGCGCCCGCACACCGGGCACGGCCCGAGGTTGGCCCGGGGAATCCGGACGTCCTTGAGATTCCGGTCCAGCTCGCCGACCGTGTCCTGCGTAAACCGGACGATGTCGCCCATGAACGCCTCGCGCGAGTCGGCACCGGTCTCGATCAGGGCCAGCCGCCGCTCCCAATCGCCGGTCAGCCCCGGCGAGGTCAGCGCGTGCTCCCCGAGCAGGCGGATCACGTTCAGGCCCTTCTCGGTCACGACCAGCGCGCGGCCGTCCCGCTCGACGTAGCCGACCTGGATCAGGCGCTCGATGATCGCCGCGCGCGTGGCCGGCGTGCCGATCCCCGAGTCCTTCATGGCCTCGCGCAGCTCCTCCTCGTCGACGAGCTTGCCGGCGGTCTCCATGGCGGCCAGGAGCGAGCCCTCGGTGTAGCGCCTGGGCGGCTTCGTCTCCTTCTCCTCGGAGGAGACCTCCCGGACGTCGGCGCGCTCGCCACGAGCCAGCTTGGGCAGCTGCTGCTCGCGACCCTCGTCGTCGTCGGTCTGCTCGGCATCCGGCAGCTCCCCGTAGACCGCGCGCCAGCCGGCCACCAGCAGCACCTTGCCCCGGGTCCGGAACACGTGCTCGGCGACCGTCGTCTCCACTCGCGTGTTCTCGAACACCGCGTCGGGATGGAAGATGGCCAGGAACCGGCGCACAACCAGGTCATAGATCCTGCGGTCGTCGTCGCTCATCTTGTCGACCGGATGGCGCTCGGCCCGCGTGGGGATGATCGCGTGGTGGTCGGTGACCTTCTCGTCGTTGACCACGCGCCCAAGCGGAAGCTTCTCGAGGCCGACGACGTACTGAGAGGCCTTCGCGTACTCGGCCTGCGTGCCGACCAGCTCGGCGATCGGCTTGATCTCGGGGATCATGTCCCCGGTGATGTAGCGCGAGTTCGTGCGGGGGTAGGTCAGAGCCTTGTGCTCCTCGTACAGGCGCTGGGCCGCCGAAAGGGTGCGCCGCGCCGAGAACCCGTAGCGGCTGTTGGCGTCGCGCTGGAGCGAGGTCAGGTCGTAGAGCAGCGGCGGGCGCTCCTTGCGCTCTGACTTCTCGAGCTTGGTGATCACACCCGTCTGGTCGCGGCAGGCGTCGACGACCGCCTGAGCCTCCTGAAGCGTCTTGCAGCGCGGGTTCGCCCCGGCGTAGTAGCGACCCGAGTACCGACGCGGCCCGTCGGAGATGGTGTCGAACTGGGCGTCCACGAGCCAGTAGGGCTCGGGCACGAAGGCGCGGATCTCCTCCTCGCGCCGGGCCAGGATGGCCAGCGTGGGCGTCTGGACGCGCCCCAGCGAGACGGCGCCGTCG
>DATJRS010000127.1:0-80304 GCA_035504535.1 Solirubrobacteraceae bacterium | reverse complement strand
CGTTCTCGCCGCTCGGCCCGTGCATCGCCTCGATGGACGGGATCGAGCTCGAGGACATCGACGTGCGCACGACGGTCTCGGGCGAGGTCATGCAGGACGCCAACACGAGCGATCTGATCTTCTCGGTGGTCGAGCTGATCGTGTACATCTCGGCCGGGGTGACGCTGTATCCCGGCGACGTCATCGCCACCGGGACCCCCGGCGGAGTGGGCGACTCGCGCGATCCCAAGCGCTACCTGCGCGAGGGCGACACGGTCGATATCTACGTCGGCGGCGTCGGCACGCTGTCAAACCCGGTCCGCAACGAACTCTGAAGACTTCCTGTTGGGGCTTTCCGGGGTAAGCGGCAAACTCTGGTCGTGTCAACATGCTCCGGGTATGACGAGGACGGTGCAGATCAAGGGGTACCCGACGAGGTGCCTCGGTGCTGAAGGTGCGGGCAGCACTGCGGGGGCAGACCCTCAGCGGCTATCTCCGCGGGCAGATGAAGCGACTCGCGGCGCGCCCCTCTCCCGATGGGCTAATGGCGCTGCTCGACCGTGATGCCCCATCGGGAATGGGCCGAAGCGCCGCGGAAGAGGTGCGACGTTCACGTGAGCGCGGCGCCTGAGCAGTGACGCCCTCGCCGCACCTGACTGACGCTATCCGACCGGTCCGCTGCTCGGCGAGGCGTTCGCAGGCGAGGCTGGCTCGTGCCGCGACCACGCCTTGGCGTCTCCATCGCCATGCCCGACCAGCGGCCGCCTTCTTTAGCGTCCTTGGGACCGTCGACCCCGTCCGGACGGGGTGGATGGCCCCACGGACGCCGAGCGCGCGAAATCCGGCTCCTAGACACATCGAACTCAGACAGGTACCGCGCCGGATTCCGACGCGAGGCCCCGAACTACTCCCCAAGGACGTCAGTCGAGCGCTTCATCGCGTCGGTGAGGTGCCGGCGGGCCAGCGACTCGGCGCGACGGCCGTCGCCGGCCTCGATCGCCTCGATGATCTGCTCGTGCTCGCGGACGTCGAGCAGCATCCGCTCCTGGGTCTGGACCTGCCGCTCGTAGATCGTCTCGCCGATCCGCGCCACCCACAGCCGCTCGGCGAACTGAGCCAGCCACTCGTTGCCCGAGGCCTCTGCCAGCGCGAGGTGGAACTCGCGGTTGGCCTCGAAGCTTCGCTGGACGTTGCGCAGCGAGCGCCGTTGCGCGGCCACCGCGGCGCGCATCCGGGCGAGCGACGGCGGCGGACGCCGCGTCGCGGCGAGCCGGGCGGCGCCAGGTTCGATCACGCTCCGGGCCACGTAGGACTCGCGCATCCCGATCTGGTCGACGTCGGCCACGCGCGCGCCCCGGTTGGTCCGCATCTCGACCAGCCCCTCGGCGGCCAGGCGGCGGAGCGCCTCGCGCACCGGCGTGCGCGACACGCCGAGCTCCTCGGCCAGGTCCTCCTGGTGAACCCGGGCCCCGCGCGGCAGAGATCCGCTCGAGATCCGCTCCCGGATCGCCGCGTACACCTGGTCGACGACGCTCGCGATGTTGAGGCGATCGGCCGCCGCTGCGCGTTCAGGCAACACGCTCATCGAACCGCGTCGATGCTTCGCTCGGCCTCGTCCTCGGGCATGGTCAGCGCGACGTGGAGCGTCTGCGCGGTCACGGCCGGCTGCTCACCCACCAGCGGGAGCGCCTCTTCGTCCTGGACGACGGTGTTCTCGAGCCGACCGATTCCCTCGACCTCGACCGCCACCACATCGCCGGGCTCGACCGGCCGCGAGTTCGCCGGCGTCCCGGTGAGCAGCACGTCCCCGGGCTCGAGCGTGATCAGCCGGGCCACATCGGCGACCTGGTAGGCGAACGAGAACATCAGGTCTGAGCCGGTGTTTGCGTGCTGGACCTCCTCGCCGTTGACGAACGTCCTGAGCGTCAGGTCCTCCGGGTCGACGTCGCCGGGGTCGACCATCACCGGGCCGAGCGGGCAGAACCCGTCCTGTCCCTTGACCCGCAGCATCGAGCCGCGATCGGCGTGGCGGAAGTCGTGCACGCCCCAGTCGTTGGCCACGGTGTAGCCGCCGACGTAGTCGAGCGCCTCATCGATGCTCACCCGGTGGCAGCGGCGCCCGATCACCACCGCGACCTCGCCCTCGTAGTTGAGGAAGCGGCACCCGGCGGGCCGGACGACCGGGGCCAGGTGACCGGACAGCGAGGACGGCGGCTTCATGAAGTACGACGGCTCGCTCGGCATGCGCGCCATCTTGTATTCCTCCGCCCGGGAGCGATAGGTCAGGTGGGTCGCGAGGATCTTGCTCGGCGTCACCGGTGAGAGCCAGCGCCGGACGTCCGCGGTCCGCAGCTTGAGCCCCTGGGCGCGGATCACCTCGCCGTCGAGCGTGCCCTCCACCACGCGGCCCTCGTGCTCGATCCGGACGTGTTTCATGCGTAGCTCTCCTGTTGCTGCTGGGCCACGACCTCGACGCCGTCGACCGTGTAGCCGAACGAGAAGCGGTAGCCGCGCAGCATCTCGCGCGGGGCGATCGCCTGCAGGTCCTCGAGGGTGTCGTCGTAGAACCGCAGCTCGGCGCTCCCTTCCCAGATCTCGGTCACGTCGCGGTCATACCCGCCGGCGCGCACGAGCTCGAACACGTCGGGGCGATCTCCCGCCGCGGCCGGGAAGTGGCGGCTGTTGTACATCGGCGGATCGTTGACGATCGGGCCGGTCTCAGAGACGTGCTCGAGCGTGACCACCATGCGCGCGATCTGCCGGTCGTTGGCCGTGCAGGTCGCTCCAAAGCGCGCCCCCGGCTCCAGCCGCGGCGTCGCCTTGCCCACCGAGAACAGCCGCGTCACGTGGATCGAGCCGAGCTTCTTGGGAAACCCCTGGATCCACCCGCGGTACATCGCGAAGTCCTTGTCGACCCAGATGTACACGCAGCGGCTGACCGGCTGGCCGTTGTAGCGGGCGCCGACGACCAGGAAGAACTCGCGGTACTGGGACTGGATCGGGTCCTCGAGCTCGTGCAGGTCAACCGAGCACGACTGCCAGTCGGCGACGATCGCCGCGACCGCGCCCGGATCCTCGGCCGGCTCGAGCTCGGGCGGCAACAGCGCCGCCACCGCGTCCGGGTCGGTGCGGTACTCGGCGATCAGGAAGTCCCCCGAGTAGTGCCACGGTGGTGGTGGGACGATCCCGGCGCGGCCGTCCGGCGACAGCGGCGCGGTGAAGCCCCGCAGGCTCACGCCGCCACCCCGGCGCGCTCGAGCGCCGCCTGCACGAGCTGGGCAAACAGGCCGGCCTGCTCGGGCTCGTGCATCTTCTCGGGATGCCACTGGACGCCGACGCAAGCCCAATCCGAGCGCGGCTCGACCGCCTCGATCACGCCGTCCGGAGCGGTGCCGGTGACCTCGAGCTCGCCCGCATCGTCGATCGCGTGATGGTGGATGGTGTTGACCGCCACCCGCTCGGGGCCAAGCGCGCGCTGCACGCGCGAGCCGGGGACCAGCGAAACCGTGTGGCGACCGGACAGGATCGCCTCGGGCGCGAGGCGAGCACGGTCAGGGTGGGCGTCGGTTTCGATCACCCGCTGAGAGAGCCGTCCGCCATAGGCAACGGCCAGGAGTTGCGCGCCCCGGCAAACCGCGAGGGTCGGGAGCGCTCGCTCTCGCGCCGCCGCGATCAGGGCCAGCTCCCAGTCGTCGGCGCCCGGGTCAGGCTCGTCCGCGTTCTCGATCGTCGCGCCGTAGATCGCCGGGTCGACGTCGCCGCCACCGGTGAGCAGCAACCCGTCAGCCACGGCGAGCAGATCGTCGAGCAGCGTCAGCGCGGTCGGTCCGGGCGGGCGCGAGATGACCAGCGGCAGCCCCCCGGCGTCGCTCACGCGCGCGGCGTAGGCCGGATCAAACGTGTCGAGCACCGTCCGCTCGCCCAGGTAGGTGGGAAGCGGCCGGCGCCAGGTCGTGATCAGAATGCGAGGGCGCTCCATAGCGTTCTGCATACATTATGTGACGGTCGGCGCTCGCACCAGTGCCGGTTGTGCGGACCGCGGGTGCGGTGGGGCCATAAGTCCGAACTCGGCCGCCCGCGCCCGCCGAGTTCCGAGTTAGAGGCCATATATGCGACTGAACCGGAATTCACCGCCACCGACGGGCCGAGTTCCGGGTTATGACCCCCGTGGGCTCGGTCACGCGGCGACGCTCCTGCCGTGGCGCGATCAGCTCAAATCCGGCACGGCCGCTTTGCCGTCCGGGAGCTCGTTCCGGAACACGTCCTCACGGCTGTAGTGCCCGACCGAGTCGAACCAGCGCTTGGCGTGAAGGCCGACGCGCAGATCGCAGTCGGCCTCCACGAACCCCTCCTCGCCGTACAGGGGGCCGGCGATCACCTTGCCGGTGGCAGGCTCGATCACCGCCGCGCCACCGCGACCGAACACCTCATCGCGCGAGGGGAGCGGTGCCGGGAAGTCCTCGGGGAAGGCCGATGCCGGGATGAATTGCGGCACCGAGACCACGAACGCGCCGGACTCGATCGCGATGTGCCGCATGGTCGCGATCCACACGTCGCTGTCGTCCGCGGTCGGCGCGACCCAGATCTGCGGTCCCTCCCGGTAGACCCGGTAGCGCGCCAGCGGCATCCGGTTCTCCCAGCAGATCAGGCCCCCGACCCGCGCCCCGGCGGCCTCGATAACCGCCAGGTCGTCGCCGGCGCCGATCCCATGGAACACGCGCTCGTGCTGGGTCGGCATCAGCTTGCGGTGACGCGCCATCAGCCCCGACGGTCCCAGATAGAGAGCCGTGTTGTAGAGGGTGCCGGGCCGATCGGACTCGCGCTCGTTGACCCCGATCACGCAGAACAGCTCGCGCTCACGACACACCTCGACGAGCCGATCCACCAGCGGGCCGGGGACGTCGACCGCGTTCTCCCACAGGCGCTCCCACAGCTCGCCCCACCCTCCGAACGCGCCCGCGCTCTGAGCCCAGCCCGTCGATGGGTACAGCGGGATGAAGCACTCGGGCAGCACGGCCAGTTGGACGCCCCGGTCGGCCGCCTCGTGCAGCAGTCGTTGCGCCTTCTCGACGCACCCCTCGGCGTCGAGAATCACCGGCGTGGCCTGGATCGCCGCGACCCTAACCGTCGGGAACGCAGTCATGTCCGCGACCCGCCTTCGAATTCGACCACCCGCTCGCCGTCCTGCGGGCTGAAAACACGTCGTATCTCCGCCATCTCGCCGCCGAGTCGAATCCGCTCACCAGCAGTCGCAGACGCCTCGGACTCGAGGGGCGGCCGCTCCTCCCGGGGCGCGCGCGGCCAGCCTCCGAGCCGCTCCCACGCGGCGCCGGCCGCGAGCACGAGATCGTCTTCGAAGCGGCGACCGACGATCTGCAGGCCCACCGGCATGTCGTGCTCGGCCGTGCCCATCGGAACACTGATCGCCGGCTGACCGGTCAGGTTGAACGGATAACAGAAGTGACAGAAGTCGTCGTAGAACTCGCCGATCGGCTGCCCGCCGACCGTGGCCGGGCCGGTGCGACCGTGCTCGAAGGCGACGCACTCCATCGTCGGCGTGAGCAACAGGTCGTAATCCATCATGAACCGGCCCCACGCACACGCGTACTCCCACTGCGCGTTGCGCATCCGCACGTATTCGAGTCCCGACACCTCCGCGCCGGGCTCGATCAGCCCCCGGGCATCCAAACCCACGCGGCCGGTCTCGAGCAGCGGCCCCTCGGACGCGAGGTTGTCGGTCGTCGTCAGCGTGTTCCAGATGTCAACCGGGTTCGGTGAGAACGGCGCCGGTTGCGCGGCCACGAGCTCCGCGCCGAGCGCCGCAAAGCGCTCCACCGCGGCTCTGAACGCCCGGCGCACCCCGTCGTCGACCGGCACGTAGCCGAGATCCTCCGAGTACGCGACGCGCAGCCCTCGGAGGTCGGAGCGATCGAGAGCTCGTGGGTCGCGGGGCAAAACCGGCAGCGACATCGGGTCGCGCAGATCAGGCCCGGCCATCACCGACAGCATCAGCGCACAGTCCTCCACGGTAAAGGCCATCGGTCCCACGTGAGTCAGGGTCAGCCATCCCGGCCACTGCGGCTCGCGCGGGACCACGCCGAAGGTGGCTTTGAAGCCCGCGACGCCGCAGAACGACGACGGGATCCGGATCGACCCGCCACCATCGGTCCCGATCGCCAGCGGCACCAGGCCGGCGGCCACGGCGGCACCCGATCCGCCGCTCGAGCCACCCGGCGTGCGGCCGAGATCCCACGGGTTGGACGTCACCCCGTACAGGTCGTTGGCGCAGATGCCGCGGTAGCAGAACTCGGGAGCGTTGACCCGGCCGACGACGATCGCCCCCGCAGCGATCAGCCGCTGCACGACGGTGGCGTTCTCGTGGGGTACGAAGCCAAGCAGCGAGCGCGATCCATCGGTCGCCTCGATCCCCGCCTCCCAGATCACGTCCTTGACCGCGACCGGCACCCCCGCGAGCGGGAGGTGGGTGGGGTCCAAATCCTCGCCCGCTGCGATCTGGGCGTCGAGTGCGGCGGCGGCTACGCGCGCCGTGCCTGGTCGGACCTCACAGAACGCATTCAGCGCGCCGTTGGCCCCGGCGATGCGGTCGAGCGCCTCGTCGATGACCTCGACGGCGGAGCGCCGGCCACTCCGCACGTCCTCGGCGATTGCCGCGGCCGTCCAGTGTGCGTCAGTCCCTGACAACGGGGTCATGGAGTCAGCACGATACGGCCCCGGGCCTCGCCGGACCGGATCAGTTCGTGCGCTCGCTGCGCCTGCTCGAGCGGCAGCGTGTCGATCGTGTACTCGAGACGTTCTCGCTGGGCGAGCTCGATCAGCTCCGCGAGCTCGTCTCGGGACCCCCAGATGCTCGATTTGAAGTGCGCCTCGTGCGGCACCGCGCCCAGGCCGAACGGAATCCTTCCCCCGTAGAGCCCGACGACGCTCGCCACGCCCTGGCGGTCAACGAGGCGAGCCGCATGCGCGAGCGAGTTCTCCGACCCCACGAAGTCGAACACCGCGCGGTACGGGCCGTCCAGCTCCTCGGGGGCCGCGGCCGCTTCGGCGCCCAGCTCCAGCGCCCGCTCGCGCTTGTGCTCGGAGGGATCGCCGACGTCGACCACCGCGTCGGTCATGAGACGCAGGAACTGGATGGCGAACTGCCCCAGGCCTCCGGCTCCGAGCACGAGGGCGCGATCGCCCGGGTCAAGCCACGAGAGCGCGTGCTTGACGGCCCGGTAGGGGGTCAGGCCTCCGCATCCGAGCGGCGCCGCCTGGACCGGATCGAGATCGCCGATCGGGTACAGGTAGCGGCGGGCGGGAACGCGCACGTACTCGGCGTATCCGCCGTCCTGATAGATACCCGCCTCGCGCGCGTCAGGACAGACGTTCTCCTGGCTGGTGAGGCAGAAGCGGCACTCACCGCAGCCCCAGGGGGCGTACACGAGGACATTCCCGAGCTGCTCGTCGGCGGCGACGATCTCGTGGCCGAGCACCAGCGGCAGCTCGGACCCGTACAGGTGCTCCACCACGTGCAGGTCCGAGTGGCAGACGCCGCAGGCCAGCACGCGCAGGACGCTCTGCTGCCCATTTCTGGCCACCGGAATCTCGCGTTCTTCGTACTCGAGCGGCGCGTTGAAAGCACGTACAACGACTGCGCGCATTGCGTTACCTCCAGCTGTCAGCGGCGTGCTCCCGCGCCCGCGGGGCCGTTAGGATAGCCGCCCGCCTTGGAACGGAGAGGAAGAGATGGTTATGCAGGTGGCAGGCAACGAGCGCAGCATCGAAGCGGTACGAGAGTGGCTCGATCGAGAGCACGTGCACACGGTCGAGTGCATGTTCGCGGACACGTGGGGCATCCCCCGAGGTAAGCGGCTGTCGGCTCCCCACTTCTGCTCGACGGCCGACGGCGACGGCTTCGCCATCGCGAACGTCGCCTTCACCTGGGATATGCACGGCGTGATCTTCCCGACGAGATGGGCGAACGACGTGACCGGCTACCCGGACATGCACGTGGTCCCGGATGTCTCGACTCTCCGCCTGGCCGGATGGAAGGACGGGACCGCGTTCTGCTTCTGCGACACGGTCGATCCCGAGAGCGAGGAGTCGATCCCCCTCGACGGCCGCGGGATCCTGCGCCGAGCGGTCGAGCGGATCCAGGGCTTCGGGTACGAGCCGGTCGCGGCGACCGAGCTCGAGTTTCACCTGTGCACCCCTGACTGGGAGCCGCTCTACACCGGCACCCACTGCTACTCGATGCAGAAGGGCGCCGACGTCGAGCCCGTGGTCTCAGAGATGAAGCGGGCGCTCGAGGCCTCGGGGATCCACGTGGAGGCCTGGAACGTGGAGTACGGGCCCGCCCAGGTCGAGGTCAACCTCGGGCACGGATCGCCGATCGACGTCGCCGACGCCACGGTCATCCTCAAGTACGTCGTCAAGCAGATCGCGACCAAGCACGGCCTGCGCGCCACCTTCATGCCCAAGCCGTACATCACCGAGGCCGGGAACGGGATGCACATCCACCAGAGCCTGCTCGACGGCGAGGGCCGCAACGCATTCAGCATCGAGGACGACGATCCCCCGCTGCACTCGAAGGTGATGCGCCGCTACCTCTCGGGCCTGCTCGCGCACCAGGTCGATCTGCAGGCCGTCAACTGCCCGACGATCAACGCCTACAAGCGCGTCGAGGACTACTCGTTCGCACCCACCCAGGTGAGCTGGGGCCTCGACAACCGGCTGGTCGGCGTGCGCTCGGCCGTCGGTCGCGGCTCGGCGACTCGACTCGAATGCCGATGGGCGTCCGGGGATGCCAATCCGTACCTGGTCCTCGCCGGGTGTCTCGCCGCCGGTGCCGACGGGCTCGAGCACGAGCTCGAGGTGCCGCCGATGGTCACCGGTGATCCCCACGTGGACGAGTCGCTTCCGCGCCTGCCCACGCAGCTGGCCGAGGCGGTCGACACGCTCGAGCAGAGCCAGTTCGTCCGCCGGGCGTTCGGCGAGATGTTCGTCGACTCCTACGTGGTCATGCTCCGGCACGAGCTCGAGCTGTTCGCGCGGCACGTGACCGACTGGGAGCGCGAGCGCTACCGCGAGGTCATGTAGCCGGCCCAGCCCACACGACTACAGGTCGTGCCAGTCGTGCATGTGCGAGCGCACGTGGGCGGGTAGCGCCTCGGGCGGGTAGTAGCGGTCGTAGAACTCGATGTCGAGATGGGCGGCCTGGTACCAGACCGTCATCAGGAACGGGTCGAGCGTCGCCGGGAAGCGCCCGTAGGTGTTCCAGATGTAGCGGCAGAGGGCCTTGGTGGCGTCGATCGCCTCATCCGAGGGACGCGGGACCGCATGCGCGATCTCGGAGGAGCGCCACGGGATCGGCCGGCGCTCCGGAGCCGAGAAGATGCCCTCGGCACCCCACCGCTGATCGAGGACGAAGTCGACGGCGGCGTCCATATCCGCGTGATAGGGCGGGCACGCTCCCTCGAAGATCCCGTCCAGTCCCACCGGGATCTCCTCGCCCGCGCCGACCGGGACGTCGTCGGGCACGCGGTGGAAGCTGAACCCGAGTGAGCCGCAAGGGCCCTCACCGCCGATCGCCTCCCACTGGCGCTGGCCGCCGAGGGTCACGCGGCCCTTCCCCCCGGAGAAGGGATGGCCGCCGATCCCAAGCGTCTGGGTGGCGATCATCAGGTTCTGGACCATCAGCCCCTGCTCGACGCCGTTCATGTCGACCATCTGCCACCGCTCGAAATCGGCCAGGTCCACGCGGTGAGCCGGATCCAGCAGGCCCGAGTCGACAAAGCGCTTCAGCGGGTCGTTGCCCAGGTAGTTGTCGACGATGTAGTAGCCGTGGGGCCGGTCGAAATACAGGAGCATCGCCGAGATGCACTGCCGGGTCACGTCCGAGACCGGGATGAAGACCGTCGCGCCCTCGGTGTTGACCAGCCACTCGTTGAACTTGAACAGGTTGGGGCGCCGGCGCGGGATCTCGAGCCGTCCCTCCTGGAGCTTGATCGCGCTGCGATACAGCGCGCCGCGCTGCTGCTGCGTTTGCAGCTGCACGTACCGCTCGGGCACCTGGTCGCGCTGCGGGAGCACGAACACCCCGTCGTCGTTGGTCCAGAACAGCTCGGTACCGTGGATCGCGAGCGGGCTGGGGAAGCTGCGGCCGGTGAACGAGGCCAGCTTGTCGGCGCCGGTGGGCTCGCCGGCGTCGGTGCGAAACGGCCATTCCTCGCGCACGACCCCGGTGATGCCGGTGGCGGCGGCGACCAGGATCGCCTCCTCTTCGCCGGCAAGCGGGACCGGTTGCTTCTCGGAGCTGAACGCGAGTGGCCCGGTCATCGTCGCCCCGAGCGCGAACCGGCGGGCCCGCCGGGTGAAGATCGCCTCGAGCGCGGGGAACGCGAACGCCGACTCGAGTGCCTCGGGACGGACCGAGGGCCGAGCGTGCTTCGAGGTCAGCGCCATCAGACAGCCTCCAATGTTCTAGCCGGCTCCCGGCTTATTGCCTTGACCGTGCCCACTCCCGCCTCGTCCGCGCCGGCTCTTTCGCTTGGGCGGCCTCGGGGTCGAAGGGGATGCCGGCGGTTTTGGAGCCGGCCCACCCTGCCCGTTCGCGCGAGCGTTGGGGCCAGGCGCATCGCCGCCGCCCCCACGTCGAGGCGGAGGGTCTTCGCCCCAACCTCTTCCCTGGACCGAGGCCCTCGGTCCGGGACCGAGCAGGAGCGAGCTCAGGATCTTGCCCGCGGGGAAACCAGGCTGAGCGAGGCCCTGGGCGCGGCGCCGGCGGCGAGCCCTGAAGCCCAGACCCGCCACCAGCAACACCAGGGCCAAGATCACGTAGTTGACTATCTCGAGGACGGTCGAGCCCTTCGGCGCAGAGGAGACGAGGACCGACCCCGCGGGATACAGGCCGGCGCTGCCCGCGCCCGCAGCCGAACACTGAGGGCAGGACACCACCGCCTCGTAGAGACCCTGGTCTACGTCTGGCAGCTTCAAACTGACCTGGCTGCCGACGTGCCCGATCGCCACGAGCTCGGGCTTCGCGGGAACGTAATCGGCCTCCAGAGGCAGGCGGGCCAGGCTGATCGTCGCGCCCGCAACCGGCCCCGTCACCGGCCGGTCGGCAATCGCGAGCACCTTGGCACCGGTCGAATTACCCGGGGGATCGAACGTGAACCACACCGGGCTGCGCAGGCAGCGCAGAAGGTTGTCGTACTGCGGCGTGTTCGAGAACCCGCTGTAGGGACAGGTTCGGGGGCTCAGCCACGCCACGCTCGACTCGCCCGAAATGCCGACTGCGAGGGAAGAGTCGACGCCATCGATCCGCCGGAGTGTTACCTGGCGTCCGTGGTACTCAGCCGTGCCGAGGGTAGCTCCCAGCGAGAGCGTCCCGACCGGCGGCGGCGTGCTCGGGTAGCTCGTCGCCGTGTACTGGACCCCGTTCCAGACCAGGGGCTTGGTCAGGCAGTCCCAATAGTCCGAACCGGTGAAGCCGGCACACCTCTGCCCGATCACGAACACAGTCCCGGGCCGCCCGCTGGCCATCACCGCCACGCGGGGATCGATCGACCCGGCGCTCAGCACCTGGACGGTGCTCCGCGCCCGTTTGCAGCCGTTGGAGCTGGTCGGATGATCAACCAAGCCACTCCCGACGACTTGGCCCGAGGAGAGCTGCACGCCAGCTGGGATGGCCACCTCGGCGTAGGCCAGATGGTTGTAGTCCAGATACGTCGCGGTCGGACAGGTGGCCGCGGCAGCCGACGAGCTAAAGCCAAGAGTCCCGGCGATGACCAGAAAGCAAGCAGCGAGAAACGCGCGCAAGAGAGTCATGATGTCGCAGGCCGCTCTCCGGGTCATGTCCCCGCCAGACGCCGGAGCTCGGCCTCCCTCGTCTCCCCGGGTAGCGGCAGGTCTTCGGGTTGCCGAGCTTCGTAGGTAACCGAGCATGGCCCGGCGGACCCACCGACGTCGTTGTTCGATCGCCACTCGAGTAGACGCCATGTGCCGATCGGGCTCGTCTCGACTCTCACGACGGGCTGGTCCTGCGGCTCGAGGACGAGCAGCGGCAGCGAGGTGACCTCGTTACCGATACGTCGAGAACGCCGCGCCTCGACGCGCCACCGGAACGCGACGAACGTTCCTTCGAGCGCGCGCGGGGCGTCCTGCGGGATCACGAACGCGAAGTGCCTCCAGTTGGCCTGGTCGAGCGGGCCAAGCTCGAGGCTTTCTCGATACGTCTCCTCCTCGAGCCAGACGGGAATGAACCGGTTGCGCATATCGCCGGGAGCGGACCAGCTCCAGACGCGCTTGCGCCCGACGAACTGCGGAGCGATATCGACCCAGCACGCGTCGCACCGGACTTCCACGATCACCGGGCGGGGATCGCGACGGTCATCGCGCCGCTCAACCCGGCCGGCGATCCGTCCGCCGGCCTCGAGCTCTGCCTGGTCGAGCGTGATCGCAAACCGTCGGGAACCCCGCGGCGGTTCGATTCCGTGGAACCTCAGCGACTCCGGGACTTCGGTGACGAGAGACACTCACTCGCCCAGGCTACGGGGCGACGCGCTCAGGCGTCGCCCCGTCCGCGACCCTCAGGTCTCGAGCTCAGGCCTCTTCGTGGACGAAATTGCCCACCGCCTCGTACCGCGCTGTCGACCACCTCTTGTAGGCCAGGGCTAGACCACAACCGGCGAGGAACACGATGATCACGATGAACGGCGTAGCGAACGTGAAGCCCGTGTTCGGCGTGCCGAGCAGTGCCGGCCGATTCTTCACCATCAGGTAGATGGCGAACATGATCGATACCGCGCCCAGTATGGGAGCTAGGAGTGTCTTGAACCAGTGGAAGCCGTCTCGGTTCTCGGGTCTGAGGAAGTAGACGACGATCGCGATGCTGCACAGCGTCATGATCGTGAACAACAGCAGGTTCCCCTGGAACGGCCACCAGGTTCCGACCTGCGAGAGCGCGACGATCGGGTTGGATACCCCAACCTTCAGCGCCGATCGCTGCGCCCCGCCCATGAGTCCGGTCGCGAACAGCAGCGTGAAGACGATCACGAAGCAGAGGGTGAACGTCGTGGCGACGAATGGGCTCTTGTGCGAGGAGTGCGTCCGGCCGAACACCCGCGGCAGGATGCCCTCGCGCCCCATCGAGAACAGGTAGCGGTTCGACGTGTTCCAGAACGCCAGCGAGCAGGCGAACGAGCCCGTGATGATGAAGATCTCGAACAGGTCCTTCAGCCAGGTGCCGACGAACTTCTGGGCCACCGGGTAATAGACGCTCGCGTAGTCGCCCGGGGGCAACCCGACGTGTGCCGGCGCCGATGCGTGGATGCCGTACTGGACGGCGACCGCCCACGGCCACTGGTCCTTGGACCCGCCGTAGGAGGTGACGAGCATCCAGGCCCAGAACGTGAACACGATGGCGAGCCCGATGACCGACCCATACGTGGCGTAGGCCATCATCTTCTTCGGGTTGCGCGTCTCCTCGGCATAGTTCGGCGCCATCTCGAAGCCGACCCAGGACCAGTACGCCCCGAAGAACCCGACTCCGGCGGCCGAGGCGCCGAACACCCGGGCGGCACCGGCGACGCCCGCCCCGTGGCCAAAGATGCCGGCAGGGTTGAGCGCGTTCCAGACGATCCCGTCCGGGCCACCGCCCTTGAACAGCACGGCGAACGAGAAGATGAACAGGATCACCAGCTCGGCCAGAAGGGCGATGCCGAGGATGCGGGCGACGATCTCCACGTGGAAGTACGTGATCATGAAGAGCAGAAGGATGAGGATGGCCGAGTAGATGCGCCAATCCATGCTGATGCTGAAGAGGTTTTGGAGGCTCGTGTTGGCGAAGTACGTCGTGACGCCGTTCACGCCCACGGCAAACAGCAGGTACGCGCCGACGATGCAGATCGCCGTGCCCAGACCGATGATGCGCCCAAAGCCGTAGGACGTATACGAATAGAAGCCGCCGGCCGTCGTCTTACGGCGGGCCATCTCGACGTAGCCGACCGAGAACAGGATGAACGAGAACCCCGCCAACCAGAAGGCGGCGGGCACAGCGATGCCGATCCCCGACCCGGACAGCGGGTCGTTGAACATCATCGCCGCGAGCGGCGCCGACCCGGTGACGATGCAGAACAGAAGCTGCGGCAGCCCCAGTGCGTTCCGTGCGAGCTCGGTCGATCCGGTCATCCGGGAGCGCAGGCCCCCATCTGTTGCCTCCGGCGCGCCGACAGTATCAGTCATGCCCACTCCTCGATTCGGTTGTCACCTCGCCCCCGGGTGGGCCTCCCGTACTCCCCGGTGAGGTCGTGGCGGGTGCACAGACTAGCGCCCTCGAAAGCTGATGCGCAAATTTGACCAAGAATTCTTTATCCATTTGTTGCCCGGGGGCGCTTATGCAAGGATCGGATCGATGGAGCGACTGGCGGGCACCCGGGCCCTCGTGACCGGCGGCACCTCGGGCATCGGCACATCAATCGCCGAGCGGCTGCGCTCGGAGGGAGCCGCGGTCGTGCTCACCGGCCGAGACGAGACGCGCGGTCGCGAGGTGGCGGCCCGCCTCGGATCGGATTTTGTATCCGCGGACGTCCGGGACGGCGAGGCGGTGCGTGCCTCGGTCGAGCACGCGGTGGCGAAGCTGGGTGGCCTCGACGCGCTGATCGCCAACGCCGGAGTCCTCCACGAGGCGCCTCTGTCCGAGACGACCGACGAGGCGTGGGACGCCGTGCTCGGCACCAACCTGGTCGGCTACTACCTGTACGCGGTCGCCTGCCTTCCCCACCTGCGCGCCGCGGGGGGCGGGTCGATCACGATGATCTCCTCGGACGCCGGGGTCTGGGGCGAGACCTCGATCGCCGCCTATTCCGTGGCCAAGCGCGCGGTCAACATGCTCGTCCAGACGCTCGCCGTCGAGGCCGGGCCACACGGCGTGCGGGTCAACGCCGTGTGTCCGGGCGATACCGCTCCCGGCATGGCCACCTTCGTCGCCGGGCGAGACGAGTCCGCGGATCCGGCGACTTGGATCGTCCCGCCGCTGGCTCGGGTCGGAACCGGCGAGGACGTCGCCGGCGCCGTCACGTTCTTCACCTCTGCCGATGGCGCTTTCTGCAACGGATCGATCCTGCTCGTGGACGGTGGCATGCGCGCCTCGCAGCGGGCGAGCTCGGCCGTCCGAGAGGCGGCGAGTCGCGGATGAACGCGCTGGTCATGGGTGAGGGCTCAGACGTGGCGCGGGCGTGCGTGGAGCGTCTGCGCGAGGACGGGATGACCGTCGTTCTCACGAGCGCCGATCGCGCCGTCGACGATGCGCTCGAGCTCGGCAGCCGCGACGGCGTCGATGTGCTGGTGACGTGTCCGGAGATGCGCGTCGACGGTTCGATCGAGTCGACGTCGGAGGCGATCTTCCGCGAGCTCTTAGCGGTGGACCTGACCGCCGTGTTCCGGGTCGGGCGCGTCTGCTTTGAAGCGATGCGCCGGCGGGGCGGCGGCTCGATGATCCATATCGCGTCCGACGCGGGCATTCGCGCCGCGCACGACATGGCCGCGTTCTCGGTGATGAGCGCGGGCGTGATCGCCGTCGCTGAGCTGTTTGCCGCCGAGGGGGCAGCGCACGGGATCCGGTCGAATGCCGTCTGCCCTCGTTCGGGCACGGACGTCGCCGCCATCGTCGCCTGGCTCGCCTCGAACGAGTCGGCCCACGTGAGCGGAGCGACCCTCCGAGTCGACGGCGCGGCGGGCGCCGCGATGGTGCTCGACACGCGCATCTGAGTTCGCGGTTCCGGGTTTTGCGCCCTTGACAGCGCCCGCTCGCCCGGTAAGGGTTGGCGCATGAAACGAATCGTCGTCGGATTCGACGGATCAGAACACGCGCACAAGGCGCTCGAGCGGGCCGCCGAGATCGCAAATGGCGCGACCGTCGCAGTCGTCAGTGCCACCAGCCCGCAAAAGTTCCTGCGCGATCCCGGGGAGTCGAAAGAGGACCCGGCGGACGTCGAGGAACGAAGTCAAGCACTCGCCGAGGCGCGCAAGTTCCTCGAGGAGAAGGGCATCACCGGTCAGTACATCGCCGGGCACGGAAATCCGGCCGACGTGATCGTCGCTGAGGCCGAGGAGTCAGGCGCTGACCTGATCATCGTCGGCACCCGGGGACACAACGCGGCGAAAAGGATCGCGCTCGGTTCGATCAGCACGAACGTCGTGCACCACGCGACGGTCGACGTGCTCGTGGTCCGTTAGTCGACGGACTGCCAGAACTCGGTCAACAATTGGTTGTAGTCGTCGGGCACCTCCTGAAAAGGCTGGTGCCCGACGTCGGCTATGACGACCACCTGCGCGGTTGAAATGCGCTCGGCGATCGCCTCGGCGTAGCGCGCGGGGAGGCACAGGTCGAGCTCGCCCACGGTGACGAGCGTCGGCGCGCTGATGGCTGCGATGCGATCGGCCGTGTCGTGCTCGATCAGCGCCTCGGACGAGCGACAGAAGGCGTCGACCGACTGCGCGTACGGGCTCGCCTCGGCGGCGTCGATCCACCCGTCCATGGTCCCGTCGTTCCAGACCCGCGGCGAGAAGCACCACAGGTTGACGGTCACCAGGAAGTCGCGGATCGAGTCGGCCTTCTGGGCCGACCACATCCAGTTGCGAAAGATCTCGTGGAGAAACCGGTCTCCACGACACCAGGTCCCGTTGAGGACCAGGCTGCGGACACGGTCGGGATGCGCCAGCGCGAGCTCCTGGGCGATCGCGCCCCCCATCGACGATCCGACCACGTGGGGTCGCTCGAGCCCGAGCTGGTCCATGAGCCCGATCGTGTCGGCCGCGAAGTCGGCGATCCGGAACGGTCCGTCCGGCGTCGAGGACCGACCGACGCCGCGGTTGTCGAACGTCGTCAGGCGGTAGCGGTCCTTGAGGCCGGCGACCTGGTCAACCCAGCACGCTCCCTCGTCGGCAAGACCAGAGATGAACAGGACGTCTTCGCCCTCCCCCTCCTGCTCGAAATACAGATCAACCCCATTGGCGGCGGTCGTCGACATGGCTTATACCGAGCTGGAAACGCACTCGCGGCCGGCGGCGCGCGGGCTTTCCGCCAGCACGTCGACGAGCAGTTGCTCGACGGTGTCACGCCAAGCGGCCTCGTCGAGCTCGCGCCGGAGCCCATGACGGCGCACGAAGCGGTGCTTGCCGAGGCGGTCCAGGGCCCTGATCGCCTCCATCACGGCGTGAAAGTCACGTTCGTCGACGAGTTGCTTGATCTCTCGGGACGCGGCGTCGGTGGTCGAGAACACGCCCTCGGCGACACCCTGCCAGTAAGCGTGCTGGAACACGCAGCCCGACACGCCGCCGCCGGGCTTGACCCAGCAGCCGATCGTCAGGCCCCGACCGGAGGTCTGGATTCCGCGGAGCGCGAGCTGAAGCAGCTGGCGGCCACGTTCATCTTCGGCGAGCGCCTCGAGCTGGCGGCGCGCCTGCATCTGGTCCCGTGTCATCTACCCGTCTCCTCTGGTGGTAGGGCTCACAATCCTAAGTGATCAGCCCACGCCGAAGATAGGCATCGCGCGCTTCGCGGACGAGGCTCGCGCAGCGCTCGGCTCCGCGCTCCGCGAGCATCGCGGCAAGCGAGTCGAGCTCGGCCGCCGACGACCGCCCCGGGCGCAGCATCTCGTAGAAGTGGAGCAGCTCGTCGTCCCCGAACGACACCAGCTCCGCCGCCCGACGGAGGTTCTCGCCCAGCTGCGGGTTCCCGCCGCGCTCGGCAAAGCCGGCCTGAAGGCGCAGGGTGTCGGCGGAGATGGCGACGTCGGCTGGGCGCAGGCCGCCCGACACGGCCGCGTCGAGCGTGATCTCGTCGACCGGCCTCTCGGAGGCGCTGCGCACCTGCGCGCGCGAGGAGGCCGCGAGCGGATAGCTCAGCTCGGCCATTCCGCCACCAGCTCGACGGGGTCGGCATCCTCGGACAGCCGCCGCTCGATCGCCACGAGCTGGACGACCTTGGCGTGGTACTTGGGACCAAGGGGTTCGCTCGACTCCGGCAGCAGCAGCGGCTCGGGATCAAAGCCCTTGGCGTACAGGGCCGCGTTGCGGCCCAGCTGGCGGTAGAGCTCAGGCGTGATCCGCGGCGCGATCGAGAACAGCTCGAGGTTCGCCAGCGGCGGCAGGTCGGCGCGGTGGATGAGCACTGTTCCCTTGGCCTGAAGCCCGATGCCGACTCCCGATCCGGAGAGCCGGGCGGCAGTAGAACCCATCAGGCCGAGGTCGATCGAGCGAAGCACGCGAACCACCCGCCAGCTGAGGCCTTCATCCTCGATTCCGCCGGTGAGCTCGCGCAGGACATCGGCGACCGTCATCCCGTTCAGGGCGACCCAGAGCTCCCGGGCCATCGCGGCCGAGACGCCGATCACCACCTCATCGGCGCGGGTGCCGATCAGCGCCGGGCCCTTCTCGTGCAGATGGATTGAGCCCTCTGCCTCCGCCTGCTCGAGCGCGAGATCCGCGACGGACCAGACCTGCCGCACGCGCGCGATCTGGCCGGCGCGTTCGGGCGATATCCGGTACCCGGTCCCCGGTCCCGCATAGTCATTCGGGTCCGTGAGCGAGGAGAGGACGTTCAGTTCCTCATCGAGGATCGCCGACGTCTGGAGCACGTCGCCGAGCAGTCGCTGGCGGATCATCTCGAGCACCCGCCCGGCCTCGAGCTCGTAGCCGCTCGTATGGAGCGCGCGTACCACATCCAGTGCGGTCAGCCCGTTGTCCATGATCCGTTCCGATGCGACTCCCGGGAGGTCGCTCGCGAGCTCCGGGACGTCGGAGCTCCCATGCGCGTGCACGCACGCCTCCACGTCCTCGTCGCTGAACCGTGCCAGGCCGAGCTCCGCGTACACGGCCCGGCACGCCTCCGCGCCACGGCGGCGGACGGCCAGCAGCTCATCGTCCTCGCGCCAGCTGAGCCCTCCCTCAAAGCCCCAGTCACGCTGGACGACGAAGTAGTCGTCGAGATCCTCCGCGTTCATGTTCGACGGGCCGAACGCGTTGTCGTAGGCGGGAATCGAGCCGAACCCCGAGAACAGGAAGTCGGCTCCGGCGAGGAGCAGCGGGAACGTGTGCGCGGTGCGCCGGATATCGGACGCGGACATCAGCGTGTCATTGCCCGAGCACGACTCCAGGTCATGGAGCATCACGCACAGGTTCTCGGCGATCACCTCGCGCATGCCGTCGGGCACGGAGGCGGTCACGTTCACGCCGTCGATGCCTCCGTTCTGCACGCCCTGAGAGCCGGCGGCTCGTGTCACCGCGATGCACCGAGCCTCCAGATACAGCATCGACTTGCCCTCGCTCGCGCCCATCAGCACCTCGGCGCCCGAGCCGGACGTGAAGCGCATCTTCAGCCCTCGCGATGCGTAGCAGGAGGCGAGAAATGACTTGGACCACGGAGTGTCGTCGCCGTCCACGAACACCTGCTCGGTGCCGTAGACCGAGACGGTCTCCGCGTACGTGGTGAGCCCGCGCATGCCGAGCTCGAGCTCGGTGCGCTCCTCGACCGAGCATTGGGTGAGCGCACCCGGCTGCCCGATCTGGCTGCCGATCAGCAGTGCCAGCGCGTTGGACGGCGCGTGACGCAGGACCGGGACCGTCGTCTCGAGCTCCCTGAACCCGAGCGCGACGGCGGCCGCGGAATCAGCAGCCATCAGCAGCGGATGATCCACGCGGTTGGTGACGTGTGCCTGGATCGAGGGCGTCCGGCGAACCCGCATCTTCTGGATGGCCTGAAGGATCTCGACCGAAGTCAGCAGCGCGAGCGTGGCGGCGATCTTGGCCGGAGTCATCCCTGCGGTCAGCCGCGTGACCTCGGTCCGCGGGACGCCGGGGTCGACGATCATCCGCGCGAAGTCGAGGACCGGCAGCGCCATCGCCTCCTCGGCGACCGCCAGGTCGATCGCGTGCCGCGCGATGAACTCGTCGAGGAGATCGAACTCCGCCTCCGGGACACCGTCGAGCTCGACGATCCGTCCCTCCTCGATCCGCAGGGACGGTTCCGGGTCGAACGGGCTGGAGAACGCGACCAGGCCGAGCGCCGGGTCCTCGGGCACCAGGTTGTCCTCGCTGATCGGGCGGTTGGCGAGGAACTGCGCGCGGGCGAACGCGCTGTCGTCGACGGTCGTCAACTGATCAGCGGTCGGTCCGCGTTTGCCGGCGTTCGAGGCTTCGATCCAGGGCGCACCAGGACCGGCCGGCGCAGCAGTTCCGTCCGGCGAGGAGCAGGTACCGGCTGACCCACGCGATGATCGCGCGCACGCGCTGCATTTGCTTGCCAGACTACCACCGGGTTATGGTCCCGGGGCACTAATGGGGCGCGTAACCGACGAGGCGTATTGACACACATGCGGCTCGGCCTCGTCGTTAATCCAATCGCCGGCATGGGCGGGCGGCTGGCATTCAAGGGAAGCGATGACGTCGCGCTCGTCGCCGCGGCGCGCGAGCGCGGTGAGCTCGCGGTCGCACCGGCGCGGGCCACCGAGGCGCTCCTGCGCCTCACCGCCCTCGGCGGTGACGTCGAGGTGCTGGCGTATGCGGGCGCGATGGGTGAGGACGAAGCCCGCAGTGCGCAGCTGGCGCCCACGGTGCTCGGATCGACCGGTTCGGTGACCACCGCGCAGGACACGCGCACGGCGGCGGCGGCGATGGCGGAGCGTGAAGTCGACCTGCTCCTGTTCGCCGGTGGAGATGGCACCGCGGTCGACGTCCTTGAGGCGATCGGTGACCGGATTCCCGTGCTCGGCATCCCCGCGGGGGTGAAGATGCATTCCGCCGTGTTCGCGGTCAATCCGCGAAGCGCCGGCGAGCTGGCGGCCACCCTCGCCCAGGAGGGCGTGCGGAGCGTGCGGCGGGCTGAGGTGATGGACGTCGACGAGGCGCTGCTTCGCACCGGCGCGGTCTCCGCCCGGCTGCACGGGTTCCTGAACGTCCCCGACGCCCGCCGCCACCTTCAGAGCGCGAAGGCGCGTTCGCTCGGCTCAGAGGCGGCGGCCCAGGACGCGATCGCCCACCACCTGCTCGACCACGTCCTCGCGGACGGCACGTGGCTGATCGGTCCGGGCACGACCACCGGTGTCGTCCTGGCGCGGCTCGGACTCGAGAAGACGTTGCTGGGCGTGGATGTGGTGCGCGGACGCCGCTGCCAGATCGCCGACGCGGACGAGCGATCGCTGCTGGAACTGCTGAGGACCCCCGACTGGGATGGCGGCATCGTCGTTACGCCCGTCGGCGGTCAGGGCTTCCTGTTCGGCCGTGGCAACCAGCAATTCTCGGCTCGCGTCATCGAACAGGTGGATCGCAAGCGCATCGTCGTTGTCTGCACCGAGGCGAAGATCGCGCGCCTCGGCGGAGCCCCCCTGCGCGTCGACACGGGTGACCCGGCACTGGACGCGAGCCTGGCCGGCTACACCCGCGTGGTCGTCGGCTACAACCGAGAGATCGTCTATCCGGTCGCAGGCTGACCGGGCTAGGAGGAGTCAACCACGTGAGCGAGAGCCCATCCGCCCACCCGTACATCCCGAACTCGGCGCCGGAGATCAAGCGAGCCATGCTCGACGCCGTCGGCGTGGACAGCGTCGATGAGCTCTATGGCTCGATTCCGGCCCGGCTCCGGTATCCGGGTCTGCTCAACCTTCCTGACCCGTTGCGCTCCGAGTACGAACTGCGCCGTCACGTGGCCGGCGTGCTCGACCGCAACCAGAGCTGCGCCGAGCGCCTGAGCTTTCTCGGCGGCGGATGCTGGCCGCACTACGTCCCGGCCGTATGCGACGAGATCGTCAACCGGGGCGAGTTCCTGACCGCCTACTACGGCGATACGTATGGAGACCACGGAAAGATGCAGGCGCTGTTCGAGTACGCGAGCATGATGGGCGAGCTGCTCGAGTGCGACGCGGTGAGCCAGCCGACCTACGACTGGGGCAGTGCCGCCGCGACCTCGATCTCGATGGCGTCCCGGATCACCGGCCGAGGCGTCGCGCTGATCCCGGCCTCGATCGGCGCCGAGCGTCGATCGATCATCGAGGGCTACTGCAAGCCATGGGTGGAGATCGTGACGATCCCCTTCGACCGTGCCACCGGCGCGCTCGAGCTCGAGAGCATCCGGAACGCCCTGAGCGGCGACACGGCGTGCGTCTACCTCGAGATGCCGAACTTTCTCGGTGCGATCGACACGCAGGCGCAGAACATTGCCGCGCTGGCCAAGGAGGCGGGCGCGCTCACCGTGGTCGGCGTCGACCCGATCTCGCTCGGCGTGCTCGAGGCCCCACCGCGCTACGGCGCCGACATCGTCTGCGGGGATATCCAGCCGCTCGGGATCCACATGCACTACGGCGGTGGACTGGCGGGCTTCGTCGCGTCGAACGACAGCGAGGAGTTCGTCACCGAGTACCCGATGTTCCTGATCGGCCTGGGGCCGACCGCCGTGGCCGGCGAGTACGGCTTCGGCGAGGTCGTATGGGAGCGGACGTCCTACATCCAGCGTGGCGACTCCAAGGAGTACACCGGCACGACCCAGAACCTGTGGGCGATCGCGGCCGGTGCCTACCTGGCGCTGCTCGGACCCGACGGACTCGCGGAGCTCGGGCGGACGATCATGGCGCGCGCCCGCTACGCAGCCGGGCGATTGGACGCGCTGCCGGGCGTGCGGGCTCCCGCGCTCAGCGCGCCGTTCTTCAAGGAGTTCGTCGTCGACTTCTCCGACACCGGTCGGACGGTTGCCGAGTTGGGGGCCGCACTGCGAGAGCGCGGGATCTTCGGCGGCCTCGACCTCTCCGAGCAGTACCCCGAGCTCGGGCAGAGCGCCCTCGTGTGCGTCACCGAGGTGCACACCAAAGCCGACATCGACCGATTTGCCGACAACCTCGCGGAGGTGCTGCGATGACCCTGCGCCCATTCCACCAGGCGAGCTGGAACGAGCCGATCGTGCACGAGCTCTCCACCCCGGGCGAGCGGGGCATCATCCCGCCGGAGCTCGAGCCATCGCTCGTCGATAACGGAGGCGATCCGCTGGCCGGGCTTCCATCGGGGCTGCGGCGATCGCGCCGGCCCGAGCTGCCCGAGCTCAGCCAGCAGCGCGTGCTGCGCCACTACATGCGCCTCTCGCAGGAGACGCTGGGCAACGACGTCAACCTCCACCTTGGCCTGGGTACCTGCACGATGAAGTACAGCCCCAAGGTCAACGAGGAACTGGTCCGCTCTCACAAGGTCACCGACCTTCATCCGCTCCAGGACGAGGACACGGTGCAGGGGATGCTCGAGGTCCTCTACCGCTTCGAGCAGATGCTGTGCGAGATCTCGGGCCTGCACCGCTTCACCTTCCAGCCAGCCGGGGGATCGCAGGGGGTGTACGCAAACGCGAGGATGATCAGCGCCTACCACGCCGGTCGCGGGGAGGCGCACCGTGACGAGATCATCACCACGATCTTCTCGCACCCCTGCGACGGCGCCGGCCCGGCGACGGCCGGCTACAAGGTGATCACGGTGTACGCCGGCGAGGACGGATACCCGGAGCCCGACGCGATCCGGCGGGCGGTCTCCGAGCGCACCGCCGGGCTGATGATCACCAATCCGGAGGACACCGGTCTGTTCAACCCGCACATCGACGAGATCGTCCAGATCGTCCACGACGCCGGCGGCCTGTGCCACTACGACCAGGCCAACGCGAACGGGATCCTTGGGATCACCCGCGCCGGCGACGCCGGCTTCGACCTGTGCCAGTTCAACCTGCACAAGACGTTCTCCTCGCCGCACTGCTCGATGGGCATGCCGGTCGGGGCCTGCGGCGTCCGCGCCGAGCTGGCGCCGTTCCTGCCGGTGCCGACCGTGGAGTACGACGGCGCGCGCTACCGGCTCGCGTACGACCGGCCGCAGTCGGTCGGCAAGATCCGCGCCTTTCACGGCGTGCCCGCGACGGTCGTTCGCTCGTTCGCATGGGTGCTCAGCCTGGGTGCCGAGGGACTGCGGGAGGTGGCGCAGACCGCGGTCCTGAACAACAACTATCTGGCCTCGCGACTGGCCGACGTGCCGGGCCTGGCGGTGTCGTTCGCGGACACGAATCCAGCCCGCCGGCTGGAGCAGATCCGCTACAGCCTGGCCAAGCTACTCCAGGACACCGGCGTCGGCACCCTCGACGTCGGCCGGCGTACGACCGACTTCGGGGTGGCCACCTACTTCGCCAGCCACGAGCCGTGGGTCATCCCCGAGCCGATGACGCTCGAGCCGTCGGAGTCCTACTCCCGCGCGGACCTCGACGAATACGCCGAGATCATCGGCACGGTCGCGCGCGAGGCGTACGAGGACCCCGACACGGTCCTCTCCTCGCCGCACCGCAGCACCGTTCACAAGCTCGATCTGGAGCCGCACGACGACCCGGAGCGGTGGGCGCTCACCTGGCGTGCCTACCAGCGCAAGTACGGGGCCGGGGCGGCCACGGCGCAGCCCGGCGCTTCGACCAACGCGACCGCCCCGGCTTGACGCCTGCGTAGACTGCCGCGCATGGCCGACGCACTAGTTGTCATAGATATCCAGAACGAGTACTTCCCGGGTGGCGCGATTCCGCTGCCGGACGCCGACGGAGCCGCTCGGCGCGCAGCAGCCGCGATCGAGGCGGCGCGCGGGTCCGGCATTCCGGTCATCCACATCCGCCACGAAGAGCCGTCAAGCGATGAGTACTTCGTGCCCGGGAGCCGCGGCGCCGAGACCAACGCCACGGTCGCACCCGCCGACGGCGAGACCGTCATCGTCAAGAACTACCCGAACTCGTTCCGCGAGACCGATCTCTCCGAGCGCCTTCAGGACACCGGCGCGAGCCGGGTCGCGTTCTGCGGGATGATGACCTCGATGTGCGTCGACGCGACCGTGCGCGCGGCCGCGGACCTCGGACTCGAGCCGGTGCTGATCGACGACGCGTGCGCCGCCCCCGCCCTGCAGCATCACGATCGTCAGGTGCCGGCCGACGCCGTGCACGCGGCGTTCTGCGCGGCGCTCGGCGATGAGATCGCGACCGTGCTCGACACGGCCAACTTCAGCGCCGGCCCGGCGGACGCCTGAGGAGTCGCGTGTCGGCGGTCCGCGAGGATCTCGCGCATCTCGATGTCGCGAGCCCGAGGGTCTACGCGCAGGGCATACCGCACGCTGAGCTGGCCGCGATCAGGCGGCACGACCCGGTCCACTGGCATCCGTGGCCGGGCACGCGCGGCGGGTTCTGGCTGCTCTCCAAGCACGCCGACGTGGTGGCGGTGAGCAAGCAGCCGAAGCTGTTCTCCTCGCAGCTCGGCCACATCGCACTCGAGGACCGCGAGCCCGACGCGCTCGAAGCCCGCCGGTCGATGATCGAGACCGATCCGCCCGAGCACACGCGGCTGCGCCGGCTGGTCAGCGACGCCTTCACCCGACCTAAGGTGAAGGAGTACGCGGACTTCACGCGGGCGACGGTGTGCGGGCTGTTGGACTCGGCGATCGCCAAGGGCGAGTTCGACTGGGTGAGCGAGATCTCCGAGCCGCTGCCGGTGACCATCCTGATCTCGATTCTCGGACTGCCTCCCGAGGACGTGCCGATGGTGGTGGAGCTGACCAGCGAGATGGCCGCTGCCACCGATGAGGATTACCGACCCGATCCGGTCAAGTACCCGAGCGATATCGATCCCCGGCTGCTGCCGTTCGGGACGCCGGCCGCGCAGGCCGTGTTCGAGTACGGACGCCGAATCGGAGCCGAGCGCCGGGCGCATCCCCGCGATGACCTCGTCTCCCGCCTCGTCCACGGCGGGGCCGACGGCGACCACCTATCCGATGCCGAGTACACGAACTTCTTCCAGCTCTTCATCTTTGCCGGCAACGAGACGACCCGCACCGCGATCTCCCACGGCATTCTCGCGCTGATGGCCAACCCCGACGAGTTCGAGCGACTGGCGCGAGATCCGTCGCTGCTCGACACCGGCGTCGACGAGATCCTCCGCTACGGATCCGCGTTGATCTACTTCCGGCGCACCGCCGTGGAGGACACCGAGATCCGCGGAGTGCCGATCCAGGCCGGCGACCGGGTCGCGCTCTGGTACCTGTCGGCGAACTACGACGAGGACGTGTTCGAGGACCCGATGCGGTTCGACGTCGGGCGTACCCCGAACCCGCACACGACGTTCGGGCGCGGCGGCCCGCACTTCTGCCTCGGCTCGTTCCTCGCCAAGCTCGAGATCCGGATCCTGCTCGAGGAGATGCTCGCCCGGAACGTCCGGTTCGAGCTCGCCGGAGCCCCGGTGCGGCTGAGCTCGAACTTCGTCAACGGCTTCAAATCGATCCCCGTGCGCGTCCGCAATGACTGACACCATCCGCGCCGCCGTCCTACACGAATTCGGGGAACCGCTCGTGATCGAGGAGCTTACGCTCGATCCGCCGCGGGAGGGCGAGATTCGCGTTCGGATGGCGGCGAGCGGGGTCTGCCACTCGGACCTCCACGTCGTGGACGGGATCCACCCCACCTCGCTCCCGGTGGTCCTCGGCCACGAGGGCGCGGGCATCGTCGAGGACCTCGGCCCCGGCGTCAACGGCCTCGAGCCCGGCGATCACGTCCTGCTCACCTGGCTTCCCTACTGCGGGCACTGCCGCGAATGTGTCCGAGGCCGCCCCAACATCTGTGAGAACACCGCCTGGTACGACGCGACGATGGAAGACGGAACGTGCCGCTTTCACCTCGGCGAGGACTCGGTCCATCACTACAACACGTCGTCGTTTGCCGAGCGCTCGGTGGTCCCGGCGCGGACCGCGATCAAGGTCGATCCCGACCTGCCGCTGAGCGAGCTCGCGCTGATGGGTTGCGCGGTGATGACCGGGGTCGGCGCCGTTTTGAATACCGCGCGGGTGCGGCCGGGCGAGAGTGTCGCCGTCGTCGGGTGCGGCGGTGTCGGGCTCAACGTGGTGCAGGGAGCCCGGATCGCAGGCGCCGAGCGGATCATCGCCATCGATGTCGTCCCGGCCAAGCTCGAACTGGCGCGCCAGCTCGGGGCGACGGATGTGGTGGATGGCAGTCAGCCCGATGTGGCGGCGGCCGTGCGAGAACTGGTGCCGCCCGGCGTCGACCATGCGTTCGAGGCCCTGGGGCGGCCCGAGACGATCGCGACCACGCTGGAGCTGACCGCGCGCGGCGGTGAGGCGCTGCTGATCGGGATGGCGCCGCCGGACGCCCGGGTGGGACTGGACGCGCTGACCATGACGCTCGAGGAGCGGTGCGTGCGCGGCTCCTGGTACGGGTCGTGCGTGCCGCTGCGCGATATCCCGATGCTCGTCGAGCTGTATCGCGAGGGGCGGCTGCGCCTGGAGCCGCTCATCACCACGTGCCGACTGGACGACGTCAACGAGGCGTTCGCGCGGATGCGAGCCGGCAAGACCGCGCGCAGCGTGATCGTCTACTGAGCAGCACCGGTCCCGCCCCCGGTCCGTGTCGCGGGCTTCCCTTCAGCCGTTATCGTATACGAAATTCGGAACTCCGGATACGCCTGAGGGATTCGTGATCGAAGGTTCGCAGGGCTGGGAGAGCGCCGAGTACCGGGACGGCGGCCGGTTCGAGGAGCTCGGCGGCTACGTCCGCGCCAAGCGCGTCGGACCGTTTGTCTACGTCGCCGGGACGACCGCCGTCGAGCGCTCGGGGCGGGTTCACCGACCGGGTGACACCGAGGCGCAATCCCGCTTCGTGCTGCAGCGGATCGATGCGGCGCTGCGAGCGGTCGGCTCGAGCCTGGACGACGTGGTCCGCACCCGCGCCTACCTGGTCGACATGGCCGACGCCGGCGCGTTCGCGCGGGCCCACCGAGAGGCGCTCGGCCAGGCTGCGCCGGTGCTCACCGCCGTCGGCGCGCAGCTGGCGACACCGGGGCTGATGGTGGAGGTGGAGGTCGACGCGATCACCGGTCCCCGGGCACCTTTGCCATCGGATTCCGGGGACGGGGGACTCTAGACTCCCGCCATGGCCGCCATCGAGCGCATCGACCGGTCGCACTCGAGGCTTGCGGCCGAGGTCTACCAGCGGCTCGTCGACGCACTCGTGCAGGGGACGGTGAAGCCGGGCGACCGGCTGATCCAGGACCGCCTCGCCGAGGAGCTCGACGTCAGCCGCACCCCCGTCCGCGACGCGCTGCTCCGGCTCAAGGAGGAGGGCGTCGTCGAGCCGTCGGGCCGCCGCGGGTACGTCGTGTGCAGCCTCACCGAAGACGGACTCCGTGATCTGTACGGCGCGCGCGACGCCGTCGAGAGCTACGCCGCCGCGATCGTCGCCGAGCTCGGCGGGGACGCGGTCGAGCATGTGCGCGAAGCGCTCGCCCAGGCGACGGCGAAGAAGCTCCGCTCCAGCCGGGAGTCGTTCGAGGCCAACCGCTCCTTTCACCGCGCGGTCGTCGAGACCACGGGCAACTCCTACCTGCTCAGCTTCTTCGACGCGATTTGGGGACGCGCGATCGGTGCGCTGGCCTACCACGACTTCTACGTCCACTCGCCTCACGATGAGTTCGTGACCGAGCACGAGGCGCTGATCAAGGAGCTGGCCTCCGCCGATCCGGCGCGTGCGCGGCGCGCCATGACCGAGCACATCGCGTGGGGGCTCGAGCGCAACCTGACCGGCCGGACCGCTAAGAAAGCCGGCCGGCGAATCCGCGCGTAATCCCGTCGGCGAGCGCCCGCATCGCCGGCTCCGCGACGGCCGCGTCGCGCTCGAGTTGCTCGGCGGTGACTCCGTTGGAGTCAAAGAAGCCGGTGGTCGCCGCTAGGAGCTTGCCGTCCCGGCCCCGCAGGCCCGCGGCCAGCGCCGCCACCCAGTCCTCGGCGATTTCGGGATGGCACTGGAAGGCCCACGTCTGACCGTGGCGACAGGCCTGCACGCCCACGTCGTTGGTGAGCAGGACCTCCGCGCCCTCCGGCGGAGTGAACGCGAACGTGTGGGCGTGGAAGATCGGAAACCGGCTGGGCGCGCCCGCAAGCAACGGGTCCTCGGCCACCGCCGGTAGCGCCTCGACGTCGCCGAACCCCAGCTCCGGCTGGCAGCGGTGGACGCTTCCGCCGAGCGCCTGAACGAGCAACTGGCCGCCGAGGCACACGCCGAGGATCGGCAGCCCGGCCTCGAGCGCGCGCTCGATCGCGTCACGGGCTCGGTGGATCTCGGCGGTGTCGTCGACCGGATTGGCCAGCCCGGGCAGGACGATTAGCCCGTCGTACTCGCGTACGTCGGGTAGCTCGGCGGTGGGGGACCGCACATCGAGCCGCGCGCCCCCGCTCTCCAGTCCGGCGGCAAGGCGGCCCAGCGGCTTGTCGGGATCGTTCTGCACGACCAATAGCGACGGGGGCATCGGTGCTGTGTGCCACGCCCGCGTCCCAAAGTCAAGCGCCCGCGTGTCCTCACCGGCGAGCTGCTGCTTTACGAACTGGCGCCGCCATTGTGTGGTAGGACACCCGGCATGAACTCTGCTGAGAGACGGATGTTGATCGTGGGCGCCGCCACGGGCATCGGCGCCGCCGGCGCACGCCGGCTGAGCAGCGCCGGGTGGCGACTGGCGCTCCTGGACATGGCCGCCGACCCGCTGGCGAAGATCGCGGCCGAGACCGACTCGATCGCGATCACGGTCGACGCCGGCGATCCCGGGGCGCTCGCCGAGGCGCTAGAACAGGCGGTGCAGGGGCTCGGCGGCCTCGAGGCGGCGTGGTCGAACGTCGGCGTCCAGTTCAGCGGCGCGGTCGGCGAGAGCACGGTTGCCGATTTCGACCGCTCCTGGGCGGTGAACGTCCGCTCGCATTTCGTCTGCGCGCAGGTCACCTTCCCCCACCTCGCCCGCGCCGGTGGAGGCAGCTTCCTGATCACCGCGTCGAACTCGGGTCTCCAGACCGAGCGGGCGATGCTGGCCTACGCCACCACCAAGGTCGCCGCCGTCGCGCTCGCCCGCAATCTTGCCCGCGATGCGGCGTCCGACGGGATCCGCGTCAACGCCCTGTGCCCGGGGTTCGTCGACACGCCGTTCAACGAGCCGATCTGGTCCAACTACGGCGGCCGTGAGGCGTTCATCGAGCAGATCTCGGAGACGATCCCGCTCGGGCGGATGGCGACGCCGGAGAGCGTCGCCGAGCAGGTCGTGTTCCTGATGTCGGACGCGGCGTCGCTGATGACCGGCCAGGCACTCGCCGTCGACGGCGGCGAACTCATCGTCTGACGGCCGGGACCTGCGCAACTCGTCACGCCCGGGGGAATTCGATCGGCGTGACGGGCTGCGCAAGTGGGGCATGCATAACTCGTCACGCCTCGCGGGAGCTGCCCGTCGTGTCGAGTTACGCAGGTCGGACGCGGGGTGGGGCCTCGCACGGGAATCCGGCGCCGCACCGGGTGTGGCGTCGACGTGTGTGTGCGCCGGATTCCCCTAGCTCGGCGTCCCTGGGACCACGCGACCCCGTCCGGACGGGGTTGGATGGCCCCACGGATGCCGCCGAAGGCGGCCCATCAAGTTGACCCCGCATCGAGGCCCCGAGCCCGCGCGACGCCTGTTGTACGATCCTCGTGTTTCGTGTACGGTATGCGATAAGTAAGGAGAGACCATGTGCGGCATCGCAGGCCGGACACTCAACGAACCAGGCCGCGTCGGCGAGGACCTTGTCGCGATGATGGCCGCACAACGCCACCGCGGATGGGACAGCACCGGCTTTGCGCTGTACGGCTCGCCCCGCAGTACCGGCTACGTGGTCCGCGCTCTCCTCGACGATCGCGCCCACCTCGACGCTGATCTCGAGGCCATCCGTGCCGTCACCCGCGAGCACGGCGCCGATTTCCTCGAGGACCCGACCTGGGACGACAGCGGCCAACAGCATGTGACCGCGCGGTTCGTCGTCTCCGATCCCGAGCCGTTCTCGGCCTGGGTCGATGCGTGCGACGCGCTGCCCCGCGTCGAGTTGCAGTCGGCGGGACGCGCGCTCGAGATCGTCAAGGACGTCGGCGACGCGGATGAGGTTGCCGATAAGCACGACGTGCGGGAGTTCATCGGGACCCACGGCCTCGGCCACGTCCGCCTGGCCACCGAGTCAAATGTGTCTCCGGTCGCCGGGCATCCGTTCTGGGCCCGTCCGTTCCCGGACGTAGCCATCGTCCACAACGGCCAGCTGACCAACTACTACACCTGGCGGCGCAAGCTCCAGCGCCGCGGCTATCGCTTCACCACCGAGAACGACAGTGAGCTGATCGCGGTGTGGAACTCCGATCGGATGGCCGCGGGCGACTCGCTCCAGGCTTCGCTGCAGCGCAGCCTCTCCGAGCTCGACGGCGTGTTCACCTACCTGCTCGCCACCAGCGACGGGATCGCCCTGGCGAAGGATCGCTGGGCGATCAAGCCGGTCGTCGCGGTATCCGCCCCCGACGGGGTCGCGGTCGCCACCGAGGAGCAGTCGCTGCGCACGCTCTACCAGGACGAGATCGACGTGGAGGTCTGCGACGGCCCGTCGATCGTGCGGGTGTGGCCGGTCGGCTCGCCCGTGCCCGCCGGGGCTGTGGCGTGAGCGACGAGGAAATCCGCGCCGGCGATCGGCCGCTACGGCAGATCAACCGCGAGATCCGTGAGGCCGTGGGTGCGGGCCGCTACGTCCGCGTCACCGAGCCGCTCTCGCGCCACAACCTGGGCGTGGCGCTGCCGCCCGGCGGAAGCGTGACCTTCGACGGGTCGGTCGGCTACTACTGCGGCGGGCTCAACAACGGCGCCGAGATCACGGTCACCCGCAACGCGGGCTGGGGTCTTGGCGAGGCGATGGCCAGCGGGCGGATCACGGTCGATGGCAACGCCGCGATGAGCGTCGGGGCGTCGCTGCGCGGCGGGACGATCCACGTGCGCGGCAACGCCGGGCCGCGGTGCGGAGTGGCGATGAAGGGCGGCATGATCGTGGTCGAGGGGTCGGTCGGACACGCCTGCGGGTTCATGGCCCATGCGGGGCGCGTGATCTGCCTCGGCGATACCGAGACCGCGGCGGGCGACTCTCTGTGGGGGGGCGAGATCTGGGTCGCCGGCACGATCCGCGAACTCGGCGTCGACGCACGCGTCGAGGAGCCGCCGGCCGAGGACATCGCCGAGGTGCAGGAGTTGCTGGCGAGCCTGGGGATCGATGACTGCGGCGTCGCCTGGAAGCGGATCGTCTCCGGTCAGGCGCTCTGGCACTTCAAGTCGAGGGATGCACAGCAATGGCTGATGATCTGAACGCAGTCAACGGCGACGGAACCGGAGCCGCGGCCGGCGGCGACCCGGCCGCGTTCTCCGACGGAGCTGACCCTGCCCGCCCGGCCGGGATCCCCCGCTCCTACGCCCAGGGCGGCTCGACGCGGTGGACCCCCGGGACGATCGCAGACATCCAGGCCAAGGCACAGCTCGGGCGCTACCAGATTCGCGGGTTCTCGACCTTCCAGCGCCAGCTGCCGACGTTCGACGACCTCGTCTTCCAGCCGGCGACGATGACGCGGCTGCCGCTCGAGGGCTACCGCGAGAGCTGCGACACCAAGACCGTCTTCGGCGAGGGGCTGGGCCTCGTCGAGGAGCCGATCGAGCTCGACATACCGATCTACATCGCGTCGATGAGCTTCGGCGCGCTGTCCGCGAGCGCCAAGGCGGCGCTCGGCCGGGGCGCCTCGCGCGCGGGCTCGATGACGTGCACGGGCGAGGGCGGGATGCTCGAGGACGAGCGGGCGGAGTCCAAGACGCTGATCTACCAGATGACTCCCTCGCGCTACATGCTCGACCTCGACCATCTGCGCCGCGCCGACGGAATCGAGGTCGTGGTCGGGCAGGGCGCCAAGCCGGGCACCGGCGGGCTCCTGCTGGGGATGAAGGTGTCCGAGCGCGTCGCCCGCATGCGCAGCCTCCCCGTCGGCGTGGACCAGCGCGCGACCGTGCGCCATCCGGACTTCCTCGGCGCCGACGATCTCCAGATCAAGATCGAAGAGATCCGCGAGGCCACGGACTACCGCGTCCCGATCTTCATCAAGCTCGGCGCGACCCGGCCCTACTTCGACGTCGCGGTCGCCGCCAAAACGGGCGCGGATGTGATCGTGCTCGACGGGATGGAGGGATCGACGGGCGCCTCGCCCGAGCTGCTGCTCGACCACACGGGCGTCCCGCTCATCTCGGCGATCCCAGCCGCGCGCCGGGCGCTCGAGGACTCGGGCATGGCCGACAAGGTCAAGCTGGTCGCCTCGGGCGGTATCCGCTCGGGCGTCGATGTCGCCAAGGCGCTCGCGCTCGGCGCCGACTGCACGATGATCGCGACCTCGGCACTGATCGGCCTGGGCTGCAACTCGCCCCGATACCTCGACGACTACGCCGCGCTCGGGACCGAGCCCGGCGCGTGCCATCACTGCCACACCGGTCGCTGTCCGGTCGGGATCACCACCCAGGACCCCGAGCTCGAGACGCGGATGGACGTGGAGGCGGGCGCGGAGCGGATCCTGCGCCTGCTGACCGCGATGACGATGGAGGCGACGCTGCTCGCCAAGGCGTGCGGAAAGTCCTCGGTGCACAACCTCGAGCCCGAGGACCTGCGCGCGCTCACGCTCGAGGCCTCGGCGTTCACCGGCGTCTCGCTGGCCGGGATCGACCGGCCGTTCGAGTTCTGAGCGACTGCCTTACTGCGGACGGTCGGCCGAGGTGAGCGCCACCACCGGCCGGTGGCCGAGACTGAAGCGCGGCTCGGTGTCGGCCTCGCCGACCGTGAACGCGGCCACGAAATCGCCGACCACCGGGCCGTGCTTGAACAGATGCCCCGAGTCGCCGGCGACGAGCACGACCCGCTCATGCATGGGGTGACGGTCGATCAGGAACTGGGTGTCGGTCGTGTTGGAGATCTGGCCGATCTCCTGGCCGACGATCGGCGCCTGGGCGAGCTCGGGGAAGCGATGCGCCAGGTACCGGCGCGTGCGGGCGATCGACGTCTGCCCGATGAGGCGATCGTCGCGGTCGAGGTCGACGTTCAGGCCGCGCCAGTTGATCACGGCTTTGAACCCGTAGCCGCCGGCGGCGGGAATGCCGTACGCCGGGTAGCCGTGGTCGATCCAAGCGGGGAAGTTCTCGGCGTCATAGCCGGTGGAGCCCGCGGGCGGAGCGACCATGATCACGTCCTGGCGCACGATCTCGAGCAGCCGGCCGAGCGTGCGCGGGAACAAGCCGCCCATCCAGGCACCGCAGGCCAGCACCACCATCCCGGCTGCGATCGGCCGTCCGTCAACGAGTGGCTGCTCGTGCTCGTCGGTGGTGGCGACACCGCGCCGCAGCACCCCGCCCAGGTCCTCGAACAGCGCCACGGTCGCCTGCAGGGCGCGCCGGGCGTACACGAAACCCGACTCGGGCTCCCACAAACCATAGGCGAGGCCGCGTGGGTCGATCAGCGGCAGCCGGATCCGCAGCTCATCGACGTCGACCGTGAAACTTGGGATGCCCATACGCCCGAGCGTCTCGCGCGAGGCGTCCTCCCATGTCGTGTGCCCGGCGGTGGCCAGCATCACCGCGCCGCTCTGGACGAACAGCTCCTGGCCGACCTCGGCGCCGAGCTCGAGCCAGCGCAGTCGCGCCTCCCGGCTCCAGCGGGTGTAGAACTCGTCGCTGCCGTGGCTGGCTCGCAGGATGCGGTGATCGCCCGCGGACGCGGCGCGCGCATGGCCGGGCTCGTAAGAGTCGACCAGCGTGACCTCGAGGCCCCTTCGCCGCAGCGCAAGCGCCGTCGACGCGCCGGCGATGCCCGCGCCGATCACGACCGCATCGCTCGACGCCACTTTCACCTCTCCTCAGAGGGCCTGTAGGACCCTCAGCTCGTCGCCCTTGCAATCACTCCGGCCACCGTATACGGTACACGAAATCTATGGTGGCGGAGAGAGAGCTGTCCCCGGAGCGGCGCTGATGGAGCTTGCGCAAGTCCTCGGCTCGGTGACCGCCACCGCCAAGACCGAGAGCCTGCTCTCGCACAAGCTGCTGGTCGTACAACCGCTCGATCCGGCCGGCTCAGAAGCCAAGTCGGCCGAGGTCGCGGTCGACACGGTCGGGGCCGGACCCGGAGATCGCGTGCTGATCGTGCGCGGCTCCGCCGCCCGGCAGCCCCCGGAGTCACGTGCGGCCGCCACCGATCTGACGATCGTCGCGATCGTCGACGCGGTCGACCTCGCCACCGGCGCGGCGGCCGCACGCAAGCCCAATACGACAAGGAGCAAGTAGATGGCGGATACCCCGCAGGTAGCGCTGGGGATGATCGAAACCAGAGGCATCGTCCCAGCCATTGAGGCCGCCGATGCGATGGTCAAGGCCGCGAACGTCGAGCTGATCGCGACCGAGCGTCCCGGCGGCGGACTGGTTGCGGTGATCGTGCGCGGCGACGTCGGCGCCGTGAAGGCCGCGACCGACGCCGGCGGCGTGGCCGCCAACAAGGTCGGCGAGGTCCTGTCGATCCACGTCATCGCGCGCCCGCACGCCGACCTCGCGTCCGTGATCCCCGGCCCCGCCAAGAAGTAAGCGAGCGGTTCGATGGGCCCTAAGGACCCTGGGTCGGGCCGGCAGCGAGGATGAGCTCGGCCGGGGAATTCGAAGCGCTCGTCGCGGGCCTCTCAGAAGTCAAGCCGGCGGCCGGTCTGGAGGAGCACCCGCCGCTGCGCCGGGTGGCGGTGCTCGGCGCCGGACCCGTCGGCCAGGCTCTCGCCGCCGAATGCCTCGCGGCCGAGCTCGAGGTGACGCTGTACACCGCGTTCGAGCCCGAGCGCGCGGCGCTGGCGGGCCCGCGGGCGGTGACGATCCGCGGTGAGCACCTGATCGGGACCTACCGCTACGCCGAGGGCGCGTCGAACGAGCCCGCGATCGGCCTGCGCGCCGGCATCGACGACGCGGTCGCCGAGGCCGACGCGATCCTGATCGCGACCCCGGCGATAGCCCACGCGACCTACGCCGGCCTGCTGGCCGGGCGGGTGGCGCCCGAGCAGCTCGTGGTCCTCATCCCGGGCCGCTGGTTCGGAGCGATCGACGTCGCCCGCTCGCTGCGCCGGTTCGCCGCTCCTGAGCTGCCGACGATCGTCGAGCTGGCCGCCTCGCCCTATCAGGTCGAGTCCTCGCAACCGGGTGCGCTCACGATCACCGCTGTGAGCGCCGAGGTGCCGGCGGCGGCGCTTCCCAATCGCATGACCGAGCGGGCGATCGCGCGGCTGCGCACGATCCTGCCGATGCTTCGCGCCGCGGGAGGCGTGCTCGAGACCACGTTTGCCGACCTGTCCGGAGTAATCGATGCGCCGCGGGCGCTCGTGCGCGACCCCGAGTCGGTCGTGCGAGAGATCGACGATGAGCGCCGCCGGGTCGCGTTCGCCTACGGCGTGCGCGAGCTGCCGGCGGCGCCGCCCGACGAGGAGCTTCCGCCCGCGCTCGAGCGCACCGATCAGCGCGTCCACGACGCGCTCGCCTGCTCGCTGGTCCCGCTCGTGAGCGCCGGGCAGCTGGCCGGCGTGGCGACGCGAACCGCGGCCGCGATGGTGGATCTGGGGTCGGTGCTCGGCAAGCTCGACTACGCGCGGCATGGACGCACGCTTCCGAGCCTCGGCCTCGATCGGCTGCGTCCCGACGACATCCGCCGCGCGCTCGACGGCGGCGACGCCGCGCTGCTCGAACAGGCACTGGCATGAGCCTCACCTTCCCCGATCTGGACTCGATCGCGCAGGCGCGCCGGGCGGCAGACCGCGCCTACGAGGCCTGGCAGAAGTTCCGCACCTTCGAGGCGACGGACGTCGATCGCGTGGTCGAGGCGATGGCGCGCGCGATCGCGCCCGAGGCGGCGCGCCTCGGCGAGCTCGCCGCCCAGGAGACCGGATACGGGAACGCCGCCGACAAGACGCTGAAGAACCTGTTCAACACGATCGCCGTGTCCGACTGGCTGCGCAACGTCCGCACGCTCGGGGTGCTGTGGCGCGACGAGACGACCAAGGTGGTCGCGATCGGCGAGCCGATGGGCGTCGTCGCGGCGCTCATCCCGGTGACCAACCCGACCTCGACGGTCATCTTCAAGACGCTCTCGGCGGTCAAGGCGGGCAATGCGATCGTGCACGCGCCGCACCCCCGCGGACGCCACTGCGGGGCCGAGACCGCCCGGATCATGTCCGAGGCCGCCGAGGACGCGGGCGCTCCAGCCGGACTGATCCAGTGCGTCTCGGGCACGACGCTCGACGGGACGCGCGAGCTGATGAGCCACCACCGGATCGCCGTCGTGATGGCCACGGGGGGCTCGGCGATGGTGCGCGCAGCGTACTCATCGGGCAAGCCAACGCTCGCGGTCGGACCGGGCAACGTCCCCGTGTACGTCGACCGCTCCAAGGCCGACGACCTCGACGAGGTGGCCGACATGATCCTCTCGAGCAAGTCGTTCGACTATGGGACCGCGTGCGCGGCCGAGCAGGCCGTGATCGTCGATCGCCCGATCGCCCAGCTCCTGCGCCGCACGATCCGCGAGCAGGGTGGCCACTTCTGCACCGCGCGCGAGGCCGACGCGCTCGGGGGCGTCCTGTTTGACCGCAACCTCAACTACCGCGTCGGGAACGTCGGCCAGTCCGCGAGCCGGCTCGCGCAGCTGTCGGGATTCGATGTGCCCCCGCGTACGCGCGTGCTGCTGGCCGAGCTCGAAACCGTCGGCCGCCAGACGCCCCTGTCGGCCGAGAAGCTCGATCCCGTGCTCGCGTTCTACGAGGTCGAAGGACCCGAGCAGGGGTTCGAGCGAGCACTCCAGATCCTGCGCTTCGGCGGCGAAGGTCACACGGCCGTCGTGCATGCCGGCGACCCGGGCACGGTGGCGCGGTTCTCGCGGCTCCCGGCCGGTCGGGTGCTGGTCAACACGCCGGCGCTGCACGGCGGGATGGGTTACTCGTGCGACATCGATCCGAGCTTCATGCTCGGCACCGGCACGTGGTCGGGGTCGATCGTCTCCGACAACGTGACCGCGCTGCACCTGATCAACATCAAGCGGATCGCCTACGAGTCGCGTCCGTGGAGATCACTTACCGACCTGCTAGAGGGCGAGGGACGCTGATGGACCTGCGCGCGCTGTTACAAATCGACCGCCTCCAGCCCCAGTTCGCGGCCTACACCGGCGCCACCGTGCAGGGCTCGGTCCCGCTCGCCGGAGACGCGTTGCTGGTCGGGGAGATCGGCCCGGGCAACGAGGTGTTCCGCGTCGTCGACGTCGCGCTCAAGGCGGCCGACGTTCAGGCCACCTCGCAGATCGTCGAGCGCGAATTCGGGTTCTTCATCCTGCGCTCGCCCGCGCACGCCGAGGTGACCGCGGCGCGCGAAGCGATCCTCTCGCACTTCGACATCCACCTTACGCATCGCCGGCGCCCGGTCGTCGAGTCCAGCCAGATCATCACCTCGGTCGAGCCCTACCAGGCACAGCTGCTCAACAAGTGGCGCAGCGGGTCACTGCTGGTGCCGGGCGAGACGCTCGGCATCCTCGAGTGCGGACCAGCGGCCTACATCACCGCGGCGGCAAACGAGGCCGAGAAGTCGGCCACGATCAAGATCATCGAGGTCCGCACCGTGGGCCGCTTCGGGAGGATGTTCATCTCCGGCTCGGAGGAGGACGTGCGACTGGCTGTCGAGGGCGCCACCGCCGCGCTGCATGCGCTCGAGGGTCGCGAATGAACGTCGTCGGCGAAGAGCACGTCCGCGACGCCTTCCGGCGCGGCCAGCGCAAGCTCGTCGTTGCCAACGAGGACATCGTCACCCCCCAGGCGCTCGACGCCGTCGAGCGGCTCGGCCTCCAGATCGTCCGCGGGCCGCTCGAGCGGCCGGCGCCGATGGGTGCCGATCCGGGTCGGGCAATCCGCCGCGTGTTGTATCGCCGCGGTGCGCGCTGGGTCGCGCCCGAGCGACCCCGCGGCCTCACCCCGACGAGGTTCTCGCGGCTGGGCTTCATCGGCGCCGGCGGCGTCGGTGCCGCCACCGCCCATCTGGCGGCGCTCGCCGGGATCGCCGACGAGATCCGCCTGATCGACATCGTGCCCGGGGCCGCGGAGTCGATCGCCCTCGACATCGAGCACGCCTCGGGCGTCACCGGCTCCCCCACCCGCGCCAGTGGCGGCACCACGCTCGATCTGGTTGGTGGATGCGATGCGTTGGTAATAACCGCGGGGCGGCCGCGCACGCCCGGCATGGACCGCGCCGCATTGTCGAAGGTCAACGGCCCGGTGATCAGATCCGCCGCCGAGGCGATCGCCCAGTACGCGCCCGAGGCGGTGACGATCGTCGTGACCAACCCGCTCGACGAGATGACCTACGAGTTCTGGCGCGCGAGCGGGCAGGCCCCCCAGCGCGTGATCGGGATGGCGGCGACGCTTGACTCGAGCCGCTTTCGCAACGCGATCGCCGCGGCCGCGGGCGTTCAGCCGCGGGACGTGCACGCGATCACGCTCGGCAGCCACGGCGACGAGATGGTCCCGATCGTCTCGACTGCGACGGTCCGCGGGCGCCCGCTCATCGACGTTCTCCCGCGCGAGCGGATCGCGGCGTGCGTGCGGGAGACCGTTTCCGGGGGCGGGGCGGTGGTGAGACTGCGCCGCACCGGATCGGCCACGATCGCGCCCGCCCACGCGACGATCGAGTTGCTCGAGGCGATCCGGGGCGCGCAGGCCGGCACGGTCCCCGCGTCCGTCTATCTCCAGGGCGAATACGGGATCGAGGATCTGTTCCTGGGCGTACCCGCGGTGCTCGGGCGCAGCGGCGTGCTCGAGATCGTCGAGCTTCCGCTGGCCGACCGGGAGCGCGCGGCCCTCGTCGCGGCGGCCGACGCGCTTCGTCGTCGGCTTGATGGAGCTGCAGCCGGACGATGAGGCTGTACGCCCTGCACTGCGGCGGCGATCTCATGGACTGGGCCGCGTTCGACCCCTTCGACGACCGCGTGGGGACCAAGCAATACAACCCGTACTTCATGTACGTGATCACCCACCCGGAAGGGACCGTGCTGTTCGACACCGGTATCCACCCGCAAATGGGCGTCGACCCCGAGGCCCGGCTCGGTCCGGCGGCAGCCGCGTTCGACACGCGGATCGGGCCCGAGGATCACATCGAGGCGTGCCTGGGTCGCATTGGCCTCGCGCCGCGCGACATCGATCTCGTGATTGCGTCCCACCTGCACTTCGACCACGCCGGCGGCCTGGAATGGCTCACCCACGCGCCGGTGCTCGTGCAGCGCGAGGAGCTTCGGTTCGCCCGCAACCCGCCCGTGTATCAAAAGCTGATCTACGTGGCCGACGATTTCGAGCACGCCCTGCAGTGGCGCGAGCTCGACGGTGATCACGATGTCTTCGGCGACGGGCGGCTGTTGTTGGTGAGCACCCCCGGCCACAGCCGCGGGCACCAGTCGCTGATGGTGAAGCTCGACAGCGGCCAGGCCGTGTTCCTGCTCGCCGACGCGACCTACCTGCTCTCGAAGATGCGCGAGCGCGCGCTGCCCGCGGTGCTCTGGAGCCCCGACGCGATGGTGGCGAGCTGGGAGCGGATCGAGGCGCTCGAGCGCGAGCACGACGCGATGCTGATCGCGACCCACGATCTCGACTACCAGGAGCGGATCAAGCTCGCGCCCGATGGGTGGTACGAGTGACGTCGTCGTCCGCGAAAGATCGGGTTCTCGAGCTGACACGCCGTCACGTCGCCCCGCACCGGGTCGAGGTGTGGGACGCGTTCGGAACCCAGCTCGTGATCGGGCGCCGCGAGGGCTATCGGCTGTGGGATCTCGACGGCCGCGAACTGATCGACCTCCACCTCAACGGCGGCACGTTCAACCTGGGCCATCGCCACCCCGAGGTCGTGGAGGCGATGGTCACCGCCGCCTCGACTCTCGACGTCGGCAACCACCACTTCGCCAGCCTGGCGCGCGCCGAGCTCGCCGAACGGCTGGCCGAGCTCACCCCCGGTGAGCTCACCTACACGGTGTTCGCCTCCGGAGGCAGTGAGGCGATCGACGTCGCGATCAAGACCGCGCGCCGGGCGACCGGGCGCCGGCGGATCGTCACGCTGGCCGCGGGGTACCACGGCCGCACCGGATTCTCGGGCGCCGCGGGCGAGGACGGCGGGGCCGCCTACTTCCTGTCCGACCTGCCCGAGGACTTCGCCAAGGTGCCGTTCGGCGATGTGGACGCGATCGCGGGTGAGCTCGCGCGCGGCGATGTCGCGGCGGTCCTGCTCGAGACGGTGCCGGCCACCTACGGCTTCCCGGTCCCACCCGATGGGTACCTGCCGGCGGTCAAGGCGCTGTGCGAGGGGCACGATGTTTTGTACATCGCCGACGAGGTCCAGACCGGGCTCGGTCGCACCGGGCGGCTGTGGGGGGTGGAGACCTTCGGCGTCGAGCCGGACATCCTCGTGTCCGGCAAGGGCCTGTCCGGCGGCATGTATCCGATTGCCGCGACCGTGATGACTCCCCGGGCCGCGGGCTGGCTGCACGAGAACGGCTGGGGACACGTGTCCACTTTCGGCGGCGCCGAGATCGGCTGCCGCGTCGCCGAGCGCGTGCTCGAGATCACGACGCGCCCCGACGTGACCGAGCGCGTCCGCCATCTGATTGGCTCGATTGGGCGCGGTCTGTCCGAGCTCCGCGAGCGCCAGCCCTATCTGGTCGAGGTCAGACAGAGCGGGCTGGTGATCGGGCTCCGCGTCGATCACCCCAACGGCGCGATCTACCTCCAGCAGGAGCTCTACGAGCTCGGGGTGTGGGCGATCGCCTCCGGGTTCGACCAGTCGGTCCTGCAGTTCAAGCCGGGGCTGCTGCTCGAGGACGCGCTCGTCACGAGCGTGCTCGAGCGGCTCGAGACCGCCCTCGCGCGCGCGCGTGACTCTAATAGGCCTGTACCGAGCCGGCACGTGCGCAGCAAATCACCGTCGCGATGAGCGGCGAGGTCGATCCGCTGCCCAGCGAGCTGGTCGCGGCGGCGCTGACGCGCTTCGGCCTCGGCGGTGGTGTCCTGGCGACATTCGTCCGCCACGGCGAGAACACCACCTACCGTGTCACCGCCGATGACGGGCGCCGGTTCGCGCTGCGGATCGACCGGCCCGGCTACCAGACGATCGAGGCCACCCGATCGGAGCTGGCATGGATGGACAGCCTGCGCGAGTCGGGAGTGCGGACGGCTTCGGCGGTTCCCGGGGTCGACGGCGATCCGCTTCAGACGGCTTCTGGGTCGGGTGGTATTGAGCGGACTTGCTCGCTGTTCGAGTGGATCGATGGGGTGCCCCTGAGCGCGGTCGGCGGACTCGAGCCATGGGCGCGCCTGGGGGAGTTGATGGCGCAGATCCACGTACACGGGCGGCACTGGACGCGGCCGGCATGGTTCACCCGCCCGGCCTGGGACGCCGACGCCCTGGTTGGAGACGATCCCCGCTGGGGGCCGCCCGACCCCGAGGGCGTGTTCTCGGATGAGGATCGGGGCGTGCTCGAGGCGTGCCGGGCGGAGGTGCTTGCGCGTCTGGGGGCGATTGGCGTTGAGAGCGATCGCTTCGGGTTGATCCACGCCGACCTTGGGTTCGAGAATGTGCTCGTGGCTGACGACGGCACGGTGACGATCATCGATTTCGACGACAGCGGCGCCAGCTGGTACGTGTACGAGCTCGCCAGCGCGCTCTACCAGCACGACCGTGGGGAGGGCTTCGGCGAGCGCCGCGATGCCCTCGTCGCGGGCTACCGCCACGTTCGCGAACTGCCCGATGAGCTGCTGGCCGAGCTGCCCACGTTCCTGATGGCGCGACGAATCCAGACGCTGGGCTGGGTGTTCAGCCGGCCGGAGACCGCGCACGCCCAGCGGCAGCGACCGCGCCGCATCCAGAGCACGCCACCGGCTACGCGCGAGTACCTCGCATGGGCCCGCTCGCACCCGGTGGGAACCGAGAGACGGAAGGAGAGGTCGTATGGCTGATTACGCGGTGGTCAATCCGGCCACGGGAGAGAGCATCAAGGAATATCCGACGATCAGCGACGCGGATCTGAAGGAGGCGATCGCCCGCGCCGATAAGGCCCATCGCGAATGGGCGAGCTCCACCACCGTGGAGGAGCGCGCGGCTCTGATCCGCCGCGTCGGCGAGCTACACGGCGAACAGCGCGAGCGGTTGGCCGAGATCATCGTCCGCGAGATGGGAAAGCCGATCGAGCAGGCGCTCGGTGAGGTCGACTTCTGCGTCGACATCTACAACTACTACGCCGACAACGGCCCCAAGCTGATGGCCGACGAGCCGATCGAGCTGATGGCGGGCGAGGGATCGGCGTTCATCCACCGCAGCTCATTCGGCGTGCTGCTGGGCATCATGCCGTGGAACTTCCCCTACTACCAGGTGGCGCGCTTCGCCGGGCCCAACCTGGTGATCGGGAACACGATCCTGCTCAAGCACGCGCCGCAGTGCCCCGAGTCGGCGGAGGCGATCGAGCAGATCTATCACGACGCGGGCGTTCCGGCGGACGCCTACATCAACATCTACGCCACCAACGAGCAGATCGAGTGGGTGATCGCCGACCCGCGCGTGCGCGGCGTGTCGCTGACCGGGTCCGAGCGGGCCGGGACGGCGGTGGCCGCAATCGCCGGTCGCAATCTCAAGAAGGTCGTGCTCGAGCTCGGCGGCTCCGACCCGTTCATCGTGCTCGCCACCGACGACCTCGACGGCGTCGTCGAGTCGGCGGTCAACGCCCGGCTCGACAACACCGGTCAGTCTTGCAACGCCGCCAAGCGCTTCATCGTCCTTGATGAGCTGTACGAGCCGTTCCTGCAGAAGTTCACCGAGGCGCTGACCGCGGTGGAGCCCGGCGATCCGACCTCGCCCGAGACGGCGATCGGCCCGCTGTCCTCCGCCGTCGCCGCCGATCGTCTCGACGAGCAGGTCAAGCGGGCGGTCGAGAACGGGGCGAAGCTGGTCGCGGGCGGTACGCGCGAGGGCAACTTCTACTCGAGCACGGTGCTGACCGACATCACCCCGGACAACGCCGCCTACCGGGAGGAGTTCTTCGGGCCGGTGGCCCAGGTCTACCGCGTCGGCTCCGAGGACGAGGCGGTCACGCTCGCCAACGACACGCCCTACGGCCTCGGCTCCTACGTAATGACCAACGACCGCGATCAGGCCCTGCGGGTCGCGAGCCAGCTCGACACCGGCATGGTGTTCATCAACGTGGTCGGCGCCGACGGGGCCGAGCTGCCCTTCGGCGGGGTCAAGCGCTCCGGGTTCGGCCGCGAGCTCGGTCGCTACGGGGCGGACGAGTTCGTCAACAAGAAGCTGATCCGGGTCGGGGGCTAGAGAAGCTGATCCGGGTCGGGGGCTAGCCACGTCTCGACCTGCAGAAGTGCGCCTGCGAACATGTCCAGCCGAGCCGCGCGCGTTTTTTCACGCCACACATGCAGAACCGCGCGTGCGTACCGAAAGGTCGCCGACGTGCGCACTTCTGCAGGAGCGTGCCCATCCCTCAGAGGCGTGACGTCAGCTCCGCGACGATCTCCGCCGCCGTCTGGACGCGCTTGACCAGCGCCACACTCTGCCCCGCCCATAGCGACAGCGCGTCGACGTCCCCGGTCACGCCCTCGATTGCTGTCTCGGACCCGTACCGAACGAGCGGCTCGCCGGTGCTCAAATGCGCGACCGCCTCACCCTCTCCCGGCCGCGCCCCGGGCGCCGGGCGACCCGCCAGCTCCCACGCCTGTGAGGTCGAGTTGCGCAGGGCTCGGTGCGGCGCGTTCGGCCACCCGACGTCGTAGAGGTCGGCGTACCACTCGGCGTCGGTCTCGGCCGCGGCGATCAGCCGCCGCTGGTACTCCGGGTGCGTTGGCGCTTCCTCGGCGAGCAGAAACCTGGTGCCAACCCACGCCGCCTGCGCCCCCAGCGCGAGTACCGCGGCAACACCGCGCGCGTCGCCGATTCCCCCGGCGGCGATCACCGGAACTGGCGCAACCGCGTCGACCACGGCGGGAACCAGCGGCAGCGTCGCCACCGTGCCGAGGACGTGGCCACCGGCCTCCCATCCCTGAGCCACGATCACGTCGACGCCGGCATCGGCGGCGCGGCGCGCCTGGACCGCACTGCCCACGGTGTGCATGAGCAGGCCGCCGGCGTCATGCACCTGCTCGACGTAGGGCGCGGGATCGCCCCAGGTGAGTGACACGATCCGCAGGCCCGCCTCGAGCGCCCGACCGACGCGGCGGTGCATGTCCCATTCGAGCACGAAGTTGCCTCCGAAGGGGCGGTCGGTGAGGGCGGCGGTGTCTCTGACCACCCCGGCGACGTCCCGAACCCAGGTCAGTGCCACGGTGCCGAGGGCACCCGCGTCCGCCACGGCACCGGCGAGTCGCGGGGTCGCGGCCTCTCCCATCGGCGCCTGGACGATCGGCTGCTCGATCCCGAGCAGTTCGCAGACGGGCGTGCGCATCGGGGGTAACGCTATCCGTTCCGCCGCCCACGCCGGATTGCCGGACAGGCCGTGCCCCGAGCCCACGGGCCAATTTTGCGTAACCATTTCGTGAAAAGCTCTTGACGTATTAGATCAAAATGGTATGCTCCCGCCGCTCGCCAAGGGCCACGCATGTACGACTACGGGTTCTTCTCCTACGACTCCAAGGCGGACTTCCTCCAGCGCTCCGAGGAGTTCTGGAACCCGGACAAGACGCGCTTCTGGCAGGAGGCCGGCATCGATCTGGTGATCGATCGGCGCGAGGGCTACCTGTTCTGGGACATGGCCGGGCGCCGCCTGATCGACATCCATCTGAACGGTGGCACGTTCAACCTCGGCCACCGCAATCCCGAGCTGATCGCGACGCTTGAGCAGGCGATGAGTCGCTTCGACATCGGCAACCACCACTTCCCGTCGCTGGCGCGTACCGCGCTGGCCGAGGCGCTGGTCGCCACTTGCCCGCCCAACATGAGCCGGGTCGTCTACGGCTCAGGCGGCGGCGAGGCCACCGACATCGCGATCAAGACCGCCCGCCACACGCGCCAGCGACGCAAGATCGTCTCGATCCGCAAGGGCTACCACGGTCACACCGGACTCGCGCTGGCGACCGGCGATGAGCGCTTCTCGACGCTGTTCCTGTCCGACTATCCCGAGGAGTTCGCCCAGGTCCCGTTCAACGACCTCGGCGCGATGGAGGACGCACTTCGAGGCAACGACGTCGCCGCGGTGATCATCGAGTCGATTCCGGCGACCTACGGGTTCCCGCTCCCCGAGCCGGGCTATCTCCAGGCGGTCAAATGCCTGTGCGAGCAATACGGCGCGCTCTACATCGCGGACGAGGTGCAGACCGGGCTTATGCGCACCGGGGAGATGTGGGCCGTCGCCAAGGCCGGGATCGAACCCGACATCATGGTCATCGGCAAGGGCATCACCGGCGGGATGTACCCGATCTCCTGCACGGTCGTCTCCGAGGAGTGCTCGCAGTGGCTGAGTGAGGACGGCTTCGGCCACATCTCCACGGGCGGAGGGGCCGAGCTCGGCTGCATCGTGGCGCTGAAGGTACTCGAGATCACCGGCCGCCCGGAGGTGCGCTCGATGGTGCACTACATCGCCGACCGCTTTCGCCGCGGGCTGCGCGCGCTCCAGGAGCTGTATCCGGATTGGCTGGTGGGTATCCGCCAGGACGGCGTCGTGATCGGCCTCGAGTTCGACCATCCCGAGGGGGCGAAGATCGTGATGCGCCATCTGTACGAGCACGGCGTGTGGGCGATCTTCTCGACGCTCGACCCGCGAGTCCTTCAGGTCAAGCCGGGGATCCTGCTCGGCCCCGACCTCGTCGATGAGATCCTCGACCGGATGGGCGTGGCGCTCGAGTTGTCCTACGTGGAGGTCCGGGGCGGCGCGCGGCGGAGCGCCATGGCGGTGAGCGCATGAGTACGCGGGAGGGCGGCGTCGTCGACGCCTACCGCACCGAGACGCCGGGTGCTCCGCGCGCGCGGATGATGCTCCAGCGGGCCCGGTGGGCGGTGACCGCGTTCGCCGACTATCGACCGGACCAAATCAGGAATATTGTCAACGCGACCGCCGAGGCCGCATTCCAAAACGCCGAAAGATTCGCCCGGCAGACGGTCGAGGAGACGGGCATGGGCGTCGTCGAGCACAAGCGGATCAAGAACGAGGCGTGTTCGCGGGGCCTCGTGGAGCGGTACGCGACGCGTGACTACGCCAGCGTCCAGATCGACGCCGAGCGCCGGATTGTGCGGGTGCCCAAGCCTGCCGGGGTGATCTTTGCGCTGACACCGTCGACCAATGCGATCGCGACCGCCTACTTCAAGGTCCTGCTGGCGCTGATGACGCGCAACGCGATCGTCGTTTCCCCCCATCCGATGGCCCGGAAGGTGTCGGTCGACGCGGTCCGGGTGATGGCACAGGCTGCGGTGGCCGCCGGCGCGCCCGACGGCTGCGTCCAGATCGTGGAGGAGCCCACGATCCCGCTGATCGAGGCCCTGATGGCCGATCCCGGCACCGACGTGATCGTCGCGACCGGCGGCACCGCGGTGGTCCGGGCCGCCTACCACTCGGGCAACCCCGCGCTCGGGGTCGGACCCGGGAACGTGCCCGCGTTCGTCGAGGCAAGCGCCGACATCGCCCACGCCGCCCAGTGCCTGGTCGACTCCAAGGCGTTCGACAACTCGATTCTGTGTACGAACGAGTCGACGCTGATCGCCGAGGAGCGGATCGCGGACCGACTGTGCTCTGAGCTTCGCAGCGCCGGCGCCGTGATCCTGGACGCGGACCAGACGTCCCGAATCCGGGCGACCTGTTACCCCGAGGGGCGGATCAACGTGTCACTGGCCGGCAAGGATGCGGTCGCACTCGCGCACGCGGCCGAGATCACCGTGCCCTCGAACACACGGGTGCTCGTTGCGCCGTTCGAGATGATCGCGCCCGAGGAGCCGCTCGCCCGCGAGAAGCTGTTCCCCCTCTTGGGGATGGTCCGGGTGCCGCACGCCCAGCGAGGGATCGACGCCGCCGGCGCGCTGCTGCGCATCGGCGGCGCCGGCCACTCAGCGGTGATCCACTCCCACGCTCCGGCGACGGTGCTCGCCTACGGAGCGGCACTCAAGGTCCTGCGCGTGACCGTCAACGCCCCGGGCAGCATCGGCTCGGCCGGCCTGGAGACCCATCTGCCGCTGACGATGACCGTGGGCACCGGGTTCTTCGGCCGCTCGTCTCTGACCGAGAGTCTGCAGCCTGATCATCTGGTGCAGTGGACGCAGGTCGCCTACGCGTCCGATCCCAGCGAGCGCTTCGACGACTTCACCGGCCTTCAGCCGTGGTCGGCGCTGCCGGCCGTGGCACCGGTCACCGCCCCGGTCGCGGGAGCCGTCGCCGGGTCGGCCTCGATGGCTTCCGAGAGCGGCGGCGGCATCTCACGCGAGGAGCTGCGCCGGATGATCATCGCCGAGCTGCGCGAGGTCGTGCGGGGTTAGCGATGGCCGAGCTCCGATCCGCGATCTTCATCGATCAGCTGCAACCGCAGACCATGTGCTATCTCGGCACCTGGATCCGCGGGCGGCTGCCGCGGACCGGGATGGCGGCCGGCGTGATCGAGGTTGCACCCGGTCTCGATATCGAGCCGCTGACCGACGTCGTGCTCAAGCACACCAAGGCGCAGGCGGGAATCCTGGTCGTCGAGCGGCAGTTCGGATACCTCGAGTTCCACTCGCGCTCCACCTCGGAAGTGGAATCGGCCAGCCAGGCGGTGCTCGACTCGCTGGGCGCGGTGCCGTCTGACGCGACGCCACCCACGATCCTCGCCGCGAAGCTGGTCTCGCGCCTGGACTATCAGCACGCGTTTCTCATCAACCGCAACAAGCTGGGCTCGATGGCATTGGCCGGCGAGTCGCTGTTCGTGCTCGAGATGCAGCCCGCCTCGTACGCGATCCTCGCCACCAACGAGGCGGAGAAGGCCTCCGCGATCAAGGTCGTGGACTACCGGATGATCGGTGCGACGGGCCGCGTGTACCTGAGCGGAACCGAGGCGGACGTGCGGACGGCGGCGGACGCGGCGACCGCGGCCCTGGGAGGCCGGCTGTGAGCGGCTCCGAGCAGGACCGGGAGATGCGCCGGATGGCCCGCGAGGTGCTCAGCGAACTGGTTCCGGGGATCCTCCACGACGTCGCGAACGGCAATGGGTCCCCGCACCCCAACGGGGCCGCGCACACCAACGGGGCCGCGCACACCTACGGGGCCGGGCACACCAACGGGGCCGGGCACACCAACGGCAACGGAAACGGCGTCCACCGGGCGCGTGGCCAGATCACCGACCAGTCGCCCGGCCCCGTCCCGCAGGTCCCCGCCCCGCCGATCCCGGCGGTGCTCCGCCCCTCCACGTGGAACCGACCAGCGGCGCCCGGCGAGATCATCGGTCAGCCCGGTTCCGGGGGCGCCGCGCCGGCGCCGACACGGGCAAAGGCTCAGCCCGCCCCCGCCCCCACCCCGCCGCCGCGAACCGTTACTGCACCCGCTTCGACCGCCACGCCGCCTTCGCCCACTCCGCCGGCCCGCGCTGAACACCCGTCCGCCCCCGGACCCTCGGTCCCGAACGCCGTCGCGAACCCCGGCGCCGACGCGCGCGTCGAGGTGGTCGCAATCGACACCGACGACGACTTGATGCAGTTCGTCCGTCACCTGCTGAGCCGCGTCGCCAACCCCCGCGACCGGCTCGCGATCCACACTGGCAAGCTCCGCTTCACGGTGCGATCCCGCTCCGGCTCGCCCGCCCCGGGCTCGGCCCCCCAGGCTCACGCGGCTCCGGTGACGCGAATCGCCAAGGGAGCGGTGACCGAGCGCGTGATCCGTGAGGTGGCGGACGCAGGTGCGCGACTGGTGCTGGCGCCCGGGACGGTGCTGACGCCGCTCGCGCGCGAACGGGCGCACGCGCTCGGCGTCGAGATCGAGCGGGAACGCAAATGACGAGCGGGGCGGTGAAGCGGGGATGCTGAAGGGAACCGTGATCGGATCGGTGTGGTCGACGCGGCGGGTCGATGGGATCCCGCGCGGTGCCTTCCTTGAAGTTGCGCCCGACGGCGGCTCGCCGCTCGTGGCCTTCGACGTGCTCGGCAGCGGGATCGGAGAACGAGTCCTGATCGCCACCGGCTCGGTGGCCTCGAGCTGGCTCGGCTCCGACCACCCACCGATCGACGCACTGATCATCGGCTCGCTCGACATCTCCTCCGAACCGGACCGCGGCGAGTCGTAAAACAACACCGCTAAGGCGCCGCCGCTAGGCGCCGCCGACCAATCAAATGACCAAGGAGAAAGTGAGATGAATGAAGCGCTCGGCATGATCGAGACAAAGGGCTACGTGGCGGCACTCGCCGGCGCGGACGCGATGGTCAAGGCGGCCAACGTGACGATCGTCTCCCGGCAGGAGGTCGGGGACGGCCTGGTCGCAGTCGTGGTGCGCGGTGACGTGGGCGCCGTGAAGGCGGCCACCGAGGCCGGCTCCGAGACCGCGTCGACCGTCGGCGAGCTGATCTCGGCCCACGTGATTCCGCGGCCGCACGGCGAGTTGGATAAGCACTTCGGCGTCAACGGCTAGCCGGTCACAGTGTCCGCTTCGCCCCAGACTCCGGTCGAGCTCCGGGTCTATCTGCCGATCCCCGATCTGCAGGCGCAGTTCGCGGCCTACCTCGGCACGCCGACCCGGGCGCGCGGCTATCCGCCCGTCGAGGGCGAACATGCGCTGATCGTCGAGGTCGCACCGGCGCTCGCGATCGAGCGAATCATCGACCTGGCGCTGAAGGCTGTGCCCGAGGTCGAGCCGGGGATCCACTACGTGGAGCGCCAGTTCGGGGTGCTCGAAGTCCATGCCCCGGACGCGGAACACGTCGAGCGCGCCGGCGCCGCGATCCTCAAGGGGATCGGCGCCACCGCGCAGGACACTCTGCGTCCGCGGCTTCTTTACATGGACGCAATCGAGAACATCACCGATCAGCACGCGGTGATCATCAACCGCGTCCGCGAGGCCTCGATGGTGCTTCCCGGCCAGACGCTGCTCGTGGTCGAAGTCGCACCCGCGCTATTCGCCGCGGTGGCGGCGAACGCAGCCGAGCAGGTCGCACCGGCGCTGACGCTGGTCAGTGTCTCGATCATCGGCGCCGCCGGGCGGGTCTACCTCGCCGGAAGCACCTCGGATATCGTCAAGGCTCGTGAAGAGATCGTCCGGGTTTTGGAGGCCGTTACCGGACGCGACCACTGAGGGCGGAGATGATCGAGGAGCAGCAGCGCATCGACGAGCTGGCGAGGGCGGCGCTTGAGCCCTTCGGGCTCGACCCGAATAGCACGGTCACACTATGCAACGTCTCGGAGAACCACACCTACCGCGTTGAGGAACCCTCGAGCGGCCGTGGCTTCGCGCTGCGCGTGCACCGCCCCGGCTACCGAAACGTAGCCCAGATCGAATCCGAGCTCGTGTGGCTGGATGCGTTGCGCGACGACGAGGTGGTGGAAACTCCGCCGGCCGTGCGGGCTCCCGACGGGCGCCGGGTCATCTCGGTCGAGGTCCCTGACCTGGGCGCGCGCAACGTGGTGGTCTTCGACTGGCTGCCGGGAACGCCACCCGACCTCGACGCGGGTCATGCCGCGATCGGACAGTTCAAGACGCTCGGCTCGATCTCGGCCCGGATGCACCGCCACGTTCGCGAGTGGCACAGGCCGGCCGACTTCGCGCGGCCTCGCTGGGACTACGACTACTCGATCGGACCCCTCGGCCACTGGGGCCCGTGGCGGGACGGGCTCGGCATCGGCCCCGAGGAGCTCGCGCTGCTCGAACGACTGGAGGCGACAGTCGCGGCCCGGCTCGAGCGCTACGGCCAGGACGAGAGTCGCTTCGGCCTCGTGCACGCGGACTTCCGACTCGCGAACCTGCTGGTCGACGGTGACCGGGTCGTCGTGATCGACTTCGACGACTGCGGATTCTCCTGGTACATGTACGACTTCGCGACCACGATCACGTTCATCGAGGAGGACCCGCGCGTTCCCGAGTGGCGCGAGGCCTGGGTCGAGGGGTATCGCTCGGTGGCGGATCTCGAGCCGGCCGCCGAGGCCGAGCTGGAGACGTTCGTGATGATGCGGCGGTTGCTGATCGTCGCCTGGATCGGCTCACACCACATGTTCGCGCCGGAGGCGGCCGAGCTCGGCGTCCCGTACACGAACATCACGTGCCAGCTGGCCGAGGACTACCTGTCAACCCACGCAACCCGCTAGGAGGGGTCCACCGTGTTCACCCCCATAACCGGCCGGAGCGTTCTTGTCACCGGCGGGAGCAGAGGCATCGGCAAGGGCATCGCCACGGTATTCGTCAGAGCCGGTGCCCGGGTCACGATCGTCGGTCGCGACCGCAAGGTCGGGGAGCAGGCCGCCGCCGAGCTTGGTGCCGACGGCGGAGAGGTCGCGTACGTGTGCGCGGACGTCGGGGTGGCGGCGGACAACGAGCGGATGGTGGCCGAGGCGGTCGACCGCTTCGGTGGTCTGGACGTCCTGTGTGCCAACGCCGGGGTCTTCCCCGATGCCCGGCTCGAGAACATGACCGAGCAGGACATCGACTCGATCTTCGCCACCAACATCAAGGGCACGATGCTCGCGGTGAAGGCGGCCGTGCCCGCGCTGGCAAAGAGCGGGCATGGACGGGTGATCATCACCTCCTCCATCACCGGGCCGATCACCGGCTTTCCCGGCTGGTCGCACTACGGCGCGACCAAGGCGGCGCAACTCGGGTTCATGCGCACCGCCGCGATCGAGCTGGCCCGCAGCGCGATCACGGTAAACGCCGTGCTGCCGGGCAACGTCGTGAGCGAGGGATTGACGGAGCTCGGGCCGGAGTACCGCGAGAAGATGGAGTCCTCCATCCCGATGGGGAAGCTCGGAACCGCCGAGGACGTCGGCAACGTGGCGCTGTTTCTCGCCACCGACGAGGCGGCGTACCTCACGGGCCAGACGATTGGCGTCGATGGGGGCCAGATCCTGCCCGAGTCGCTCCTGGCGCTCGAGGCCCAGTAGCGGATGGCCGCGAGCTTCCGAGGCTCGCAGCTTCCGCTCTCGCTCGGCCCGGCGGCGGCCGAACTGCGGGATCAGCTCCTTGGCGAGATCTCCTCGGGCAAGCTCTCCCCAGGGCAGCGCCTCGGCGCCGAGCGCGAGATAGCCGAGCGGTTCGGCGTGTCACGCAGCACCGTCCGGGCTGCACTCAACGACCTGGCTCGCAGCGGCGCGATCCGCCGCGCGCGCGGACGCACCGGCGGGATCTTCGTGGCCGAACGCAAGGTCGAGCGGGATCTCACAAGCCTGGCGAGCCTGCCCTCATACCTGCGCAGGTCGGGATTCCAGTCCGACGCTCGGGTGATCTCGACCGGGATGATCGGATCCGACGGCGAGCTGGCCGCGGCGCTCGGCCTGGGGCCCGACGAGCTCGCCCACGAGATCGTGCGTGTGCGCCTGGCCGACGGCGAGCCGATCTCGCTCGAACGCGCGACCTTTCCCGCCGCCCGTTTCCCGGACCTGCTCGACCGCTCGCTGAGCGGATCGATCTACGAGCTGCTGATCTCCGAGTACCACCTAGAGGCCGGCGAGGCCGAGGAGCGGATCGAAGTGGTCAGCGCCGGAACGTCAGAGGCGAGGTTGCTCGGGGTGCCCGAGGGCGCTCCGCTGGTGGCGATCACCCGGACCGCGTGGGACTCGGCCGGTGTGGCGTTCGAACATTCACACGACCTGTTTCGGGGCGATCGCGTGCGGATCGTGGTGCGCGCGAGCGCGGCGCCGAAGACCTCGACTCTGGTGGCGTCGGCGGTCGAGGTCCGCTGAGGCCACCTGAGATCGCCGGTCGCCGTTAGAGCTCGAGACCGCGGGCGATCAGGCGTACTCGGGCGGATGGCGGTCCGCCCAGGGCAGCGCCTGCTCGAGCTGCGCGGCCACCCGGAGCAGCACCGCCTCGTCGGGCGCGAGCAGCTGCACTCCCACCGGCAGCCCGTCCACCTCGCCGATCGGCAGCGTGATCGCCGCCCACCCGGTGGCATTCGCCACCGCAGTCCAGCCGGTCATGGAGAACTCGACGTCGAAGAACGCGTCGACCGTTCCGCGCGATACCGACAGCGATCCGGGCGGTGGCGGGAGCACGTTGAGGGTGGGCGCCAGCAGGACGTCGCCGTGCGCGAAGGCCACGGCGGCCCGGCGGGTCTGGGCGTGGAGGTTGTCGATCGCGTCAGCGTGGTCGACGGCGCTGAGCGCGAGGCCTTCGCGGAGCATGTCCCAGGTGACGGGCTCGAGCTCGTCCTCGGCCGGAGGACGCCCGAGCTCCTCGGTCAGCCACCCGAAGGTCGAGGCGTTGTCGACCGCGTGGAATATGGAGATCGAGCGGCGCACCACCTCGGGATCGAACTGAGGGCCCGCTCCCGGCTGCACATCGTGACCCAGCTCCTCGAGTGCGCGCGCCGCGCGGTCGGCGACCTCCTGGACCCGCGGATCGACCTCGCCCGGGAACGGCGGACCGTCGGCGTGCATGATGCGCAGGCGTCCCGGATCGGCACCCACCTCGCTCACGAACGGGCGCTGCGGTGGGGGCGCCGTGTACGGGTCGCCCGGCCCGGGGCCGGCCACGACATCGAGCAGCAGCGCCGTGTCGCGCACGGTCCGGGTGAGCGCGTGCTTGTTGACCAGGCCGTCGAGCATCTGGCCGGACATCGGGCCGAGCGTGCTGCGCCCGCGACGTGGCTTGAGTCCCACGAGCCCACAGCACGACGACGGCATCCGGATCGACCCGGTGCCGTCTCCGCCCGAGGCGGCACCGATCAGCCGAGCGGCCACCGCAGCGGCGGATCCCCCACTCGACCCGCCGGGGGACACGGCGTGGTTCCATGGATTCAGCGTCGGTCCCGACAGTGCCGGCTCGGTCGCGCAGTGATTGCCGAACTCGGGCGTGTTCGTGCGCCCGCAGATGATCAGGCCAGCGGCGAGATACCGCTCCACCGTCCACGCGGTCTCGCTCGCCACGTGATCACGCAGCGCGCGCGAGCCCATCCGCTCGGGCTTTCCCGCCTGCGGCTCAGCGAGGTCCTTGAGGAGGAACGGAACGCCCGCCAACGGGCCGTCCGGCAACGGACCGGCGGCCGCTGCCCGAGCCTCGTCGAATTGCTCGTGGACGAGGATGTTCAGCTCCGGCGCGCTCTCCAAACCCGCGATCGCGGCATCGACCAGCTCCACCGCCGAGACCTCGCCGCTGCGTACCAGAGCGGCCTGCTCGGTCAGGTCCTTTCGCATCAGCTCGGCGGGCACGGCCGCACTCTAACCAAAGCGCCGACCCCGGCGACCCCTTTCTGACTCAGCCACGTCGGTCCCGACGTCGTCGGGCACGTCCATTTCGAAGTCCACGTCGCCGTTCTCGGGTTGATCGATATCGATCACGACCACGGTCTTGGTTTCCATGAAGAAGAACCGGATGCAGGTGAAGCCGTACTCGACGTGATCCGGTTGGGGTAGCCCGGCGTCCTCGAGCAGCGCTCGCATCTTCGTCTCGGCCTCGATCTTCTGAGCCAGGGTTGCCATGTCCGAAGCTTGCTCCTGCTGCCTGCAACGGAACAAGACACAGTCGTTCCAACTCTGTGCCAACTGTGTCTGCTCGCAGCTCACGACCGGTGGCCGCCCTCACGATCTTCGGCTTGACAGCATCGATGCCGAGTGATATCACTTTGATGGTAAATCGATTCCGATGCGATACATCAAGAGCCATAAGGAGAAGCGGACATGATCCGCCAACACCACCCCATCAAAACCGCCGTCGCGCTCAGCGCGATCACCGCCGGGCTGCTCGTGGCGGGCTGCGGCGGGTCCTCATCGTCAAACAAGGGCGGAGGTGTCAGCACCGTGCGCGCCGCGTACGTCTCCTCGAGCGTTGCCGGCTACCAGATCGCGATGAAGGTAACCGGGAGCGCTGCGGGCCGCACGCTCAACGTGACGGGTACCGGCACCTTCGACCAGGCCAGCCACGCCGGTCAGCTGACGATGAACCTGAACCCGCCCACCGTCGGCGGCGAGAACCTCCAGATCAACGAGGTGATCCTCGGCACGGACTTCTACCTCAAGCTGCCGGCTTCGCTCGCCAGCAAGATCCCCGGTGGAAAGCCCTGGCTGGAGCTCAACCTTTCCGACATCGGCAAGAGCGGCGGAATGCAGGGACTGTCGTCGCTGGCCGGCGACCCGGGCGATAACCCCGCGCACTTCCTGCAGTTCGTGCACGCGGCCTCGACGGGAAGCGTCCAGAACCTCGGCCAGCAGACGGTCGACGGGGTCAGCACGACTGGTTGGCGCGCCACCATCGATCTATCGAAGGTCGTCGACACGCTGCCCGCCTCCCAGCGGTCAAGCGCTTCGTCGGCGATCGCGTCGATGGAGAAGCTGACCGGGCTCCACTACCTGCCGATTGACGCGTGGGTCGACTCCTCCGACCATGCCCGACGCATCGTCGTGTCCGCGACGGGAAACGTCGAAGGGCAACCCTTCTCCGAGGACATCCAGGTCGACTTCGTCAAGTACGGGCTTGAGCCGGTCCCGGCCGTCCCGCCGGCGAACGAGGTCACGAACATCATGTCCCTGCCCGGCGCGCCTTGACAGGCCGCCTTCACACCGGCGTCGCGGCCAGCGACCGCTAGCAGGAACACGTCACGGAGCGAGCCCGCCAACCCGGGCTCGCTCGTGCGCGCCGCACCGTATGTTCAGGTCCGACGCGCGCCGAAGCCAAGGCGACTTCGACGATGAGGCGCGGGACTCGCGGCTTGTCCAGCGGGTGGACTCGCGGCTTGTCCGGCGCGTGGACTCCCGGCTCGTCCGGCGCGTGGTGCGCGGCCGTCATCGGGGCTCAGCATGCGGCGGCCCGCGCCGCTCGCGGCCTTCATCATGTCCGCAAGGATCGCGTCCTCGGAGCGCGAGGCGACGATCGGCATCGCGAGCCCGGCGACGTGGACGTGTGTGCGCCGTCCGGGACCCCGCCCGTCCTCGATCGGCAGCACAGCCACGATGTCATCCGCTCGCACGAACCGCCCGTAGCCAAGCGCCACCATGCCGATGTCTGTAACTCGCATAACTTCGTCTTCGCGCATAGACAAATTATAGCGAACACGTGTTCGCTTTTATTGCAGACGACGGCGCGTTCACGCATGTCGGGTCGATCGCCCGCGCACTCATTCAAACGTCCCAATGGGGGCCGCAGGTCAGCGGCCCAGCGCCTCCGCTCACCGACCTGGAGCGGGCGCGGCAGCGCCTCTTTCCCGGGGAGGAAGTCGCAGGCGACGTGGGTCCTGGACTCGGTCGCTGCCCGAGTGGCTCGTTCGGCACGCCGGTGGTATAGCGTTTCCCCGGCCGCTGGGTATAGGCCGAAGCGTTCCGGTTGACTTTGAAAACCCGTGATCGGGAGGTGGGTGATGAGGGTCTGGGCTGCTTGTACGGCTCGTCGAGTCCGCGGATCTGGGCCGGGTGGTTCACCCAGGCGCCGGCTCATGCGCTCGCCGCTTGCCGCGACCGCCGGGGTGCTGGTCATATCGGCGTTCGTTCTCGCCGGCTCGGCGGTCGCCGGACCGCCGCTCCTGAGTCGGATCCAGCTCGCCCCGCGCATTCCGTCCGGAGCACGGGCCGTCGGCGCAGTTGCGGCGAGCGCCCGCGAGTCCGGCGCGGTCGTGCTGAAGCCTCGCAACAGCGCCGCGTTGACGCGTTTCATCGCCGAGGTCACCGATAAGCGCTCGCCCATGTTCCACCACTACCTCCGACCCGGAGCCTTCGCCGCCCGCTTCGGTCCCACATCGGCAACGCTGGGTGCGGTGCGCAAGCAACTGCGGGTCGATGGACTGCGCGTCACCGGGATCTCGAGTGACGCGCTGCTGATGAGCTTCACAGGCTCCGCCGCGCAGGTCGAGCGCGCCTTTCACACCGGGCTCGAGAGCTATCGCCTGGCTGGCGGCTCGCTCGGTCGCGCCACGACCTCGGGTATCACGCTTCCATCCGCGATCGCGGGAAGTGTCACCGCGGTCCTCGGGCTAAACGATCTGGTGCGGGATCAGCCGGCGGGGATCATTCGGGCGCCGGCCTCCGACGCCGGCAAGATTCCGGCCGCCCGGACGGCCCCCTTCGCCCATCCGTTGGGCGCGCCCAAGGCATGCCCGGCCGCCACCGCCGGGGCACAGCAGTACGGAGGGTTGACCGACGATCAGATCGCCAACGCGTACGGTGCCTTCGGCCTCTACAACGCCGGCGATGTGGGCACCGGCCAGAACATCGCGATCTACGAGCTCGAGCCGTTCCTGCGTTCGGACATCCAGACCTTCGATGCCTGTTACTTCGGCGCGTCCCAGGCCGCGAGCATGATGTCCCGGCTGCACGTGATCCCCGTCGAAGGCGGCCAGCCGGCCGGTCCGGGTACGGGCGAGGCCGTGCTCGACGTCGAGGATGTGTCCGCGCTGGCTCCCGGAGCCAACATCGACGTCTACGAGATGCCGAGCTATACGGCGGACGGGATCGAGTACGACCCGATCGATGAATACGTGGCGATGGTCGACGCCGACCGCGACCAGATCATCAGCTCGAGCTGGGGTCTGTGCGAGCAGGACGTGCAGCTCGGTCAGCCGGGGCTCCAGCAGGCCGAGAACCTCGTGTTCCAGCAGGCCGCGGCCCAGGGGCAGTCGATCTTCTCCGCCGCCGGCGACACCGGCGCGGACACCTGCAACGAGGAACGCGACAATCCGCCGCCTGCCGGCCAGAACCCGGTGTCCGTGGATGACCCCGCGAGCCAGCCGTACGTGGTTGGCGTTGGAGGCACCACGATCACCGACGCCACCACCTCTCCGGCCGGAGAGCATGTGTGGAACGACGGCGGCGACGGTGGCGGGGGCGGGGGCGGCATCTCCCAGTCGTGGACGATGCCGACCTGGCAGCGGGACGCGACGGTCCCCGGTATCGCTCTGCCCGGCAGCCCGGATTACGCCAACGCCAACAGCGTTGAGACCCAGTTCGGGTATCCGTCCAACTTCTGCCAGTCGACGCTGCCTGACGCCACTTCCTCGACGCCATGCCGCCTCGTGCCCGACGTCTCGGCACAGGGCGATGAGATGACTGGATCGATCAGCGTCTACTCGGTCCTGTTCGGCGGCTGGTCCACCATCGGCGGCACCTCGTCGTCGACGCCCATCTGGGCGGCGCTGCTCGCCGACGTCAACGCCTCATCGACGTGCGCCTCGCAGCCCGCGACGCGCAGCGGAGTCGGCTTCGTGAACCCGCTGCTGTACGCCGTGGCCTCAAACCCGGGCGACTACGCAGCGTCATTCAACGACATCACCGCCGGCAACAATGACATCTACGATCTGGACAACGGGCTGGTGTTCCCGGCCCGGACCGGTTACGACGAGGCCTCGGGGCTGGGCTCGCCGCGACTGACCGATCCGGGCGGAAACCCCGGCCTCGCGTACTACCTGTGCAGCTTCGCAAACGCGGGTAGCCGTCCGGACGTCTTCGGCGTCGCCCCTGCGTTCGGCAGCACGGCCGGCGGGGAGCGGGTGGCGATCTTCGGTCGTGGCTTCGGGTCCCGTTGGTCGCCCGACGTCGCGGGAATCGAGGTCGGCGGGGCCCAGGTCCCCCCGGCGGACTTCACCGTCCACGGTCCGAACCTGATCACGGTCACGCTGCCGCCGGCCCGGGAAACGCTGGCGGCGTATGCACCCGCCCCCCAGGATGGCGCGGGAGCGGCTCAGATCATCGTGACTCTGAAGGACGACGAGTCGAGTGCGCCCGGGTTGCGCTCGAGGTTCGAGTACGTGGACACCAGCGCAAACAGTCTGGTTCCCAGCATCACGGGCCTGATCCCGGTCGGAGGGGACGAGACGGCTCCCAATCGCGTCACGATCCTCGGCTCCGGATTCCTCGGGGTACGCAGCGTGACCTTCGGTGGCGTCCGCGCCGCGTACTTCGTGGTCAAGAGCCCCAACGAGATCACCGCGGTGGCACCCCCGCTGTCGCGGCGCACCGAGTGCACACCACTGCCCTCCACCGGTGCATTCGCAGGTGAGAACGCCACGAACGACATCTGCCAGGTGCAGGTCAGGGTGTCCAATTACCGCGGCACGAGCGCCACGGGACATATCCTGCCTCCGCCGGAAGGGACATTCGCGATCGGCCCGTCGGGAGTGCAGGTGCCGCCGTGCACCTGCGAGCTGCAGCCGGCGCCGACCGAGTACGACTACGTCCCGGCGCCGCGCATCACCTCCGTCTCCACCTCGGCCGGTCCCGCCAGCTACGCCAGTGAGGCAGGCACCACGGTGATCACCGTCCAGGGAGTCGGCCTGAACCCCCAGACCATCGACTGGGCGGACTTCGGTGATCCCACGCTCGAGTCCTCGATGGATATCAACTACGTGTACATGACCGGAACCGAGCTGCAGATCCTCGCCCCGTCGGAACCGCAGACGGCCGGGCCGGTCCAGGTCCCATTCAGCGTGAGGACGTTGGCGGGACAGTCGCCCCAGGTTCCAGTCAGCTACGCCGGGGCTTCGTAGCTCGGCGCCGTCACGTCGGTTCGGCGTCGCCAAAGCGGCGCCGGCCCGACGGACGGGGCTCCGCTATAGCTGTGCCGGGTCGTCCCGGTTATCGTGTCCCCAGCTCATGAAGGTGGTCATCATCGGGGCAGGATTCGGCGGGATCGCCGCCGCGGTCGAACTGGCGCGAAACGGGATCACCGACGTGACGCTCCTTGAGAAGGCGCCCGATTTCGGCGGCACGTGGTTCCACAACAGCTACCCCGGAGCTGCCTGCGACGTCCCGAGCCACTTCTATTCCTTCTCCTATGCACAGCGGCGCGACTGGTCGCGGCTGTGTTCGCCTCAGCGAGAGATTTTCGACTACCTGCACGAGGTCGCCCGCGCGCTCGGAGTCGACCGGTTGATCGCGACCGGTAGCGTCGTCACGGCATGTCGCTGGGACGACGCGAGTGGTCGGTGGCACGTCACGACCGATCGGGGGCAGGTCTATGAGTCAGACGCGATCGTGATCGCCACCGGCCAGCTCCACAAGCCGTCCGTCCCGCCCATCGAGGGCAGGGATACGTTTGCAGGGCACAGCTTCCACTCTGCCCAGTGGGATCACGACTTTGATCTGGCCGGTAAGCGGGTCGCGGTGGTTGGTACCGGCGCCAGCGCCGTGCAGTTCGTTCCCGAGATCGCGGACAAGGTACAGAAGCTGACTGTCTTTCAGCGAACCGGTAACTGGTTCCTACCGCGTAAGAACAGGCCCTACCCGCGCGCGTTCAAGGCACTGGTCCGATACGTGCCCGGAGTGCAAGCGTTCCGGCGCAAGTTCATGTTCCAGTATTGCGAGTCGCTGACGCTCGCCATACGTCACCCGCGCACGGTCGGTCGGCTGTTTCACCTGCGCTCGGCGCTGTTCATGCGTTGGCAACTGCGCGATCGCGACCTACGCCGCAAGGTGTGGCCGCATTACACCTTTGGCTGCAAGCGCGTTCTGTTCAGCTCCTACTTCCTCCGCACGCTCGCACAATCGAACGTGGAGCTGGTGACCGACCCGATCAGCCATATGACCCCGACCGGCATCGTCACCCCGGATGGGCGGACGCACGAGCTGGACTGTGTGATTTGGGGTACCGGCTTCAAGACCACGGAGTTCATCTTCCCGATGCAGGTCACCGGTGCCGACGGCCGGGATCTCCACGAGGTGTGGGCGGGCGGCGCGCACGCCCACCTGGGGATGACCGTGCCGGGCTTCCCTTCGATGTTCATCATGTACGGGCCTAACACGAACACCTCCGGCGGCTCGATCATCTTCTACCACGAGGCCCAGGCGTCGTATATACGCCAGGCGCTGCAGCTGGTGAAGCAGCGCGGCGGCGGCGCGATCGAAGTGCGACCCGAGGTCGAGGCAACCAGCGACCGCGCGCTCCAGCTGCGTTTCTCCGGCACCGCGTGGACGCGGTGTCACTCGTGGTATCGCGACGACGCCGGCCGGATCGTGGCCAACTGGCCCGGTTACATGCGGGAGTACATGGAGCGCACCCAGACCATCGAGCCCGCTGATTACCGATTCGTCGAGCCGCCGGCAGGGGTCGCGGCCTGAGGTGTACGACTACGTGATCATCGGGGCCGGCTCCGCCGGGTGCGTTCTCGCCAATCGCCTGTCCGCGGATCCGGGAACCCGTGTCCTCTTGCTCGAGGCCGGAGGCGGGGACCGCTCGCTCAACATCAAGATTCCGGCCGCGTTCCCCAAGCAGTTTCACACCAAGCTCGACTGGGACTTCTCGACCGAGCCCGAGCCGCACCTCGGGGATCGGTCGCTGTACATCCCGCGCGGTAAAGCGCTCGGCGGCTCGAGCTCGATGAACGCGATGTTGTACGTCCGCGGGCGACCGCTCGACTACGACGGCTGGGCGGCGCAGGGCGCGCCCGGGTGGGCCTACGCCGACGTGCTCCCGTACTTCAAGCGCTCCGAGGGCAACGTCCGCGGCGCGTCGGAGTTCCACGGCGCCGGCGGGCCGCTGCGGGTCAGCGAGCAGCGCTCACCCCGGCCGGTCGACAGGATCTTGCTCGACGCGTGCGCCGCGGCGGGCATCCCGCGCATCGCTGACTACAACGGTCCCGAGCAGGACGGAGCAGCGATGCTCCAGGTGACTCAGCGCGACGGACGCCGTTGGAGCAGCGCCGACGCGTTCTTGAAGCCCGTGCTGCGACGGCCCAACCTCGAAGTGCGAACCAAGGCCATGGTTCTCGGACTCGAGCTCGAGGGCGCACGCGCCGTCGGCGTGCGCGTCCGCCGGGGCCGTGATGGCAGCGAGGTCGTGCGCGCCGAACGCGAGGTCGTGCTCTGCGCCGGCGCGATCGGCTCTCCCCAGCTGCTGCTTCTGTCCGGGATCGGGCCGGCGGAGGAGCTGCGGCAGGTTGGCGTGCCGGCTCGCCACGACCTTCCAGGCGTCGGGCGCAATCTTCAGGACCACCCGTTCGTGACCATCCTCTGGGAGGTCTCCGACGAGCGAACCCTGTACGGAGCCGATCGGCCCAAGCCACTGGCCGAATGGCTGCTGCGCCACACCGGACCGCTGAGCTCAACCGTGGCCGAGGTCGTCGCTTTCGTGCGCACGCGCGCGGGGCTCCCCGCAGCCGACATTCAGTTTCACATGGGAGCCGCGTACTTCGACGATCACGGCGCGGAGGAGTACGACGGCCACTGCATCGCGATCGGACCCGTACTCGTGTCTCCCCAGGCCCGCGGCCAGGTTTGGCTTCGCTCCGCGGACCCGGCCGACAAGCCGAGGATCATCACCAACAGCCTCGCGCCGGAAGACGACGTCGCCTCGCTGATCGCCGGGGTGCGTCTCGCGCGTGAGATCGCCGGCCACAGTCCGCTCAAGCAGATCATCGTCAAGGAGCTCAAGCCTGGACCCGACGCGGTCGACGAAGAGGACCTCGCCGCCGACCTGCGCCGGCGCCTGATGCTGATCTACCACCCCGTGGGCACGTGCCGGATGAGCGACACCGATCAGGCCGCGGTGGTCGACTCGCACCTGCGCGTCCACGGCATTGAGGGCCTGCGGGTCGCCGACGCCTCGATCATGCCGATCATTCCGGGCGGCAACACCAACGCCCCGACGATCATGATCGCCGAGAAGGCGGCCGATCTGATCCGCGGGCGTACGCCCGCGCGACCTGACGCCTCGGCGTGAGCATCAACTATCACCGCGTCGGAACCGGGCCACCGCTCGTGCTCCTGCACGGCATCGCCCACCACTGGCAGGCGTGGCGGCCCGTGATCACCGAGCTGATACCGAGCTTCGACGTGATCGCATGCGATTCACCCGGCTTCGGACGCTCGGCGCCGTTGCCCGCCGGCGTCGAACCGAACCCCACCGCGTATGCCCAAGCGTTCGCGGACTTCTTCAGCGAACTTGGAGTGGTACGTCCACACGTCGCCGGCAACTCGATGGGTGGCGCGATCGCGCTTGAGCTCGCCCGTCAGAAGGCGGTGAGCTCGGTCACAGCGTTCTCCCCGGCCGGTTTCTGGACGCCTGGCGAGCGCCGCTTCGCCCAGCTCTCGCTGACACTCCTGGTATCCGTGCCGCAGCCGCTCCGGCCGGCAGTTCGCACGCTCACCGCGACCCCCGCCGGGCGCGCCGCCCTGTTCAAGCAGATCTTCGGCTGGCCCACCCGAATCCCCGCAGAGGAGGCTGTGGCCACAGTCGACGACGCGTGGGCGGCGCCGGCGTTTGCTCCGGCACTCGCCGCCCTCAACCACTACGACTTCACCGCCGGAAACGACCTTCGCGACACGCCGGTAACCATCGCCTGGGGCCGCTATGACCGCCTGCTGATCTACTCGCGCCAGGCGCCGCGGGCGCGTGAGCGGCTGCCCTGGGCTCGGCACGTCACGCTCGGCGCCGGACACGTCCCGTTCTTCGACGATCCAGGCGCCGTGGCAGAGACGATCAGGCTCACGGTCGCAGCGGTGGCAGACTGATCCCCGGCTGCGGCCGGGCGCGTCTCTAAGCCTCCCGGTCCCGCGCGTTCAAATTCGCATCGAGTTAGCAACAAATCGGACCGTTTCCCGCGCGCTCATCCATCCGTGCCCAAGAATGGCCGGTGTGACTGACCCGCTGTCGAACCGTCGTCGCGTCTTGCTCACCGCCTAGGCTGACCGGCATGAGTGAGTTCACCGAGCGTGCGACCGCGCTGTTGCGGCGGCTTGAGGCGGACCGCTCGGAGAGGTTGGCGCAATCGGAACTGAGCGAGCTGCGGTCGCTGTGGCGGACGCTGTCCGCTGACGAGCGCGATCGGGCAGCACCGCTGGCCTCGGCCCTTGCGGCGGCCCAGTCCAGCGAGCCGCGGCAGATCTCGATGGTCGAGGAGGACACCGCGGCGCGGAGGGCGCTCGCCGGTCTCGATCGGATCGACGAGCTGAACGACGCCGTCGAGCGCCGTTATGACGGCCCACGCAACCCAGATGCCCTGCTTGCGCACTTTGGTCTCGACGCCTTCCGGCCGGGACAACGCGACGCGGTCGCGGCCGTGCTCGCCGGCCGCGACAGCCTGGTGGTGATGCCGACCGGCGGCGGCAAGAGTCTGTGCTACCAACTCCCCGGCATCGCCTCGACTGACCTGACCGTGGTCGTCTCACCGCTGATCGCGCTGATGGCCGACCAGTACCGTCGTCTGCTCCAGGGCGGCCACCCCGCGGCAATGATCGCCTCTGGCATGGACGGCAGCATGGTGACCCGGGCGCTGGCCGATGTACGCGGCGGGCGCAGCCGCATCGTGCTGTGCTCGCCCGAGCGGTTTGCGTCGGCGTCGTTCCTGGACGCGCTGGCCGCGCGACGGGTGGACCTGTTCGCGGTCGACGAGGCCCACTGCGTCTCCGAGTGGGGCCACGATTTCCGCCCCGACTACCTGCGACTCCGCAGCGTCATCGATCGGCTTGGCTCTCCGACCGTGATGGCCTGCACCGCGACCGCGACCGAGGAGGTGGCCGATGAGATCGTCACTCGGCTCGGCCTGCGCGACCCATTCGTGCTGCGTGCGGGGTTCGACCGGCCAAACCTGTCGTTCGACGTGGTCGGGCTCGACGGGGCGGGCACCAAGGCGCGGAAGGGAGCGCTCCTGTCGCTGGCATTGTCGGACTCCTCGATGCGGCCCGCAATCGTCTACTGCGGGACCCGGCGCGACGTGGAGGAGGTCACCGAGCTGCTGCGGTCAGAGCGACTGCTCGCGGTCGGATACCACGCCGGCATGCCCCCCGACGAGCGAGCCTCGGCCCAGCACCGCTTCATGACTGGAGACGCCGAGATCGTCGTCGCGACAAACGCGTTCGGGATGGGCGTTGACAAGGCCGACGTTCGCGCCGTGATCCACTGGGCGATACCGACGAGCGTCGAGGCCTACTACCAGGAGGTCGGCCGCGCGGGCCGTGACGGTGCGCCCGCGCGCGCGATCTTGCTCTCGAGCCGTTCCGACCTCGGCCGGCTGATCAACTTCATCAAGCGCGACGCGATCGAGCCGAGCGACGTGCTCGCCCTCGTCCGCCGGCTCGAGTCGCGCGGTGCCCGCGACGGCCTCGAGCTCGATCCCCTCTCCGACGACCGCGACCGAATCTGCCTCGGAGTCGCCGAGCGCGCGGGCTACTGTCGATTGGCGCCCGCTCGCGGCGGCCGTTTGACCGTGACGCTGACCGGCGCCGCCGCGGCCGCCCGGCTGACCGTGATCTGCCGCGAGGCCCGCGACCGAGCGTGGCGCCATTACCACGCGGTCCAGGCCTTCGCGTGCGCGCCCAATGCCTGCCGCCGTCGCACCCTGCTCGACCACTTTGGCGACCACCGCCCCGGCGCACCGAGTGGCCGCTGCTGCGATATCTGTGACTCGGACACGATCGGTCTCCCGGACCCAACGACCCTCGCTACCGCGCGGCGATCCCGGCGCCGAGGTCACACCGCGGCGGGCGATTCGGCTCCGGAGACGCCAGCGCTCGGACCGGCCGATCCGGCGCTGTTCGCCGCGTTGCGTGAGTGGCGCCTGCGCGCGGCGGACGGCAAGCCCGCGTTCACCGTTGCCCACGACCGCACCCTCACCGCGATCGCCGCCACCCACCCGAACTCACTCGAGTCCCTCGCGCAGATCAGGGGTGTCGGCCCCGCGTTCATCGAGCGCCACGGCGCCGACGTTCTCGCGCTGCTCACCACCAGCGCGGTGGGCGACGCCGATCGCGACGGTCGCTGAACAGGACCGCATCCGAGTTTCGGGCCAAGTTGGCTTGGGTAGGCGCGGCCGTAGTCCCGAGAGGAGAGGTAAAGCCATGCGGTCAGCAATGTTCATGGCCGCCCGCGTGATTGCGGTCATCGCCATCGTCGTGACGACGGGTGTTCTCGTGGCCACGGAGTCGGCAGCGTCGACGCCCGGTGGCGCCGCCCCGGACGGTCCGGGCGCTCAGTCATACCTTGACCTGGCTCGCAAGGATTGCTTCGGCACCGCGCGCAACACGACCTCGAAGGTGTGGTTCACGGTCGCCGACGGTGTCCTCTCGGACACGTTCAGTCCCACGATCGAAAACAGCAACGTCAACACGGTTCAGTACATCGTGACCGACGGGCGGTCGTTCACCGATATGCAGCAGCGTGACATGACCTATACGGTCGGCTCGCCCGACCGCAGCGGGATGGTATGCCAGGTCACCAGCCGCGACCCGAAACACGGTTTTGCCCTCGTCACCGACTATCTGACGGATCCAGCCCGCGACAGCGTGGTCATGCACACGATGCTCGAGCCGCTCCCCGGGACGGCGCCCGCGAGCCTGCGAGGCCTGAAGGTCTATGTCCGTTACGACGCGCAGATCGACAACACCGGCGGTGGCGGACCGACGAACGCGCTCCCGAACAACGCCGTCATCGACCCGGCTACGGGCGCGCTGGTCGCTTCCGACACAACCACCCCCACCGGCCCGTGGGCCGCACAGGTCGTCGGCGCGCTGACCGCCGACCGCCGATTCGAGCGCGCCTCGAGCGGTTTCGTCGGCACCCCCACCGACGGCCTGACCCAGCTCGACACCTACCACCGGCTACGCAACGTCTATGACTCGGCCACAGACGGCAACGTCGTGCAGACCGCGCAGATCAGGAACCCGGCGCGCCCGTTCACACTCGCGCTCGGATTCGCTGCGACGGCGAAGCAAGCGATCGCCACGGCAGAGCGGAGCGCGACGACGCCGTATAGCGCAACGCTCGACGCCTACGTGAACGGCTGGCACCGCTACGACGCAACCCTGCACGCCCCGCCCCAGGCTGACGCCCGCTCCTACTGGCTCGCGGCCAACGTGATCAAGGCCGCCGAGGACAAGACCAATCTGGGCGCGTTCGTGGCGGCGCCGGCCGACCCGTGGGGACAGTCGATGCTGGCCGTCACCACGCACGCCGGCTACACGTACCGATCGGTCTTTGCTCGCGACAGCTACGAGACGTTCACCGGACTGCTCGCCGACGGCGACCTCGCGACCGCCCGACAGATGGTCGAGTTCCTGTTCGACCGGGCCCAGCAGCCAAACGGAAGCTTCCCGCGCGACTCCGAGCTCGACGGGTCAGTCGCTCCCGACACCTACGGCCTCTACGAGATCGACGAGGACGCCTATCCGCTGCTGATGGCGTGGGACGCCGGCTTCACGGGCGAGAAGTCCTTCTACGAGCGGCACCTCCGGCCCGACGCCGACTTCATCGTCGCCCACGGGCCTATCTACGGCGAGGACCGGTGGGAGGAGCACATCGCATATTCGCCGTCGACGATCGCAGCCGAGATCGCCGGGCTGACCGCCGCCGCCCATCTCGCCCAAGCCGCCGGCGACCCCGCGCGGGCGCTGCTCTATCAGGCCACCGCTGACGACTACCAGCGCAACGTGAAGTCCTGGACTGTCACCGACACCGGGCCCTACGGCGACCATCGCTACTTCATCCGTCTCTCGCCAACCGGTGACCCCAACGCCGCCGAGACCTACAACCTCAACAACGGCAGCCTGAACAACGTCGACCAGCGACGCGTGGTGGACGCCGGATTCCTCGAGCTCACCCGACTCGGTGAGCTGCCGGCGAGCGACCCCGACGTCACCGCTTCGCTCAAGGTCGTCGACTCGATCCTCGAGAGCCAGACACCGTCGGGCCCCGGTTGGCATCGCTACGGCGTCCAGGCCAGCGGCTCGACCGACGGCTACGGAGACTGCTACCAACCCGGCCCGACCACCTGCTCCCCCAGCGGCGCGCCCTCATACAACGGCGTCGGGACCGGCCACCTGTGGCCGATCCTGGACGGCGAGCGCGCCGAACAGGAGCTCCAGGCCGGCGACCGCGCCGGCGCCGAGAACCTGGCGGCCACGATGCAGCGGATGTCTTGGGGCATCGGCCTGATGCCCGAGCAGGTCTGGGAGGATCCGGACATCCCGGCCGCGCCCTACGGCTCGAACCCGGCCACCGCGTCGATCGGATTCCTCGACGGCAAGGCCGCGGGCTCGGCGACGCCCCTGATCTGGGCCGAGGGCCAGTATGTGCGGCTGATCCGCGATCTGCAGACCGGCACGCTCACAGACCAACCTGCGATCACGAGGGCCCGCTACATCACCGCTGGTCCCCCGACGAGCGTCCCCGTGACGATCAGCTCTCCGACCAGCGGTGCAACCGTGAGCGGCTCGACAACCGTCACCGGCACAACCACTCCCGGAGCCGAGGTTGTCATCTCAACCGCCCAAACGGGATCCGCAAACGACCGCACCGCCATCGTGGCCACCTCGGCCCCGGGCGGCCAGTTCTCGGCGACCGTGCCGACCGCGCCTGGGAGCGACGTGATCACCGTCGCCGTCGGCACGGGCCCGCACTCCTCGGGGTACCTGCAGGAGACCGTAACCGCCGGTTAGGGCAACCGACCCGGCGGCGGCGGCAGGCCTTGACGTGGCCGCGAGCTCGCGCGTAGGCTCGCGTCAACGACACAACGGAGGTGGACGAACATGTCCAGCGATGCGATGACCGGCGCTGCGGATCCCGCCCCGGCAACCGCCGACCTCGCCGACGCCTCACGTCGGCTGCTCGAGCAGAGCTTCAACACCGGCGACTTCGAGCTGATCGACCAGCTCGTTGCCCGGGAGGCTCTCCAACACGACCCCGCTCTTCCGGCTCCGCTGCGGGACCTGCGCGGCCCTGACGGAATTAAGCGGACGGTGACGATGTACCGCACGGCGTTTCCCGACCTTCGGATGACCGTGGACGACGCGATCGCGTCCGGCGACAAGGTCGCGCTGCGCTGGCACAGTGAAGGGACACACCGTGGCGAGCTCGCGGGCCTTGCGCCGACCGGCGTCCACGGATCGGTTACCGGCATCAGCATCGACCGGTGGCAGGACGGCAAGATCGTCGAAGTCTGGGCCGAGTGGGACAACATGGGCCTCGCCCGCCTGCTGGGGGCCGCGCCCCCCGAGGGCAGCGTCGGCGAGAAGGTCGGCATGGGGCTCCAGCGGCTCATGGCCCGCTGGATGCGCCGGAAGAACCCTCTCTAGGACCTCGGCCGACTCCCGTGGCGTGATATGACGCGCGCGAGAGGAGAACCACCGAGAGGATTGTGATGCCACCCACAGCTGTTCATTTCAACGGTTCGGTCAATCTGCCCGACGGAGAGACGGTGATGCGGGAGATCAGCTCGCGCATCCCGACCGGCGTCCGCCGGATGACCGATGGGGAAACCGGTGACCGCGGCTACTGGATCAACTTCCAGATCCAGAAGTTCCAGCAGATGCCGGAATTCGAGACCGTGTCGGTCGGGAAGGCATACGAGACCGATCCCTCCGCGCCGTCGATGCCTCAGCTGCGACTCACCGACGACGCGTCGGCCGAGATGATCAACTGGCCCAACCTCGGGTACGCCGACGAATACACCAAGTCGTTTGCGACGTTCGAGCGGATGCAGAACGAGGGCACGATCCCGACCGACGTCCGCCTCCAACTGCAGTACCCGACGCCGCTGGCCTCGATGGCGGGAACGATCGCGCCCGACGACCTGGCCAAGGTCGCCCCCTCATACGAGCAGGCGCTCTTCGCGGACCTCGACACCGCGCTTGAGCGGCTCCCGCATGAGCGAATCGCCGTCCAGTGGGACGTCGCGGTCGAGTTCGGCGCGCTCGAGGGGGCGATGGGGCCAAAGGTGCCGCTCGAGCAGATCGCGCCCGGGCTGGTGCGCTGCCTCGAGCGCGTGCCCGCCGATGTCCCGGTGGGGATGCATCTGTGTTATGGCGACTACGGCCACCAGCACTTCAAGCAGCCGGAGTCGCTCCAGATGCAGGTCGACCTCGTCAACGCCGTGACGTCGGCGGCGCGGCGGCCGCTTAATTTCGTCTCGTTCACCGTGCCTCAAGGCCGCAACGACGCCGCTTACTTCGAGCCCCTCGCCGGCCTGAGGACGGACTCAGAGACCGAGCTCTATTTCGCGCTCGTCCCCTACCACCCCGACGACCAGGCACCGGGCACGACCGCCGAGCAAATCGAGAACATCGACGCGGCTCTGATCAACTCACCCGGGAGCGCTCGCCACTGGGGTATCTGCACCGAATGCGGGATGGGCCGTGTCGACGCGCCTGACGTGCCGCGCCTGCTCGACCTCCACAGCCAAATCCTCGCCTCCTCAGGTGGCTGAGCGCTAACTGATTCGGCCATCAGCGCCGCCCGCGTCCTGACCGGCGTGGCCGCCTGTGCGCGCGAGTTGAACGAGAGCTCCGTGACATCCGCCGTATTTCCGATGGCGGTACGAAGAAAATGTTGCCGCAAATCGCGATCGTGGCCTGCGCCACGATCTCGGCCGCGATTTGGATCTCCTCACCCGAATAGCGGTCGGTGAAGTCCTCGACCACGCTGCGAATCAAGGAATGTGCGACCTCGAAGATCGGTGGCGAGTCGCCCGACGACAAACCCGACGCTTCGAACTCCTGCATTCTGGCCATCATCTGGCTGACGGGAGCGGCGCAGGCAAGGAGCTGGTCGACGAGCACATCCAGCAGGTCGGGGTTGGGAACGGCTTCTTGATCGGTCATGCCTCCAAGAGCATCCGGGCGTCCGAAATTCACCCCCCCCGCTCGACCTCGGATCCCCCCGCGTCAAACCGCATCAAAAGGCCGGCGGACCGCTTAAACGACGAAACCTCCGATCTCTCGGAGGCCTCGATTTCCAGCTAATTCTTAGTAGCGGGGGCGGGATTCGAACCCGCGACCTTCGGGTTATGAGCCCAGTTTGCGTCGTTCGGGCGATGCGAGCTGATGCCGTCAAATCCCCATGAATGCAGGGATTCCGGACCCGAGGCAGCCCTCTGATAACGCTGAGATCCGGCTCGTTCGGCCTGGTTCGTTTGACGCCACGTTTGACAAATCTCCGCCTGGCGACGGCGCCGGCCTGGGACAGGCCGAACCATCAAAATGTCGCCGACTGGGCTTCCGACGATCGCCCCCGCGCGTCCATCCGAGCCGGCTCCTCATCACGTCGGGCACGGCCGGTACCGTAGAGCCGTGAGCACGACCGCCGATGATGCGACCTTCGCCGAGGCGCGACCTCTAGCAGCCCACCATCCCATGGGAATCTCGACAGGCGTGTTCGCCTCAGCGAGGGGCGATTGGCCTGGGTTGGTCGCAGACGCGTGTCGAATCTCGACCTTCGCCGTCGAACTCTCCGCGCTCTCCGGTGATGAGCTTCCGGGACTGCTCGCGTATTTGCGGGCCAACCCTCGGATGCCGTTTCGTTATGTGGCCGTCCACGCCCCAGCAAAGAACCGCGCCCCGGATGAGGCAGCAACCATTGGAATGCTGACTGGGCTACCTCTTTGGGTGAGGTCAGTCGTGGCTCACCCGGACACGCTCTCGGACGTCGGCCGGTACCGCGCTCTCGGTACCAGGCTCGTCCTGGAGAACATGGACGACCGGAAGCTCACCGGGCGCGTCGCCGATGAGATGGAGAAGTTCTTTGAGGACTTGCCCGACGCAGGATTCTGTCTCGACGTGGCGCACGTTCGCGCCGTCGACCCCACGATGGATGCGGCGCACGAGTTGCTTGATCGCTTCCGTGCACGCCTGCGACACGTGCATCTCAGCTCGCTCGACGACGGGCATCATGTGCCGCTTACCGAGGACGACGAGAGGCTGTTCGCCGAGGTCTTGGACCGGTGCCGCGACGTGCCGTGGATTCTCGAGGCGCTGCCACCTGACCGCTGGGCGGCGCAGATGAAGACGACGGCGTTCGCAGTGCCTGGCGCAGCGCCAGCCCGCGAACAAGTGTGAGCGCTGACCGGGGAGTCTCCGGACTTGAGGCGGCGACGCGCCAGCGTTTCCCTCACATCGTGGCCGCGCGGGCCGAGACAAATCGTCGCTTGCGCGAGCGGCGCGAGAGATTCGAGTCGGTCGAGGTCGATGAAGACGCGACCGTTGTCCTAACCGGGTCGTGGGGCCGCCACGAGATCACCAGCGAGAGCGATGACGACTTCATGGTCGTATTCGAGAGGTCCATGCGAGACGGTGCTCGACCGTCGGTCGACCAGGTTGCTCGAATTCTCGGCGGCCGCCCGCCCGGCGTTGAAGACATTTTTGGCAAGCCGGTCGCGCTCGAGGATCTCCGCGAGAAGATCGGGCGGGATGAGGACACCAATGCGAATCTCACCCGCCGGATGCTCTTTGTTCTCGAGTCGGTGGCGGTTTGCGGCGAGGACGTGCACGCGCGAGCACGAACGTCGCTGATCGACGGCTATCTGGCCGCCAATGTGAAGGACTTCAGGCCTCCTCGGTTCCTCCTCAATGACCTCGTTCGCTACTGGCGAACAATCGCGGTTGATTTCGAGAGCAAGATGCGGGCTCGGAAGGGCGAAGGCTGGGGTCTTCGCAACGCCAAGCTTCGCCTGTCCCGTAAGGCTCTGTTCGCCGGCGGACTCCTGCCAGTACTCGGCTGCTACCGCTATCCCGCCGCTGACATGCTCGACCACCTCGACGAGCGGATGTCGGTTCCTCCACTCGACCGGATCGCGGATGCCTTCCTCGATCACGGCGCTCCCGACCCAGGCGTTCGCGCGCTGAACGCGTATGACGAATTCCTCGCCATCGTCGATGACAGCGACCAGCGCAAGCAGCTGAGCGCGCTCGGCGTGGAGGAAGCTCGCGACTCGCAGCTGTTCACGCGGATCGCGGAGCTAGGCAAGGAGTTCGAAGCGGGCCTTCTCACGCTGCTGTTCGACGATCCCGAGCTTCACCGTTGGGTGCGTGACTACCTCATCTTCTGAGCGAACCCGGCCAGACCGGGACGATATTCAGAGTGGCGGCATGGCGTTCGACCTCGACACCGAGATCGAAGCGGCCCGGCAGGAGCTCGATGAGCTTGATCGTCGGCGAGAGGTCGCCGCGGCACGCCTGGCCGAATTGGACCGCCTTCGGGGCTCACTCACCGCGACCGGTGCAGAGAGCAAGAGTTGGACACCGGCTTCCAAGCTCCGGCTCTTTCGCGATCTGTTCCGAGGCCGCGAGGATGTCTTCGCCGTCCGCTGGGAGAACCACGGCCGCAGTCGATCTGGCTACTCACCGCGGTGCGCGAACGAGTGGCAGCGTGGCGTCTGCGGCAAGCCCAAGGTGCGCTGCGGCGAATGCGGCAACGCAGCGTTCGTGACGCTCGACGACCGTCAGCTCCTGGCCCATCTTCAGGGACGCGAGGTGATCGGTATCTATCCGTTGCTTCCCGACGACCGTTGCTGGCTGCTCGCGATCGATCTTGACCGCGGCTCGTGGCGCGCCGACGTGCAAGCGCTAATCCGGACATCTCGCTCGCTCGGCCTCCAACCGGCAATCGAGCGATCCAGATCCGGCAACGGCGCTCACGTCTGGTTCTTCTTCACCGACCCGGTCCCAGCCACCGAAGCGCGACGGCTTGGGTCCACCATCCTCACCGCCACCATGGCTCTAGGTGCGGCACTTGGCATCGACTCCTACGACCGTCTTTTCCCAAGCCAGGACGTCCTTCCGAGCGGCGGATTCGGAAACCTCATCGCGCTACCCCTGCAACGCGCCGCCCGCACCGCTGGCAACACCGAATTTCTCGATGAGAGGCTCGAGCCACATCGCGATCAGTGGTCCTACCTCGCGTCGATCCCCAAGATCACGCCGAGCCGTCTCACCGAGTTGATCGCCGACGGCGACGAGGACGGAGCCCTCGCTGTACGCCCGGCCGCGGATCGCAGCGACCCACCATGGCGACCGCCGCGCACCCTGCGACAGCGACTCAGCGAGACTCGACTGCCCGAGTCGATCGACATCACGTTGGCGGATCGCGTCTACATCGATCGTTCGAAGCTTCCTCCGACGCTCGCTCACGCGATCAGACGACTCGCAACGTTCTCCAACCCGATGTTCGCCGAACTCCAGCGGATGCGGCTGTCGGTCGCGCGCACGCCTCGCGTGATCGGGTGCTTCGAAGAACTTGATGGCTACCTGGCTCTCCCCCGTGGCTGCTTAGCCGACATCGCCTCCCTGGTGGGAGAGCTCGGCGTCCAGCTCAACCTAGGCGACGAACGTGTCGCCGGCGAGACGGTCGAGCTCGAATTTTCCGGTGAGCTCAACGGCTCGCAGCACTCGGCTGCCCGCGCGCTCCTTCAGCACGACTTCGGAGTCCTTTGCGCACCCCCTGGCTGGGGTAAGACCGTGCTCGCAACACACCTGATCGCCCACCGCGGGTGCTCCACGCTTGTTCTCGTCCACCGCAAACCACTCGTCGAACAGTGGACCGCACGGCTGTGCGAGTTCCTGGGCGTCACGCCCAATTCCATCGGAAGGCTCGGCGCAGGCCGACGCCGACTGACGCGACGAATCGACATCGCGATGATCCAGACACTCGCGCGCCGCGATGACCTACGGGACCTCGTCCGTGGCTACGGACACGTTGTGGTCGACGAATGCCATCACGTGCCGGCCGTTCAGGTCGAACGCGTGCTCTCGGCCATCCCAGCCCGATACGTCACGGGCCTGACGGCGACACCGTACCGGCGTGATGGTCATCAACCGATCATTACGATGCAATGCGGACCCGTCCGCCATATGTTCAGCGGACCCAAGGTCAGCGCGGGAGAGGCCGTGGGTCGGCGTGTGGTTCGAAGGGACACGAGTTTCGACCCAAGCATCCTCCCCACCCAGCCGTCGATTCAGGAGATTTACGGCGCATTAGCGAACGACATCGACCGGCTGGACTTCGTCCTCGCCGACATTCGTGAGCTGGTTCGTGAACGCCGCGCTCTCGTCGTCCTCACCGAACGTCGCGAGCACCTCGACCGCATCGTCAACTCCATCGGAGACGAGATACCCAACGTCGTCGTTCTCCACGGCGGGATCAAGCCCAAGGCCAGACGTGCCGCCATGACCCAACTCGCCGAGCAGCCAGACGACGAGCCCCGGCTCATCCTCGCGACCGGGAGGTACCTCGGAGAAGGCTTCGACGACCCACGGCTCGACACCCTTCTACTGACCATGCCGATCGCGTGGAAGGGAACAGTTGTCCAGTACGCCGGCCGTCTCCACCGCGCCCACGCCGCCAAGCAAGACATCCGAATTTACGACTACGTCGACGCCGAGGTGCCGGTCCTCCGGCGGATGTATGCGAAGCGCCTCCGCACGTACAGAGAGATGGGCTACGTCTGCGACACATCGGCACAAGAGCTGAATCTCGCAATTTGACGCCTGTCATGAGTTCTGCCCGGGATCGGCTGGCTGGTCCGGCGCGCTCCCGGGTCGGCTGTCTTCGGGTTTCGGCCCGAGAACACCCGGGTTATGAGTCGGACGAGGGTTGTTCGACTGGGCCGCGGTGATGCCCCGGAATGCGCGTAGATACGGGCGATTCGTGATGTCGGCGGTCCGTAGCTGCCACCCGGATCAGTCCGGTCCGACCCCGTTCGTTTGACAAGACGTTTGAGACCGCGGAGTACTGCGCAACCCAACGCTAGTATTGTGTTGTGATACCGCCGTTCGAGGAGTCGGGCAACCTGCCCGCTGGGATACATGAAACCTCGTGGAATGAGTTCGCAACACGTTATGGAGCCACGCCGCATCGTCGGAACCTGCTTGACGGCCTCGAGCGCGCACTCCGTGCACTACGCCGTGCCGGCTGCCGCCGGGCATACATTGACGGGAGCTTTGTGACCGCCAAGCAACAGCCCGACGATTTCGACGCCTGCTGGGAGGCCAGCAATGTCGATCCGCTGCTGCTCGATCCTGCACTGATGGACTTCTCGGATAGCCGCCGGGCGCAGAAGTTGAGGTTCGGCGGCGAGCTCTTCCCCGCGGATGTATCAGCCGATCCCCAAGGTATCCGGTTTCTAGACCACTTCCAGCGAGACAAACACACACGCGAGCCCAAGGGGATCGTCGCGATCGACCTGAGGGACCTCCCATGATCACGAACGAACGCCAATACAGAATCACGAACGCGGCATTGAAGAAGTTCGAAGCGTCGATCGCCGCGCACGACGCAGGCCAGCCGTCCCCAGACGTGCACCCGAGGATCTACCAAGCCATGGGCGACGCTCTCCGCAGCGAGGCCGAAGTGCTGCAAGACCAGCTGCGGGAATACGATCGCCTGCGCGCCGGCCGCGTGAAGCAACGGACCCTCCGCTCGCTCAACGAGCTTCCCAAGGCGATCATCGAAGCCCGGATCGCGGCCCGCGTCACTCAAAAGGGCCTCGGCGACCGGCTCGGCGTCGCAGAACAGCAGGTTCAACGCTGGGAGGCGAGCGACTACGCCGGCGTGAGCGTCGAGCGTCTCCAGCAAGTCGCCGACGCGCTCGGCGCCAAGATCACCGAGAAGGTCCAGTTTCGCACCGCGGGTGACAGCGACCGCGCCGCAGCGCGGGGCTCCCATGTCCGACGCAGCACGCAAAAGGACTCGACGACAGCTGCGTCACACTGATCGATTCGATCCAGCGAGCCCTGGGTTCGAGCATCGCCATTTGATGACAGTTCGGACGCGCGTCGCCCAGATGTCCACTACGTTGGTCACCGCGGCCGCGCCAAGCCGCAGCGACCCCCTCACATGGCGCGGTGGACATGGCTTGCGTACCACGGCGTACCCGTCTCGTAGTCGTGCGGGAGTCGCAACGCCGGCGCGCCAGTTGTTGACCGTGTCGTGCGTCGTGCGTCAGCGGCGCCGCGGCGGTCGACGTCAGAGGTCGTTCTAATTGATCGAGCGATCCCCCTCGACCTGCCCAGCATCGACTCCCGATCCGGTGACGGCCTGGATGGCCGTCGCCGGATCGGGAGTAATCCCGCGGAAGGCGACGTCAGCAGCGCGGATCCGTCTCGCGCACCGCGGCAGCCGCTGCCGACCCACCAACCGGACGAGGGTCGCGAGCCCCCTCTCGGAGAAGACATTGCTGCCTGCCCACGACGAGCAGAAGACGGTTGACCGACGCGACCTCCTGCCCCTCGTCCATTGCGATCACGACCCCGCCGCACGGCAGGCTCCCGCTCGCCGGGCAGTGACGGCGGAACCAATGCGGATTGCGCCCGACCGCGGCTTCTTGCTCGTCAGCGACCAGAACCGCATAGCCGAGGTGCACTTGTCCAGAACGTCAGGGTCCTTTGCGATGACCAGCAGCGGTTGAGTCCTGTGTGCCCAGATCAGGTGCTTGAGGTAACCCGTCGCGGGCGTCGCCTCGTCGACCACGTTTCAGCTGCGGTCGCAGCGATTCCGCAGACGCGGCGACAAGCAGCCAATGCCCCCAGCCTGTGCGCGGGAGCAAGACCTGCGTGTGTCCCAGCCCCTGTTGGGAAAAAGGCTACCCGTAATCGTCGGGCACTAGCCCGCCAGGTAGAGGCCCCGAGGGACCGGTGAAGGGGTTCCGCTTGGGGTCCGTGTCGTAGAACCGCACGCGCCGGCGCCTGAGTACCTTGAAGAACGGATCCTTCCCAATTCTCTTCGTCGGCGCGTCCAGCCAGTTCCGGACTGAACCCTCATAAGCCAGAAGCCAATGCGGTCCTTTAAGCACCGCGTCATAGTCCGTCAGCGCTTCCCAATGTGAGTGGTCGAGCCCAGCGGGAAACAATCCCTGCGACTCGGCGTGTAGCGCAAGGAGCGCGACGAAGTCGTCCTCAATTGAACTGACCGCCTGCGCGGCGTCCCGGCTCAGTTGAACGTTTAGCGCGACCGCGGCCCACAGACTCCATGCCAGTTCGCTGGCATTCCTGACAGGTGAGTGGGTGGAGATGAGACCTTCAATCACCTCAGCAGCGCCCTCTTCATCAACTGGCAGACCTATATGCTTCGCCTTCTCTGCGAGCAGATCCAGTGCCGTAGCCATTGTCGTAGGCTCTCCCGAGACCGCAGACCAGACGAGATTCTGGAATGGCCCCCATATGCCGGCCTCTTCGATCCTTGCGGCGCGGCTTCGGAACAAGGCGTACTTCAACGGCCCAGTGGCCGATCGACTCAGAGCCGATGCTCGACTAAACAACGCCACGAGATCGGTGAGCGTGCTCGACGAATCCGAGTCTCGAATTGGGAACGTTGACAGTTCGTGTGTCCAAGCCTCGTCGAATGGCTGTGGAAGCTCGAGGATCTTTGTCTTCGAGGGATTGATTGCCAGTTCGTAAACGGCGAGCGCGTCCTCTAGCAGCGCCTGAGCCTCCTCAGCCGCAGAACGTGTACGGAACGCCAGTTCGTAATCGTCGAGATATCTGTGCCCCTTCAGACGGATCTTGCGAGCAAGTTCACGATCAACCGCTGTGAGCACGATTTCGGCTGCCAGGAACGACGTATCAGGACCGATTGGCACACCCATCGTCTGCCCGTCAGAGACGTTACGCAAGGCCTTATCCAGCTTGTCCGAGACGGTCTTCCCGATGTTCTTCTTTGCATAGCTCTTGCCCTCAAGAGCCCAAGGGATCGATTGCGTATAGAGCGACGAATAGAACTGGCTCACGTCGGTTTGTAAAACGAACCGCTGGCCACGCCAGTCGCGAGGTCGGAGCCGACTCCACTCCCCATATCTGAAGCGCGGCCGGACCGCCCGCTCCCAAGTCCGAGTCACGATCGGCTGGGACATCGAGAAAGGGTTACTCTGAACGCGAGCCGAGATCGTGGACCACTGGGCCTCAAACTCGTCTGCGAGTTTCACGTAGCTTCGTGGGTTGGGAACCTGAAATGGGCGTCGGAAACCCCCGGTGCGCGCCAGGTTATGCCGCACGGGTTCGGTCTTTCCCCCAGTACGTGGAAGCGCCGACGGAGCTCGCTCCAGCAGCGCATAGAGCTTCTCCGTTGAGAACGGAGGAGGAACTTCGCGCGGGAAATAGCCTTTCCGCACCAGCGCCAGCGCAGTGAGCGGTTCTCGGAAAGCTGTTGCACCCCCGGTTCGCCGGACTCCTTGCGGCACGGCCCGGATTCTATTGGCGACGCCCGTATGATCGGATTCGCCTCTCGACACGCATCAGCGGACGAGTGCTGCGGCGGCGCGCGGATAGCCAGGATCCAACCCGATGTGGCCCACCAGCGCACGATCCGCCTCAATACGACATGGAACGACGGTGCGGACTGAGCCAGGCCGGGTTCCACGGAGACGTGGTTTGTAGGTTTCCTTCTTTCCTGTTTGAGCGAGTGATCTGACACTACTCATCGGAGAGACCAGCGGGTAGCGCTCGTTCGACGACCACCTTTGACGCGGTCTTAGCGAGCACCGTTGGAACACTGGTGGCGTGATCGGGATCGGATGGGCCGTCGACGGCGATTTCGGGGCCGACCGGCTCGGCTTCACGCGTTGTAAGCCGGTCTGCGGTCCTCGG
>DATJRS010000126.1:0-2671 GCA_035504535.1 Solirubrobacteraceae bacterium | reverse complement strand
GTGCGGGCGCCACCGCCAGCCGACTCGCTCCACGCCTGCAGCAGCTGGCGGCCCGCTGCGGTGCGCCTCTGCCCGACGCCTACGCCGCCCACGCCACCGCCAAGGCGCGGGCTGATGGCGACCGGCTCCTGGAGGTAAGTCGCGACCTGGAGGCCATCGGCGCCCTCCGATACGCGGCCGAAGCCGCCGCGGACGCCGCCTCAAGCCATCTCGCGGCCGGCCGCCACGACAGCGCACGCCGTGCCGCGGCCCGGAGCCGCGCCCTCCACGCTCCCGGTGAGGGCGGCACTGCGCCGGAGATCGACGGACTTGGTGGCGTCGACATCGCGCTCACCGCACGCGAACGCCAGCTCACCGAGTTCGCCGCCCGCGGGATGTCCAACGCCGACATCGCGAATCAACTCGTGATCTCCATCCGGACCGTCGAGTCGCACCTATACCGCGCCATGCGAAAGCTCGGCATCAACGACCGCCGCGACCTCGCTGCCTTCAAGACCACGCGCACAATGACGCCGTGATGATTTACGCGGGAACTCGCTCGCCAGCGTCGCCCAACGCCTGTTCGTGGTCCAACCTATGGTCCAAATGGAGCGAACCTGAAACCAACGGAGACGCCAGAAACCCCAACAAATTGGCGGCCGCGGCAGCAGGTCGCATCCGGGAGCTCGGGCTGGGGGCCGGGCGGTCGCAGGTTCAAATCCTGTCTCCCCGACTCAAAGGCGGTGATCCTCCGGGGTCATCTCCCAGCCGCCGGGATCCTCAAGATTCGCGAGCTGAGCAGGGAATATCTCGCCGAAAGGTGCTCGCGCGAAGTAATCCGTCGGACGTGGCGTTGGAGCGCGACTGCCCACGAGACCGCCCACGGGACGGGCAGCGACCGCCCACGAATCGGCGATACCGTTGCGCTAGAGGGTGCGGCGTGCGGCACGCGTTCGATTCCGTATTCCGCTTGTACGGCAGGCCTGGTTTGCAGACATTTGTGGGCGCCGGGTGAAAACTAGGCCACCTGCGCCGGTTGAAATCTAGGCCACTCGGCGCGGGGTCGGGCGTGTCCGGCCGGTCTTTGACCCTCGTTGGATCGGTTCGCGATCGGCGAGGAGGAAGGGTTGGTCGGCGTGGAGCAATGGGCTGAGGTGCGGCGGATGGCGCGTGTCGAGGGCCTGTCGGCGCGGGAGATCAGCCGGCGCACTGGTTTGGCGCGCGACACGGTTTCGAGGTTGTTGTCGGCGGAGGTGCCGCCGAGGTATTCGCGGGTGCCGGCGGGATCGATCCTGGATCCGTTCAAGGCCTGGATCTGCGAGCAGCTGGCTGGTGATGCGTTGGTGTCGTCGCAGCGGTTGCGGGAGGACGCGCAGGAGCTTGGCTATGCGGGTGGCCGGACGATCTTTGACGAGTTCGTGCGCGAGGTTCGCCCGCGGTTTCGCGTCGAGCGCACATTCCAGCGGACGGTCTATCGGCCGGCGGAGCTGATCCAGTGCGATCTGTGGGAGCCCTCGGCGCATGTTCCGGTCGGCTGGGGTCAGACGCGCCGCGGATGGGTGGTCACGTCGCAGTCGTGCTGGTCGCGGGCGTTCGCGGGAACGCTCGTGTTCAGCAAGGAGGCGCCGGACATCCTCGCCGGCTTGGCGCGCAACCTCGATCGGCTCGGCGTCAGGCCGCAGAAGCTGGTCTGGGACCGGGAGTCGGCGATCGCCGGTGGCGGGAAGCCGACGCAGCCGTTCCTGGGGTTCTGTGGCCAGCTGCGGGTCGGATGGATCGTCCTTGACCGGGGTGACTGTCAGGCGAAGGGGCAGCTCGAGCGCCAGCACGACTATCTGGAGCGCAACTTCGAGCCGCGCCGGTCCTTCGCGAACCACCTGGACTTCCAGGACCAGCTCGACCGCTGGACCGAGAAGGCCAACGCTCGCCAGCACCGCACTATCCGCGGCGTCCCGTCGGAGCGGCTCGCGCAGGAGCGGGAACGGTCCCCGCTCGGCCAGGTCAGCATCGACACCGATCGGCGTTGGGTCGTCAGGGTGGCGGCACAGCCGCTGGTCCGGGTCGACCGCAACGACTACTCGATCGACCCGCGGTTCGCTGGCCGCCGCGTCGAGGTCCGTGTCTCGCAGACGCAGGTGATCGCGGTGGTGCTGGACACGGGCGAAGTCGCGGCCCGCCACGAGCGCGTGTTCGCCGGGCACCAGACGATCGTCGACCCCGCCCACCAGAACGAGCTCGAGATCCAACGCCAGCGCCGCCGCGGACGCGACGACGTCGTTGTCGAGCAGCGCTCCCTGGCGGTCTACGACCAGCTGATCGCATGAGCCGCGCGACGACAGAGCTCGCACACCTATTCCGCTCGCTCAAGGCGCCCGCGGCCGCGAGGGCGCTGCCGGGGCTGGCGGAGCGGGCCCGCGAGGAGTCCTGGAGCTACGAGCGGTTCCTCGAGGCGCTGCTCTCAAGCGAGGTCGCAGCCCGCGATTCGCATGGCGGCGAGAACCGGATCAAGACCGCACGGTTCCCGGCCCGCAAAACCCTGGAGGAGTTCGACTTCACCTTCCAACGCTCCGTCAAGAAGACAGTGATCGAGCACCTCGGCCAGCTCGACTTCCTCCACGGCCGCGAGAACGTGATCCTGCTCGGCCCGCCCGGCACCGGCAAGACCCACCTCAGCATCGCGCTCGGCGTCCGG
>DATJRS010000125.1:0-50719 GCA_035504535.1 Solirubrobacteraceae bacterium | reverse complement strand
GAGCATCCCGTCGCACTGCGGGATGCTCACGCCCCGGTCCCGCGGCGATTCGCCCCCTCGTGGTCTGACGCTTGGCAGTCCGTGGCAAGCGTCGGCTCGAATATGGCTATAAGAGGCCCAGCCCTGGGGGCTGATACGTGGATTCACCCACCGGGGTCACCAGGGACGCAACTTCCCCACGCGCGCATCGTTCTGCTGTTGTGGGCGGCAGGTCGTCACCCCGAGGCGTGATGCTCTGGACCCGTCGGGGAGCACTTGCCACACTGCTCGGCATCGCGGCAGCGGTCGCTGGGTCGATCATGGCGACCGTCGCGACCGGATCGATGCCCGTGCGGCCACATCGAGCGGTGGCTTTAGACGCGCGGTTTGGCTGTAGTACGGCGGTCGTCGGCGCTTCTCCGATTGCATCGGCCCGCACGGTCTTCGTGGCCGTCCCCGGCCCGCCGTTTGGGGTTGCCGCCGCCCGGGTTGGGCACTGGATATTCGTTGATGAGGTCGGCCGCGAGTTGCTTGTGTTGCGTGACGACAGTTTCGCGCCGCGCATTGTCCGGTCGATTCGCCTGCCTTACGGTGCTCCGCTCGGCATGACACTTACTCCGGATGGTCGGTATCTGCTGATCGCGGACGTCATGAATGGGGTTTGGGTCGTGAGTGTGGCGCGAGCGGAGCATGGCGAGCGCTCGCCGGTCCTCGGCACCCTATTTGAGCCGGGGCAGCTCGATATGGGTGGTGGCGCAATCGAGGTGGCGACGTCTCGCAATGGGCAGTACGTGTTCGTGTCGCTTGAACGTCGCGACCAGGTCGCGGTCTACGATCTGGGTGAGGCGCTGGCGGAGCATTTCCGCACGTTGGGCTACGTAGGGGTTGTTCGGTTGGGGATCGCCCCTGTAGGCCTCGCCGTTTCCCCGAATGGCCGATGGCTCTACGCGACCAGTGAGGCCTCCTCACATGGCCCTGAAGGCACACTCAGTGTCATCAATGTTGCCGTCGCAGAGCGATCGCCGAAACACGCGGTGTGGGCCTCCGTTCCTGCGGGGTGCTCTCCCGTGCGCGTCGCACTGTCGCCCGACGGGAGGATCGCCTGGGTGACCGCGCGCGGGAGCGACGCGCTGCTTGCGTTCTCCACGCAGGCACTCATCAGGCATGCAAACGGATTGCTCGCAGTGATTCCTGTCGGCGAGGCACCCGTTGGCGTAGCCGTGGTCGCTCACGGCGCGCTGATCGTCGTGGGCAATTACGGCGGTCAATGGAGCCTCGAAGCGATCAGCGTCAAGTCGTCGGAGCAGCCGCAAGGCTGACGCCGGTCCTCGCTCGCGACGCTTCTACTCCTCGCGCCCGAGCGATCATGACCTAACCCCAGCGGACCGCCTCCCACAGGTGTACGCACCGACTTGGTGGTGGTGCAAGCCGGGTTGTCCGGGCTCCAGCAAGCTGTGAGTCTGCTCCGCATGGGCTGCTTCATCGCCTTGATCGCGCTCCTTTCACCTCGACTCGCACTCTTTCTCATCTGGATCTTCAGCGATCTGCTCAGCCGTGCCTACTCCAGCTGGATCCTCCCGCTGCTCGGGTTCTTTCTACTGCCATGGACAACGCTCGCCTACGCCGCGTTCTGGGACTGGGCTCCCGGGCACCACCTGAGCTGGAGGTGGATATTCGTCGGGCTGGCGTTCCTGATCGACATCAGCTCCGACGCGGGCGGACGACGCGCGCAGTCCGCTCGTGGGTGAGGGCTGGCTAGCCGCAACCCTGCAGCTGCCAAACCGCTGATCGTCCGGCTCCCCGCAGCGACTACACGACGGGCAGCGGGGACTGGACCGCCGGTGTGCGCCTGGCTCAGGCGCCCGTCACGGTTGCCTGTGCCCACCCGGTGGCATGGTCCCCAACGGTGCCCGTGGCGGTGATCACGTCTGACCCGGAGGGGGTCGGAACCGTGACCTGGAAGGCCCCATCCGATCCCGCCACGGTGGTGGCGACACTGACCGAATCGGTCGACGAGCCCGGCTGCCCGGCCGAGACGCTCACCGCCGCCCCGGGTGCCGTCGTGCCGGTGACCACCGTGCTCGCGCCGGCGGCCGTCGCCCCAGGCGCCGGTGAGCTGATCGTGAGCGGCTCCACGGCCGGGGCGCCGCCCGATCCCAGGTATCGCGTGCGCGTGATCGAGGGCTGGTCGAGCACCCTCCGGGTGGCCAGATCGCGGATCAGGCGCAGGTACTGGGCCTGGCCCCAGATGAGCGGCGCGGCCGAGCCCGATGCCTTGCCGTTGGTGAAGCCGATCGAAGCGGTGGCGGGGTCCGAGCCGTAGGGCGAGGCGGGGACGTTGGGGTCCTCCCACACCTGCTCGGGCACGTACCCCAGGCCCCAGGTCATGCGCTGCAGGGTCACGGCAAGACCGGCGGCGTCAGGGTAGTCGCCGGCTTGGAGGTCCTGCTCGGCGCGCTCGCCGTCGAGCAGCGGCCACAAATGGCCGGATCCGACGGCGTTCGGGAACCACGGCGCGCCGGTGGGCGAGCAGTTGGTCGGGTCGGGCTCGTAGCAGTCGCCGTACCCGTCGGTCGCCCCGCTGGCTTTGATGCCGTAGCGGTGCCAGCCGGGGCCCGACGCCGTCTGGCTCTCGAGCACCGAGTCGACCACCCGCAGCGAGGCCTGAACGTCGGGGTCGCGCGCGGACAGCTCACCAAGGCGCGTGAGCTCGAGGAAGCCGGCGTCGATCACCGAGCGCTGGTCGACGTTGCTCAGCGAGCCGTTCCCGAGGTTGTAGGTCTCGGTGGCGTTGGGATCGCCGGTCGGAGACAGGCGGATGAAGTACCGAGGCGCGTACGGGCCGGTCGTAGTCACGGTCCAGTTCTTGACGTTGCGCTGGTAGTCGTCCGCGGTGGCCAAGTAAAGGTCCGCTCGCGCGGTGTCCCCGGCGGCGCTGGCGAGATGGCCGGCCGCAACCAGCCCGGCGATCTCGGCCGCGAGCGTCGAGGGCGAGAACCCGGGGTGCTCCTCCCAGCGCTCCACCCCGTAGTTCGGCCCGTGATCGACGATGAAGTCCGCCGCCGGGCGGATGTGCTCGCGGTAGAAGGCGACGTTGCCGGCCAGCCCGGCCTCCCAGGCCATCAACAGCGGATAGGAGTCCTCGTCGATCTCAGACAGACCGAATGTGTCAGGCGCGACCGACCCGTCGATCTCGGAGTCGCGCGGGAAGCTTCCGTCCGGCTGCTGGACGCGATCGAACAGGAACAACACCATCGCTCGCGCGCTGGCCCGATCCCCATCGGCCAGCAACCCGGTGAACGTCTCGTAGCTGTCGCGGGCGAACACCTCCCGATAGGTCCACCCGGCGTGCGTCGTGTCGGCGGGAACCGACTGGCCCCACGGGTCGGTCGGCGAGGCCACGAACGCGCCCGGGTTTGTCTTGTCCTCCGCCGCCTTGATCACGTTGGCCGAGAGCCAGTAGGTGCGCTGCATCGCGGCATCCTGGGCGGCCGAGAACCCGGCCAGATGGCTCGGTGGTCCCGTCAGATCGGCGTCGTAGCCACGCCACCCCGCTGCGTAACGCGCCAGCGTCTGGGCGAACGGCTCGAGCGCGCTGCGCCGGGCGGTGGCGATCGCGGCGCTCGCGGTGGGCGCGAAACCGAGCGCGAGCGTGAACGGTTGACCGGGGCGGACGTCGATGCGCGCGGTCTGCACAACGTTGCCGTCATCGGCCGAGCGGTACTCATGCACCATGCGGTGATAGGTGTCGAGCTGCTCAAGGCCGTCGCTCGGCGTCCCCACGAAGCCGCTGGACTCGGCGAGGAACGCACGATCCGCGACCAGCGCTCCCACCACCCGGGCCGCGAACGGCCCGGTCGGGGTACTCGCGTCCGAGGACACCAACGCGGTCGTCGCCGGGTCGACCGTAGCGTTGTTCGGACCCCCGTTGGCGGCACCCCCGCCTCCGGTGTTATCGATCGTCGCGTCGTAGCGCACATACACCTTCAGGTCCCGGATCGACGGCCCACCGGCGCCGGGAAGAGGCTCAAGCGTGGTGCGCACGACCACGCTGTCGCGGGCCGGGTCGGTGATGTAGTCGCTCACCAGCCGAAACCGGTGAGGCTGGTCCGTACTCGTGACCTGGCACACCATGCCACTGCGATCGAGAGAACTGACCGAGTAGGTCATATCACGCTGCTGCAACGCCGCGAACGTCCTCCCGTCGGTCACGATGTACTGCACCGTGCTCACGTTGGAGTTCTCGATCGTTGGACTGAACACGTCCGAGAGCACTCCGTCCGCGACCGTGAACCACACCTTTGAACCAGTGTTTCGGGCGGTACCGAAGCAGTCTTTACGAGCCACATCGAGATAGGACTGCGCCCCAGGCCCGCCCGGAGCCTCACCAGACAGGCGGGGACGCCCGGTCCCGGGCTTCGCGGCCGCGGCGCCCCGGGGTGCCGAAACCCCAAGCGTCGCAAGCGCGACCACCGCGACCAGCACCACATGCGGCCTCTTGGTCACCCTGGCTAGCCATCCCGCAACGCCGAACATGGACCCTCCTCAAGAGCCGTGAGCCGCAGCAAGCCCTAGGCGATTACCCCGTCAATGAGCGACGAATCCGAGACATGCCGGAACGACCCCTCGACGACCGGTCAAACCAGAACCGCCTACGTCGCCGATGCGCCCGGCGCGGTCGGCCCAGACTCAGGCCTCGCAACCAGCCGAGTCCGAGCCGCCGCGGCGCTCGCGCGTTCAGGCGTTAGCTGCTGGCGGCGTTCGAGGCAGCCCTGAACGCCTGCAAGTCATCGACAATTCGGATGATCTCGTTCCAGCGGCCTTTGCCGAACCTACCTGCACGGTCAAGCCCCTCTGCGGCTAGCTCCCGTACCTTACGTTCGATCTCAGGGTCTCGTGTCTGGTAGGCAGCTTCGACAAGAAGCTGGGCCGCTTTCTTGTCGTCTCCGGCCTCGAGCTGCTCGCGTGCCCTTGCCACGACGGCGTGGGCGTCGGTGTAATCAAGCGTGTCCGACCCGGCGGTATCGCTTCGTCTCATCGATGACCTCCTCATCGAGTCATCTCCGGCCAAGTAACAGTGAAGCCGGGCCGGCCGCCGCCAGCCATTGGTACTCCTACCTATCTTCAACGCCTCCGCAATCCGACCGGTTGGATCACCGCGTCGATCTTGCCCTCGACGTCATGCGCCTGGCGAGGTCATCCCGACTCTCCCATGCGTCCGCTGAGCTTGGAAACACGTTCCCGCGGGAACGCAACCATCTGGTTGCTGCCGCGATGAGCGCAAATGCCCCGGGCAGGATCCGAACCTGCCCTTGGATTAAAAGCTGGCCATATGCAGGATATTTACCTGAGTTGGGGCAGTTGAGTGCAGTTAGCGCCGGTTGCGGCAGGTCAGAATTGCTGAGTTCGGGACGTGGGACGAATATCGGGACATGAGACGCGAGCGGACATCGCCCCCGAATGCGCTTTCTAAGCGATAGCGTCGCGCTAGATATCGATGCCTCTCGTCTCGGCTGCTGCGGCCCCGATCAGCGTGGACGCTGTCTCCTTCCTATGGATCATCGTGAGTGCAGCCGTGGCGGCCGTCGCGGCCACAGCGCTGAGCCCGCGCTTAATGGTGCCGGTCGTCGTGTTCGAACTCGTGCTGGGCATCATCATCGGCCCGCAGCTGCTGGGACTCGCGCAGCCCGACAGGTTCATCGAGTTCTTCGCGAAAGTCGGGCTCGGGATGCTCTTCTTCTTCGCTGGCTACGAGATCGACTTCCGCCGCATCAGAGGCAGCCCGCTCCGGCTCGCCACCTGGGGCTGGCTGCTCTCGCTGATACTCGCGTACAGCATTGGCGGCCTTCTCGCGTTGGCGGGAGTGGTCGTCTCGCTCGTGTACACCGGCTCGGCGATGGCTACAACGGCCATTGGCATCCTCATCCCGATCCTGAGCGATGTCGGGGAGATGCGCAGCCGGTTTGGCACGTACCTCCTCGGGGCGGGAGCGATCGGCGAGTTCGGGCCGCTGCTGCTGATCTCGCTCGTTTTCTCGGCCGAGGGGAGCCTCAGGAGCGCCGTCATCCTGGTCGCATTTGTGACCGTGGCCGTCGCCGCAGCACTCGCGGCGGTTCGGTCGCTGCCCCTTGGCTGGCACGCGCTCGAGCGCACCCTCGAGTCCAGCAGCCAGGCCGCAGTGCGCTTGACCGTCGTGCTGATCTTCGCGCTGGTGGCGCTCGCCTTGAAGCTCGGCCTCGACCTGCTGCTCGGGGGATTCGCCGCCGGAATCGTCGTTCGCCTCGCACTTCGAGGCCGCGAAGTGACGGTCTTCGAGTCGAAGCTGACCGCTATCGGCTACGGGTTCCTGATCCCGTTCTTCTTCATCGTCAGCGGCATGCAGTTTGACCTAAACGCACTTACCGGCAGCGCCACCGCGATGCTGAAGCTCCCGCTGTTCGTCGCGCTGTTCCTCGTCGTCCGCGGAGTCCCGGCGCTCGTTCTCTATCACCGGGTCCTCGATGCACGCGCCCGGCTCGCCCTGGGGTTCTTCTCCTCAACGCAATTGGCTCTCGTCGTCGCGATCACCACCATCGCCATCGCCACGGGCAAAATGCGTCCGTCGACGGCGGCAGCGCTGATCGGAGCCGGCATCATCTCGACGCTCGTCTTTCCGCTCGTCGGATTACGGTTGCGGGCCGGCAGAGCCGCGACCGACATCGAGGACCACTCGAACGTCACCGCCGGCCTCGAGATGCCCATCGTCGATCCGACCACGCCGCCCGAGCTGGGAGAGGTACATCCCTAAGCGACGGAGCAGAGACGTGGCTACGGGTGGCGACTGGCGGGTCCTAGTCACGCCCTGAGGCGGCGAGGGAATCGCCCCGGGCTGTTCATGGGCGCGATCCGGGTTCCGGAGAGGGATCCTTACGCCAGACCAGTCGACCTATCTCGGAGGTCCACATCAGCGCCACCGCTCCACAGGTGCCCCGGGCTCAAGCGCACCGATCTCCAGGAGCACGACCTGATATTCCTCGGCGCGTCGTGATCCAGAACCGCGTCGCGCTTGGCCCCGAGGCGCACGAACAACTCCGCGCGCTGGGGGCGACGCCCGCCGCCGCACATGCAGCGCGCCGCCCGCGCGAGCTCGGAGAGAGAGCAGTTCCCCGCGGACCGCGAGCACGCACCAGGTGCAACGCTGCCGGGGTTACGGCCCGCGAACTCGATGTCCTGGCACTTCTCGTGCACCGACTACGCAACAGCGAACTCGCAGAACGACTTCTAGTCAGCCCGAGGACCGTCGGCCACCACGTCTCATCGATATTAGGCAAGCTTGACCTCCAGACCCGCGGACAGGCAGGCGCGGCCGGACACGAGACCAGTGAGTGCCCGCACCCCACCTGTGAGCGGGCGTCCACCGTCGGGTCCCGCTGTCTACCCACGTGATCGCAACTCAGAATCCTGTACCAAGAGGCAGCTGCCCTCCCCCTTCCGCGTGCCGGCACACTGCAACCGGCGGTGTGGACGCCGGACCAATCCACCGAGTCCTCGATCAGCCCGTCACAGAGTAGCCATCCACAGTGAGGGTACCTGCGGCCCCAAAGGACAGGCCGAAGCTAATGCCGTCATACCCGGCCGGGAGCACTTGTGGCAGCGTCCACGATGCCGTCCCCCAAGCGCCAGCCGCGGTTGCTGGGAATGGCGAGGCACTGTCATCCGTCCAGTAGGTCCAGTTCCCGCTATCGCTGCGAATGAACACATCGAAGAACACTGGAGCAGAGGTGCTCTGATAGTCAGCCTTCAACGTGTACGTAGAACCCGGCGCCAGGATCGGCGAGCACTCGCCCAGATCCTGCGTGGTGACGATTCCTGCGTCACTGTCACTGCCGGCCTTAGTCACCGTCACTTGGCCACCTTCAGTAAAGCCAGTGAGTCCAGTCACGGCGACCCGGGCGATATATCCCGTGCCATTAGTCTCGGTGACCACTGGGGTGACTGTGTTGCTCCCGGAATCCTGCAGTTGGTAGCAGGGTGGCCCATCGGGGCTGCTGTACCAGGTACTTGGATTCGTCGCATCGGCGAAGGTCGAGTTGACAACGGCCGTTGCGAGCCCCGTTGAGGTCCACCCAGATACGCCCGACCACTCGTTCGTAGGCGAGGTCGTTGCGGGCACCACCGCCGGATTGTTCGGGCCACCGACTACCTGCGCCATCGTCTTCACAACGATGACGCCTGCTTGCTCCTGCTGCTGAATCCAGTCGATCAGATTCGTGTACTGCGTCGAGTTCATCTGATATCCGTCAGGACTGTCACACTCCGTGGCGCAGATGTCGTGGAAGGTGAGCGATAGCCAACCGTTCACCGAGGTATCCGCCGTCTCTGCATCAATGATCCAAGCTTCGACCTGAGCGGCTGTGGTGATGCCGTCGTCCGACCCGATGCTTGGCGTCGTCGGCATATCGAGCGGATCGTCAAAGGTGGTAGCACTATCAGCGGTGCTAGCATCGTATTGATCGGTAGATGTCAGTGGCACCGCTGCAGGAGTGCCGCTGCCGCTATCGACACCGGCGACTGTGCGGGCGCTATTAAGACCGCACGCCGAGAGGATGCTCTCGATTGTGTGTGTGCTAGCAGAGTCGCTGGCCGCCGAAGTCCAAGTACTGGGATCGGTAGTGGTATCAGGACTACCGGTAGCGATGCCCTCCCCGTCAGGATAGGCGAGACTGGCGATCGGACCCAGCGAACCCGGAGCCAAGCCCGGCGGGTTCAGCAGGTCATAGCGATCCTGGCAGATCTCCTGAATTGCCTCGTCGGTATCCACCTGAGACAGCGCTTCGTGCAGCACCGTATGGCTGCCGATCTCATTGCCGTCCCGATAAAGCGTCTGGAGTTGGCTCCAGGTCATATAGTCCGGCGAGGTGTCGGCGGAATTATTTAGAGCACCCGAGATAATGTAGAACGTCCCGTGAAGTTGATCCTGCTGCAGCACAGGCAGGGCGTTGGTGATCATGTCCTCGTAGCCGTCATCGAAGGTCAGCGTCACGACAGTCTTTGCCTCGTTAATCGTCAAGGACTGGCGAACTTGCGCCGCCGGCCTGTAGATCGCGTTGCCAGCCTGATTAGCGTCGATCACACAAGTGCCCGCTCCCGTAAAGCTCACGGTCGCACCCGACAACGTACACCCGGTGCTGCTCCCGTCGAGCGTCAGCGCTACCGGCAAGCCGGACGTCGCGATTGCCGTGGCGGGATAAGGGAAGCCATTGGCGACCGGATGGGCGGGAGCTGTGGAGGTGAAGGAGATCGTCTGGCCTTCCTGAGGGGCTGGAGGCAGTCTCCGAGACGACAGTTTGATGAGGACGAAGTAGATGCTTACCGGGTAAGGACCATAGGCCATTTCCCACGTCCCACGGACCAGCTTGGAATGCCAGCGCTTGCGGTCGCGAGGCAACCTCAACGCGTGTTTGAGCCAAATGCGGAGGTCGCGCCGGGCTGCCGCGCACCCTAGGTTCGGGGTCGCGCGGACATGTATCGCCCTATAGCGGCCGACAGTCACGCCGAAACACTTCCGTGTGCTGGTCTTAGCGATGGCCGGTCCCGCCATCACCATTGATTGCCCTAAGACTGCCAAGGCGGCGCCGAGCAACACGGTGCGTTTCACCATGTACCTTCCCCCTAAAGGTGGTTGCCAGAAATGAGTGAGGAGTGACGAGCGGTGGATCTTCTGCCTGCCTACGTTTCAGGTCCGGAGAGCGTGCGGTGGCAACCCCGAGGACTGATCGCTCGGCTGCGATTGGGCACCCGGAGACGCTTGATCGCGCCCGACGGACCATTCCGCGCGACGCCCGAGGTGGTTCGGACGCGCTTGCCACCTGCCCCACGCCCTGGAGCCCGTGAGGTTCGATCGCCCGCCTGGTGCCGATACGGGCGGGGCAGTGATCGTGCGCCAGCACCACCGTCGACGCAGGTGTCTCCGGTGCCGCCGCTACCTCCTCGGTTGGGAGCACGTTGATCGTCGCTCCCCCGTTGATGCCGATCTTCTGGACTCGTGTCGCCGACACAGTAGCCCTCCGAACCCGGATCTCCGAGGGGTTGCCTGGTGGAGACCCGCGTTCATTCCATGAACGGAAAGCTCGTCGTTGGATGAAGACAGGTCGCGCCTGTGTCAGCAGCGCTAAGCGTGCGAGTGATCCTGCCCGGCTTCTCGGACGTACGCTGGTTCCGCGAGGCGTTTCCCCGATTGCGTGGCGTACGGGTTCGTCGCGCAGCGGCATATGACGGCGCAGGACGCGGCTCCGCTGGTGCACGGCGCTGGTGAGCGGATCGGCTTTCGGACCTAGGCTTCGGTGCTGGCGTTGACGGCGATCTCGGGGGCGAACTGCTCGGTTGAGGCGGCGTTGGCGCCGTCGCAGAGCGCGCGCGTCTGGTGCGGCGCGAGCCCGAGCCCGAGCAACAGAAGTCCCATCGCGCTGCCGACGCCGAGCACCGTACGTGCGCCGAACGTCGCCGCGAGCGGCCCCGCGATCACGTAGCCCAGCGGCATCAACGCGAGCGAGCCCATCCAATCCCACGCGCTCACGCGCGACAGCGCATTTGGCGGAATGTGGCGCGCGAGCGCTGTCTCCCACCAGATGGCAAAGAGCGAGAAGCCGAACCCGGTCGCGAACGCGCACACGCAGACAAGCGCCAGCGGCGCGCCGACCGCGAACACCAGGTCCTGCACCGGCCAGGCGAGCACGAGCAGCATCCCAGCGCGCAGCGGCCGGGCAGGACGCCAGCGAATGGCCACGATCGCGCCGAGCACGGCCCCGACGCCGGCGAAGCTCTCGAGCACCCCGAATACGCCAGCGCTGCCGTACAGATCCCGCGCGATCGCGGGCGCGAGCGCGTACCACTGCGAGTACACGCACATCACCGCGCCCGCGAACACCGCGATCGTCACCCACACCCAGGTCCGCGACCGGACCTCGCGCCACCCGCCGCGCAACCCCGCGCGCAGCGACTCGGGCGCCCCCTCCTCGCCGCGCGGCCGCGGCCGAACGCGCGCGAGCAGGACTGCGCTCAGCACGAACGTCCCGGCGTCGAACACGAATGCCTCGCCGGCACCGACGCCGAGCACGAGCGCGGTCGCGAGCACGGGACCGATCACGAACGCCACGTTCGCCGTCGACTCGGTCAGCGCTCGGGCGTCCTGGATCAGCGACTCGGGCACGGTCTGCGGGATCAGGCCGCTATAAGCGGGCTGGAAGAACGCCTGCGCGGCGCCGAACAGCGCCTCGATCATGACGATCTGCCATATCCGGGCCGCGCCCGCGAATATCAGCACCGCGAGTATCGCGTGCAGCAGCGCGCGGATCGCGTCGGCCGCGATCATGATCCGATGGCGCGCAACGCGGTCCGCCCACACGCCGCCGACGAGCAGAAGCGTGACCAGCGTCAGACCTTGCGCGCCGAGCACCAGGCCGAGGTCGGTCGGCGAGCCTGTCCGAATCGTGATGAACAGCGCCAGCGCGACGACGACCAGGTGGTCGCCGATCGCGCTGACCGCCTGACCGGCGAACAGATATCGGAAGTCTCGGTGGCGCAGGATGCGCAGGTACTGATTCACGGCTACTCACTCTCGACACGACAACGACGAAACTGCGGCAGCCGCGTTAGTTCGGGCGGCTGCGAACGGGCGCTAGCGGACGGCTAGAGCGCTGAGCAGATTCTTCTGTCGAGGCGTAACCAACATCAGCCTCCGCATCTTACCATGTCGGTTGGTCGGGTTTGGGCAGTCTCGACGACGCTACGGACTCTTAAGCATGGCCTGGCACGCCACCCGTCGGCGCTGGGGATGCCAGGGATGGTGAAACGGGTCGTGTTCGCCGGCGTCTCCGGCACGGAGGCGAACTCTTCCAACTCCGCGGCTTCCTCTCGCACAGCCGCGGACGCACGGAACCAACGGTGTTCGACGTAGCTTGACCCCCCGAGACCGCTGCTGTCTGTAGTCCGTTTGGGACGTCCGCCGTCAGGCTGAAGCGAACACTCGGCCGAGGAAGCGCGTCCCGCGAACGCCGCTGGACTCGCATCACGAAAAGTGGCTACGGGCGTTCGACAAGCGCTTTGAAGTTCTGGAGACCCTCTTCCAGACTCTTGGCATTCATGCGCTTGACGACGAGCGCATCAGCGATCCTGCCGAACACGCCGCCGGGCAGGACGTAGTCGAATGTCGTGGTCAAGGCCGTTCGGTCCCCGTCCGGTGTGAGCTCCCATCGCGCCTTGCCTGACAGCATTCCGTGCATCTGGAAGAGCTGCAGCTTGGCCGGCTGGTATTCGAGAACGGTCTCGGTGATCTGCATGGAGATGCCCGCAGACTTGACCTTGAAGGTGACCTCGCCGCCTTTTTCGGGGAAGGGACCGGATTGGTGGATCTCGGTCATGCCTGGGTACCAATCCGGCCATCGGCTGGCATCGCTCAACAACGCCATGGTCTCCTCTGGCGATGCCTTGATCTCGACTCTGCGCTGTACGTTCGCCATCTCGGTGTCCTCGCTCTCCCTCGCGTAACCATGCCTCCGTCGACGCGGCCGAGTGAGTATGCCGGTCGCGTGCTGGGCGTCAAGCCCCCAAGCTGGCCTTCGCCGAGAAACGGCGGTTACGTCATCGTGACCCCTTCGGGTATAGGGCCGTCCTTCGCCCCGGACGCTATCGCCTGGCGTATTACCTCGCTGGAACGCCCGCGACCTGGCGATCACTTCTATAGGACGACGGCTAGCACCCGGCTTCTGCCTCCGTGATTCGCGATCGCTGACCGCCCGCCATCGCAAAGCCACGAGGGAACTCGCAGCCGATCGCTGAGCGGCCGACGTCTCAGCTCGCCAGATACCAGAGACCGTGACTGTAGGTCAGCGTGCTCAGACCACCCTCACCGAGCTTGGGCACGGTCGCGGTGTCGCCGTGTAGCGTGATCTTGACCGTCGATGCGTATGACCGAACCTTTGCTGCCTGCTTCGGGCTCGACTTCAGTAGCTGGCTGGCGATCTCAATGACCTTCTCACAGCCGGACAGGTGGTTGGCCTTGGCGATCTCCTTCTGAGCCGCGCCGGTCAGCAGCGCACAACCTGCTTTGGCATTGCCTGCGAGCAGGTCGGTGGCGTACGCACGTAGCGTCGCGCGTACACCAGCGACTGAGCGCTGCGCACGCGGGCTCGCGGCGTCCGCCAGACCCGGGAAGGCAAGCACGGCACAACCGGCGGCGACGATGGCGAGAAGTCGGGGACGGCGCATCGGCGAAACCTACAGTAGGCCAGACTCCTGCACGGTCTTCGTGAAGGCATGGCGCCTTTCGTTCTAGGCCCGATCTCGACCTCCAGTGTCGCCACACCGGCCGGATGCGGAGGGCATTCCGCAGTCTTCTCTCGCCCACAGTTCCAGAATGGCGTGGCGGGCATAGTGGGCGACACGCGGGGGACCCCTGACATCTCGCTGAGCGCCGCATGCAATGGATCGGTCGACTACTACAACACCACCGATCCGTCGGTCGCGGGTTGGGGAACGATTTGTGGGACGAGTGAGGCCGGTCCCCTGTTCTCCGGCATCGTTGCCCTGGCCGACCAGGTGGCGGGTCACCGACTCGGCGACCTGAACCCGGACCTGTATGCGATGGTGCGGCGCGGGTGGCTCGACGGGATCGTGCCGATCTCCCAGGGCAACAACACGTTCACTTTCTGCCCGGCCACGGACATCGAGCCCAACGGTGCCTGCGCCTCTGGCTCGGATCTGGTGAGCCTCCCCGGTCTCTCCGCGGACGGCTTTTACAACAACGCGACCGGGTGGGGCACCGTAGATGCTGCCGCGTTTGTTCCTGCCCTCGCTCGCTTCGCAACATCCAGGGGGTTGTACTTCAGCCAGCCGTAGCCCGATCGCCGGGCGCTCAACCGTCCCGAGAATGTCGTAGTCAGCACGGCTGCCGCTCTCCAGGCGGATAGGCTCCACCGCTTCGCGCGGCAAGAGGTCGCCGGCTAGCCGACTGTCCCTCCCGCGCTGAGCCGCGAGCGTCTCGGCAACCGTAACACGGTGCTCGGCCGAGCGAGCTACGTGCTCCCCAGCCCCAGTCGTCCATCCCGACCATTCGTCGCTTCCCGCCCTTCCCGACGCGGACGAGCACCGACCCGGTCTTCGGGTCCAGATCGGACTCGGTAAGCGCAAGGGTTTGGCCGATCCGCAAGCCCGCACGCCGCAGGATCGCAATCAGCGCCCGAATTCGATCGGCGTACGGGCCGGCACCGGCTGCTCTAGCGTTTGCTTGAGCCGTTCGAGGGCAACCGGAATGTCCTTGCGAATCCCTCTTGAGATCATCGGTGCGAGCAGCTTGAGCAGACCGTGGGGCTGCGGTGCCATGACGAGCTTGACCTTCGTACCCTCGGGGGAGTCCGAGAGCTCCCAGCGGCCGGACGGCTCCATCGACCCGGGCCCGGCCTTCGCCGAGGGTCCATGCCAAGCGAGCCTGATGTATGGCTCGAACTCGGTCCGCGAGAACGTCCCCTCGGTTCCGCGCTTCATTTTGTAGCGGTATTCGGTTCCGAGCCTCGGCTCGCCGTGTGAGGTCTGCTCGACCCAGACGAAGTCAGTCGCGTAGTCGGGCAGGTACTCCGAACGCGCCAGGTATTCGAACACCTGCGCTCGCGGGCGCGCAATGTTGATTTCTGCTTCAACGTGCATGTCCGGTCTCCTCGGTTTGCGTGGGGTTGACGCGTATCGTCTGGCCGACCTCGATCAGGTGTCCATCGGGGTCGCGGATGTAACAGCGAAGCTCACGTCCGTGGTCGGTCGGCGGTGTGAGGAACTCAGCGCCGCGTGCGCTGCACCGCTCGTAGATCGTGTGAATGTCGGCGACGCGGATGTTGAGGAAGCTGCCCACGCGATCGGGCTCGCTCGGGGTTACGAGCGTGACCGTCGGCTGGGCACGTCCGGCACGGCATCCAATCCTCCATCTCAGTTAGTTGACTGACTGGACGGTATCAGACGCGGTATCCTTTGGGTGAGATGACCGACTCACGAAACGCTCCGGCGCCGGGAAAACGCGAGCGCCTCAGGCGCCAGCCAGCCCTCCGGACGCTGCTCCTCCACACCTCAAGCGGTCACCGCGTCAATGACACCGTCGTGGCTGCTTCTGTGCTTGCTGTGCCGAGACTTCCAGCTTGCGGTTCTCCGGACTGGCCAGGTTGCTTAGCCCTGGACCGGCGTGTGTGTGCTTGTGGCGAGTGGCGCGACTGGGACGTCGTTGCGGCGGGGATCTGCCAAATGTCGTTGCGCGGGATGCACCGAAGCCATGATCCGTCGCTGGATGTGCCCGAAGAAGTCGCCGTCGTCGCGCCGATCACAGCTGGCAGACCCGGCTAATTTGGTAAAAGAGCAGCGGCGTGGTTGGCATCCTGCTGGCCGCGCGCGATCCGGATCCGAACCCAAGCCGACTCCTCCCCCGACGAGTCCGAGCGGCAGCGCGAGGGCAAGCTGCGGGGTCAGGTCGCAAAAATGGCTTGGATATTGAAGTGCGGTCAGCCCGGCGTGGGGTTGGGGCTGCGTCGCATGGCGATGATGCAGATGTCGTCTGTAAGGGAGCGGTCGGCGAACTGCACGACCGCGGCGCGTAGGTTGGCGATGATCTCAGTGGCTGGCGGGACGGTCGGGTCCGAGACGGCGGCGATGACTCGATCGAGCCCGAACCGTTGGCCGTGACCGCGTGCCTCGTAGAGCCCGTCGCTATAAAGCAGAATGGCGTCTCCGAGTGCCAGTGGGGCGGCTTGAGCGGCTATCTTCAGTTCGGAGTCAAAGCCAAGTGGGGCTGCGTAGTGAGTCGGTTCCAGTTCCGTTCCTCCAGGGACCGCGATTGGAAGCGGATGTCCGGCGCTGGCCCATCGCACCGACGCGTGGGCGGGGTGGTATGCGACGCAGACGACGGTGACGAACTCGCCGGTGCCCTTGGTGCGAGTCTGCACCGCGCGGTTGGCCAGTTTGAGTATCTCGGCGGGGTCAGCCGTACCGGAGATGATGCTGATCAACGAGATGCGGGTGAAGGTGGCCATCTGGGCCGCTTGCGGGCCGTGGCCCACGACGTCGCCGACGATCGCGATGCTCCACCCTCCGGGGCCGTTGGTCAGCAGGTAGAAGTCGCCGGCGACCGCGTGCTCAGCCGGCAACAGAGTGGCGGCAATGTCAAGTCCAGGGACCTCAGGCAGATTGTCCGGGGTGAGTGCCTGGCGCATCGCATCGAGCTCCGACGCGGCAGCTTGGCCGCGAAGGGTGATCTGGCGCGCTTGGCCGGCGGCCAGGCCGGCGCCGAGGAAGACGACGCCTCGGACGGCGGCGCTCAGCGCGAGCATCGACACCCCCGCGGCAGCGGCGGATATGAGATAGATCGCTAGGCACCCGGCCGCCATCGCGATCGCGGCTCTTCGGCCATACCACCAACCGCAGCAACCGACCGGGAGCGCGTAGAAGAAACCGAGCCCGACTTGGGACCTGGGTGAGAGCAGCCCCCAGAGCACGAGAACAACTACGACGAGGCCCGCCAAGGCTAGGACACGATGGAGGTCACGGCCCCTGAGCAGAATCGCCTCCCTTTGTCGCATTGGGTCCCGACGGCGCGCCGATTGGTCGCAGCGCCTGCTGCATGCCCAGTCATACCAGCCGCCTCGCGCCGGCGCAAACGCTCGGAGCCGGGATCGATGACCCGGGGGCAGCTGGCGCAGCGCCCGGGGCCCCGCGCGGGGCTCGCCACCGGCACATATGGCCTGTGGCGAGCCCGAGTGTCCGGCCTGTTACTCGATGAGCGGCCCGGCCTTGGCGAGGACCTGGCTCTCTGAAAGTGGCTTGTCGAACGCTCCGTTTGGGGTGATCGGATCGCCAGTCAGGAGTGCGATCGCGGCTGCGTGGCGGGCTTCAACCTGGACGATCGAGCCGGCAGCAGCGAGGTATTCCTTGTTCGTGATCGAGGGTCCGGCACCGTTGTAGGCGCCGACGCCGGTGTTCTCGAGCACATAGGCGAGTTTGAGGAAGCTGGCCTGGTTGGTGACTGGGAACACGAACTTCGGCTTGGCGACCGGCTTGCCGCCGGCCGCGGTGATCGCCTTGGTGAGCGCAGCGACATGGTCCGCCTCTTCGTCCCCGAAGGACTGAGCGAGCCCCTTCGCCTCGCCGCTGAGACCGACCGATGTGCCCTTGACGTTGTAGAAGTCGGTCTCGAGGTACTCGAGGGTGAGCGCGAAGTTCAGGATGTCGAGGTCCGAGCCTCCGCTTTGGGCGAGCGCGTTCGATACATAGGGAGCGACCGCGGTCGCGCCGTAAACGGCGCCCGCGGCCACCGCGCCACGGAGAATGAAGCTCGCCCGGTTGATGCCGTGGACCTCCACGGCACCGAGCTCGGGACTCGCCATATCAGAGCTGTTCATTATCTGTTTTTCCTTTCGTGAAATTGGGTCGGCGCCCGGGTCAGGCGATGAACGGCTTGACGACCGCGAGCACCTGCGCCATCGACATCGGCTTGGCGAACGCGCCGTCCGGAGTCGGGGACTTCTTCAGCAGCGTGTTGAGCGTCGCCGCGTGACGCGCCTCGATCGTGTGGATCGACAGAGCCGCCGCGAGAATCTCCTTGCTTTGGATATTCCCGGCCTGCCCCAGATAGGCCGAAGCGCCGAGGTTCTCGACCGTGCTGGCCAGCGCGGTGACCTGAGCGGCATTGTGGATTGGGAATTTGCCCATCGGCTTCATTGCTGGGGTCCCGAGGCCGCTCGCGACCTTGTGGAGCGCGATTACGTGCTGCTCCTCCTCCGCACCGAAGGACTTCAGCACCGCCAGCGTCTTGCCGTGGAAGAGTCCGCTCTGTGCGACCTTGGCGTAGAACTGTGACTCCAGATACTCGAGTGTCAGCGCGTAGTTCACGATCGAGAGGTCACTCGGATCACTCGCAGCGCTCGAACTGCTCGTCGTCGTGCCGGTGGTCGGGGAGGAGCTCACGGTTGACGCCGGCTGAGATGATGAGGACCTGGATGAGCCACAGGCGGCGATGAACGCCGCGAGTCCGGTCGCGGCCGCGCCTGCGCCCATCGTGCGGCCGGCCATGGTCAGGAACTTCTTGCGCTCAACATCGTCGCGTGCGAGCACCTCCACGGCGCCCGGCTCGCGGCCGGCGCTCTCGGTAGTCGTGGATTCGGGCATCGGGTCTCCTTCGATCGCGGGACGCGTGGGCAGCGGGGCCCAAGGGGTTTCACTTATTGCTTCGGGCGCTCAACCCGACCGGATCACTACTCAGGTCCACGCGTCCGTTCCCAACCAAGTCCCAACAAGTCCCCGTCTTGCAATCGGCTGGGTGCGTCCTCGTTGCGCTCGCGACCGCGGCAGCTGCGTGCGTCCCGCCCTCGACCCGCGCGCATCTACCACCACGCGGGTTGCCGGCTCTGACAAGGCGGGATGTCGCCTCGCGGGGCCCGAGCAGCCCTCAACCGCTCTGACGACGCCGTCCGATCAGTAACTACGTCTGCTGTCCGGCGACCCTCGCCGGTAACCCCGGCGGCTCCTGTCCGATACGAAGACACCAGCGCAGCCTTTCATCGCCCGGGGTACGAATGGTGGCGACCCAGGCGGCGCATACACGCCACACGGGTTGGAGGAAATTGTCGTCGTGGCTCGCCGCGCCGAATGCTTAGGACTAGACCCGGGGCGTGTGCTAGCAGCGCTCGGAGTCGATCCGCTCGTGCTTGAGGGCCAGCCAGAGCCCGCGTAGCGCGAGCGATTGTGTCGGCCGTTCTCGAACACCGGCTGCAGGGCGCGATCACCACCTCGGCTGGCACGAGTGACGATGTGGGGTGATCCAAGCTGCGCGCCGGTTCGAACTAGATCGTGTACCCCGGACGCAGGGATCCGGGCAAGGCAGCGAGAGTTCATGACGTCCGCCACTGCTGGCCGACCGCCGCAGCTCGGGAGAGCCGCAGCATGATGCCGCGATCGCCGGTCAGGGTCCGTGCCCGAGGCTTGCGGATGCTGGCCGACCACGAGCTCATAGCGCGTGCCGGCGCGGGCGATGCCGCGGCGTTCGAGGTCATCTTTGACCGTCATGCGGAGGCGGCGTTCTCGCTCGCCTACCGGATGTCCGGCCGCCGCGCACGGGCCGAGGACGTCGTCCAGGAGGCATTCCTATCCATCTGGCGCAACGGGCTGCAATACGAGCAATCGCGCGGCAGCGTTGGCGCGTGGGTGCTCGGGATCCTGCGCAACAAGGCAATTGACGCGTTTCGCAACCAGACCGCCAAGGCCGAGCGGGACGTCCACGACGACACCGCGGCCGAGGAAGTGCCGGCCACCGAGCGGACCGAACTCGAAGTCGAGCAGCGCGACGACGCGCAGCGCGTCCGCAACGCGCCGGCAGACCTTCCGCCCGAGCAACGGCGCGTGATCGAGCTTGCCTACTTCGGGGGATTCACCCACACGGAGATCGCCGGGCTGCTGGAGCTCCCACCCGGGACCGTGAAGGGCCGGATGCCGAGTACGGGTTCTCCCGCGGCATCTTCATCTCTTCTGGTCCGCTACCGCGACGGGGGGTTAGCCGCGGTTGAGCCGCGTTCACGCCGGCCGAACGGGTCCTCCACGCAAGCCTCTGCCGAGATCCGCCAAAGAGTGGTTCAGTTGCGAGTGCAGCTGATCGCCGATGGTTTGGACGCGGGTTCGGAAACGATCCGCTGGCCCCTGGAACAGGAGCAGCCCGGGTGCTCTCGACCTCGACGATCCGGCGGATCCTGCATCAGACGGGCTGATCGTCCCGGAGCCGCGCAAACGTCCCCGAAGCTCCCACATCCGGTTCCAGGCCGCGCAACCGAACGAGACCTGGCAATCGGACCTCATCCACCGGCGCCTTGCGGACGGAACCGACGTGGAGGTCCTCTCTCATCACACAGTGCCGCCGGCAGGATTCGAACCTGCGACCCTCGGATTAAAAGTTGCCCATATGCAGGGCATTTGACGTAGAAACGGGCGATCCTTTCTAGTTAGAGCAGGTTGGAACGGTCAGAATTGCCGAGTTCGGGACATATTTCGGGACACGGTTTCAGGCGACCTCACAGTTGTCCTTTGGAATGAACGCCGCCAGGTCCTTCACCAGCGGGTCCCGAATTGTTGGGGGTCGCGGAACCCACGAGCTCCGGCCACGCTCGCGCGCGTTGATGCGATGTCCAGACGTGACGTACACGAGCTCGTGCGAGACAAGCATCCCGACGTGATCGAGGCTTCTGACTGGATCAGCGTGCAACGTCGAGCCGGCGAGCCCACAGGAACCAGCCGGGTGGCGTGGCTCGCACGTAGACCGACGGATCACGCGTTGCCCCCACATCGCTACAGGTGACGGTGGCGTTCGTTGGAGCCGTTGTGGAGCTCCGCGTCTCTTTCGAGTCAGACCACTAGGCCGGCCCCCACCAGGAACAGGGCGGGGCGAAGGCGTCCGCCGAGGCTGCCAAGCTCCGCGCCGCAAGAGATAAGAGACCGGGCCGCCCGGTGGGACTGAGCGGCCCGGTCATAACCCGTCCGGACCGGCTGGGAAGCTTTGCGCAAAATCTCTTGCCCATTGGGCCGGTCAGCTCCCCCACCAGCAGGATCGACCCCGAAGCCTCTAGTAAGGAGGCACGATGAACCCAACGGATCGGATTGCGAACCTGATGTCCGCGCTGGATCGTCCGACCCCGATCGAGGCCCAGCTCCTCTACGACGAGATCATCGATACGGGGACAGCGATCACTGGGAGTCCGGGCAGTAGTGCTCCCCCGCTCGTCGTTCTCGAGAGCCGGCTGTCTGCCTTTCACAAACGCTTCCACGATCAGGATCGCGTGCTCTGCCAGCAATACGGCCATCATCCGTTCGACGTCCCGCTCAACGAGGTCACTGCCTGGCGGCTCGCGGCGGCCATTGGCAATCCGTGGCGGCAGCTACTGCCCACTGCTGTTCTACGCGTGATCGACAACAAAGGGGGTGCCCTCATCAACGATAAGAAAGGCAAGGTGGACGCAGCCGTCTTCACCGAGGCGGTCAGCCAGGTCGACGCTGCAGCGTTCTGGGATGCCCTCATCGGCAACCAAGACCGGAACATGCGCAATTTCCGATACGACGCAGCCCACCGCCGCCTTGGTCTGATCGATCACGGCTTCGTGTTTGCACGACCCGGTGATCTGATCAACCGCTCCTCCTATTTTCTTGCGACGCGGCTGACGCAATCCAAGAGAACTCTGACGCAACGGGAGTGCGACGTTCTCGAGGCCCTTCTCGAGGCAGACCTATACGGACTGAGAAGGGTCCTCGCCGTGGATCGCGCCGATGCGCTCCAGGCACGAGCTGAGCGAATGCTGAGTAGCCGCCTGCTGCCTCCCGTCCAGGGTGGTTTCTGATCTCTCCCGCCCGGGAAGCTGGACAAATATTCACCCAAGAGGGTATGTTCCGGCTATTCTGCCGATAGACGTCCCGGACCCTAGACCCGAAGGAGAGCGATCATGGTGGAGGTCGAAATCCGCGCACCGCGCTTTAACGAAGAGACGCAGCAGATCGAGTCGATCCCGCTCGCGTTTGTGCGCGCGGACGGCAACGACCTCACGATCGTTCCACCGGACACTTGGACCGTCCCGACCGACTCGGTGATCAGTCTCACCACGGGGAGGCCTGTCGAGCCTATCGACGACGCCGAGGAGTGGGCCCGAAACCTGCCGTATGCCTATCGGTCCGGCGACCTCGAGGCCATCATTCGGCACGACGATAACCCTCCGGCACTTGACCGACCTGACTCGGACGAGGAAGAGCCAATCATCCCCGATCCGCCGACGGCCGTGTTTGAGCATGAGAATGCGGCGGCCGAGGTGGGTTGACGGAAGGTGCCAAGGACGGCGACAAGCAGCCTGGCGTCGGTAATCGCGGGCCGCGCGGTCCGAGAAGCACGCCGAACAACCGGCATCACGCAGGCCGAGCTAGCCCATCGGATTGGCAGCTCGGCGCCGCACGTTTGCGCGCTCGAGAACGGGAAGGCGAATCCGACGATCGGCCATCTCTCAGAAGTCGCGGCTGCGCTTGGGATGGAACTGCATATCGAGCTGCGCCAGCTTCCGGCATTTCTTGAGTCAGAAAGCGCGACTTCCTCCGACATCAGAAAGCTCGCGGAGCGCTCGGCGCTGGCAAGCTGACTGGATCTGGGTTAGGCCCGCAGTCGGATGAGCGGGCCCACGCGAAGGTAGCGCGCAGGACACGACGGGCCAGCTCTGGCCAGTTGCTCAGGGCCGGCGGATCGAGAAGGACCTGACGTCGGATGGAAGCTCAAAATCCGACGAGCAGACGGGCAGCAGCGCGACGGGTCGGGATATCGCCTCGCCCTGAACCCGCGGGACAGCCGCGGGGCGCGGCCGACCAGCCAACACTGCCCGGCCGCGCCTTTTAGGACGGAGGGACCGCACTCTACGGCGGCCGTTGGACCCCTCGCCCCAGTGTTCTTAAACCGGTACCGACCTAGCTGACCCCTTGTGTGCCAGGCGCCAACGCATAGGTCCCGTAGCCCGTCCGAACAAGCTCCCCACGCGCCGCAAGGTTCCGGATCGACTGCCTGATGATGTTGTCGCCCCAGAGGTCGCTGTCGGGCATCAGGTCATGCTCGCGCAGGGCAGCGATGATCTCGACCGCCCGCCACTCCCGCTTCGCAGGGGCGTCGAGCATGACGCGGAGCACCGCCTGGCGATGCGTCGGCCTAACACCGCGGGCCTGTAGCACGACAAGGTCGGGCACGGACTCGCGCAACTGGGAGCCGGGGACGAGCTGCTCGTGGACTCGCTCATACTCATCGTCGTCCTCGCCGGTGTCGTGAGATCCCTTCGTCGCGAACAGTTGGCGGCCCATCTTCCACCAGTCCAATTCCTGCGTTGCCGCCGCGAGCTGTTGCCGAAGCGATTGGACCAGCTGCTCGCCCTTTCTGATCTGCTCGTCGTAGTACTCGCTGGGTAGCTGCGTTAGATCTGGTTCTTTACCCCTCACACCTAGGAGGGTAGCAGATATCCTACCTAGGAGGATAGGCCCCTCCTATGCGACCTTTCGACGCACCGGGTGACGTAACGGGCGACGCAGTGGGGCCCCCTGATATGGAGTCAGTCCGAGGAGCGCTAACAGCGCGTGAGCCTCGACTGATGCCGGGGAAGGCGCGACGCACGAGCACCCGCGGCACGAACTGGGGCCGTTATCCCGCTGTGTGTTTGTTCTGAATGGAGGCGCTTCAGTAGACGAACGCCGAGAGAGCAGCGGCCACATCGATGGCGCGGAAGGGTCCAAACCGCAGCGTCCACCCGCCACCGAGCTCCTGGCGGAACGTGTGGGGAACGCCGCGCCTTTGCAGCTCCTGCTGATGGTGCTCGGCGCGCTGGTAGCCGGAGGCGCCCTGGAAGGTGGCGTCGAGGCCATAGCGGCCATCGTCGACGGGCCAGATCGTGAGCTTGTCGGGGACGGGGCCTGCTTTGACGGGAAGACGGCTGGTATTGCTCATAGAGTTCTGATCGGAGCCAGACGACACGCTCTTGAGCCGACCAATCGGGCGCCAGCCGACTGTCGCGTGGGCCTGGGGTCGCTCGGCGAGGCGGGCGAGGCATCCGCCGTCGAATCGATTCCCATCGCTCGGTAGCGCGTCCGATCACCGGTGTAAAGCAGCGCCTCGATTGTTCAATGCAAGCCCCAAGTCGCATCGACTCGCCACCGTTGCCGGCGCTGCTTGACACCGACGCCCGGCCGCGCTGATTGGCACCTAGGTTGGGGCGCTGGCGCGCCCCAACGTCATGACGGCCCCCACACCGAATCGCTACTCCATCAGCAGCGTCACACTGTACGCACAGGAGAGCTGACGCCAAGACGTCCCAAGACGTCCCGGCCGCCGAGGCGATAACCGCGACCGCGTGAAGCCTCTGCCATGCCAAGCGACCGGTGGCGACGCCCACAATCAGTCGCGCTATCGCACGCGCGACACGCGGGGTGCTCCAAAGCGAAGAGGGATAGGCGCAGCTGGCCATGTCCACACAATGCACCAGCGGCCAGGACGTCTCAAGGACGTCTTAGGACATCTACGAAGACGTCCCAAGACGTCCCGAGTCGTCCCTAGATGTCCGACCGTCCGCAGCCTCTAAGCGGAAGGCCTCGGCCACCAAAGCGGCGTCCTGGGCGTGCGGTGCGTAGTGCAGGTAGCGCATCGTCGTCTGAATGTCCGCGTGTCCCATCCACTCCTGCACTCGACGGATGTCCGCTTTGGCGATCATCCGGGTGCCGAACGTGTGGCGGAGGTCGTGGAAGCGGAGAGGGCGCAGGCCGGCTCGGCCAAGGGCGTCTTTGTAGCGTCGGCGGAGCGCAGAGCCGTCGAGGTAGCGACCGAGCTCGCCAACGAACACCAGGTCGTCGTCGCCGACCCAGTTCTCCCGACGACCGAGCTGCGCCAGGGTCGAGGCGACGTCCGGAGCCATCGGGACCGCGCGCACCTTCCCGGACTTGGGCGTCGTCAGGTGGCCGGCGGCGTAGCTCCCCCTCACCCGGATCGTCGCGCCGCCAAAGTCCACGTCGCGCCACCGCAACGCGAGCAGCTCGCCCATCCGAAGGCCAGTAAACGCGGCAGTGAGGAAGATCGCGCCGTCTTGGTCGGACCCAGCGGTGCGGACGAGCGCCCAGACCTCCTCGGGCGAGAACACCTGGATGTCCCCACTCGCTCGCATGGGGTGCTTCTCGACGCGTACCAACGGATTGGCCTCAAGACCCCAGACCATCTGCGCACGCCTGAAGATCCCGTGCAGCTGGATCAACAGCTTGTTCTTGCTCCGGTTCGACAACCCGGTCAGCCCTCGACGCCAGGCGTCGATCTGTTCGGGCGTGATCGACTCGAGCTCCAAGGAGCCGAACGCCGGCAGGAGATGCGCGTTCAACGCGGACCGGTAGTCGCTCAACGTCGACGGCTTGCGGGCTCGGTCCTCCTCGATGAAGCGCAGCCACTCGGCCGCCGCATCGGCGAACGTGACGCCCGTACGGACTGCGCCCGGCAACGTCCCGCGGCGCGCCTGGTCGAGGAGATCGCGTAGCCAGGCCTCGGCGATGCGCTTCGTGAACCAGCCCACCGGCGGCCGCCCTCGTTCAGCCCACGCCGGCCCGATCTTCTTCTGGACCTGGCGGCCGTCAGGCAGCCGGTACTTGGCGTACCAGACCGGCCGGTGCGCGCGCTCGACCCGAAACACATGACCACTCGGAGGACGAACCGCGCTCATGCGCAAATCGTACGCCGATCTTGGGACATATTTGGGACACAAAACGTTTCCGCGGAAACGCCCTGAGACGCAAAAGGCCCGCTTTACAGGCTTAAGCAGTGCCGCCGGCAGGATTCGAACCTGCGACCCTCGGATTAAAAGTCCGCTGCTCTGCCAACTGAGCTACGGCGGCTCGCCCAGCGATGATCGCGCACTCCGGGCCGATCCGCCCGGCCCCCGAAGTCGTTAGTGGCGGAAGTGCCGGCGCGATGTGAACACCATCGCCGCCCCAGCCGCGTCGACGGCCTCCACCACCTCGTGATCGCGGATCGAGCCGCCCGGCTGGATGATCGCGATTGCGCCGGCATCTAGGGCCAGCTGGGGCCCGTCGGCGAACGGGAAGTAGGCGTCGGAGGCAAGCACCGAGCCGACCAGTGAGGAGCGGGCTTTCTCGATCGCCAGGCGGACGGAGTCGACGCGGCTCATCTGACCGGCCCCGATCCCCACCGTCGCCAAATCCCGGCACAGCACGACGGCGTTGGAGCGCACGTGCTTGCAGACCTTCCAGGCGAACTGGAGCTCGCCCCACTCCGCCTCGGTCGGCACGCGCTTGGAGACGACCTGCATCTCGGAGCGCTCCTCCAGGTCGTAATCACGGTCCTGGACGAGCATGCCGCCGACCACCTGGCGAAGCGCCGGGTCGATCATGTCCGGGGTGCGGCGCTCGCGATCATCGAGGATCCGCGTGTTGTGCTTGGCCTCGAGCACCGCGAGCGCGTCCTCGTCGTAGCCACGGGCGAACAGCACCTCGACGAACTGCGCCGCGATCGCCTCGGCCATCTCACGATCCACGCGCCGGTTCAGACAGATCACGCCGCCGTAGGCCGACATCGGGTCGCACTCGAACGCGCGGTGGTATGCCTCGAGGGGGGTCTTGCCGACCGCCACCCCGCACGGGTTGTTGTGCTTGATGATCACGCAGGCCGGGATCTGGAACTCGCTGACCATCAGCCGGCCGGCGTCGAGGTCGAGCAGGTTGTTGAACGACAGCTCCTTGCCGCCGAGCTGGGAAATCATCGAGAGCACGTGCATGCGCGCCCCGACCTGCGAGTAGTAGGCCGCTCGCTGATGAGGGTTCTCGCCGTAGGGCAGCTCGAGCACCTTCTCGAACGCGCGGACCATGAGCGCCGGGAAGTCGGCGCCCTTCTCCTGGAACCAGCGCGCGATCGCGGTGTCGTAACGCGCGGTGTAGGCAAACGCCTCGGCCGCCAGCGATTCGCGCGTGGTAGACGACAGGCGACGGTCGAACTCGCGCAGCTCGGCCAGGACGGCGTCGTAGCTCTCTGGCGAGACCACGGGCGCGACGAACTGGAAGTTCTTGGCCGCGGCGCGAACCATCGACGGTCCGCCGATGTCGATGTTCTCGATCACCTCGCCGTCGCTCACGCCGCGGCGGGCGGCGGTGCGCTCGAACGGGTACAGGTTGACGCACACGAGGTCGATGAACTCGACGTCGTTCTCCTCGGCCTGGCGCATGTGGGCGTGGTCGTCGCGCAGGGCCAGCAGCCCGCCGTAGACCTTCGGATGGAGCGTCTTGACGCGGCCGTCCATGATCTCGGGGAAGCCGGTCAGGTCTGAGATCTGGCGCACCTGCAGCCCGGCGCTGGTCAGCTCCCGGGCGGTGCCACCGGTGGAGACGATCTCGATCCCGAGCTCGGCCAGGCCCCGTGCGAACTCAACCAGGCCGGTCTTGTCCGAGACCGAGAGCAGCGCGCGCGCTACCTGCACCTCGTTGGCGGCAACGGGTGCGAACCGGCTCAGATGGTCGGTACCCCGCTCCATGACGCTTCCCGGACTCTATCGCTCGATCACGACACGCCGCGGGTTCGCCGGGTCGAAGGTGACCGCGCCCCGGGCGATCAGCCGCACCGCCTCGGGCAGCAACTCGTGCTCGATCGGGTGCAGGCGTTCGAGCACCGCTTCCGGATCGACCGCGTCCGGGAGCTCGATCGCGCGCTGCAGAAGGACCGGACCGCTGTCAACCCCGCCGTCGACGAAGTGGACGGTGACGCCGAACACCTTGACGCCATAGGCGATGGCTTGGGCGACCGCTCCAAGGCCAGGGAAGGCGGGCAGCAGCGCCGGATGGACATTGATCACACGGTTCGGAAAGCGCGCCAGGAAGGTGTTCGAGAGCAGCTGCATATAGCCGGCGAGGACGACCAGCTCCGCACCGCGGGCCGTCAGCCAGTCCGCCATCGCCTGGTCGCGCTCCTCCCGCGAGGCGAACTCCTCGCCGGGAAACGACCCCACCGCGACCCCCGCCTGACCCGCGCGCCCGAGCGCCGGTGCCTCGGGCTTGTCGGACGCCACAGCCACGATCTCGATCCCCTCCCGACCATGCACCTGATCGAGCAGCGCCTGGAGATTCGTCCCAGTCCCGGAGGCCAGGACCGCGACCTTCATGCGCACGAACTCGCCATCGGGCGCCCGACTGTACCGGCCGTCTACGCCTTGAGCAGCGGCAGCTCGAGGTCGTACTTGCCGTTCGCCTGCTCGGTCCCCGGGAGCGGGTACTCCCCGCTGAAGCACGCGTCGCAGTGCGCGTCGCGCGATACCCCGACCGCCTCGTACACGCCCTCCAGCGACAAGTAGTGCAGCGAGTCGGCGCCGAGCTCCTCGGCGACCTCCTCGACGGTGCGCCCGTGGGCGATCATCTCCTCGCGGCTGGACATGTCGATCCCGTAGTGGCAGGGATGCTTGATCGGCGGCGCCGAGATGCGCAGGTGGACCTCGGCCGCGCCGGCCTCGCGCAGCATCTGGACGATCTGACGATCGGTGGTGCCACGCACAATCGAGTCGTCGACGACGATCAGTCGCTTGCCCGCGACCACCTCGGGCACCGGGTTGAACTTCATCCGCACGCCGAGGCGGCGCAGCTCCTGGCCGGGCTGGATGAAGGTCCGCGCCACGTACCGGTTCTTGATGAAGCCGTCGTCCTGGGGCAGGCCGGCCGCACGGGCCAGGCCGCGGGCCGCCGGGTTGCCCGAATCCGGCACCGGGATCACCAGATCGGCCTCGACCGGCGCCTCGCGCCACAGGATCTCGCCCATCCGCGCCCGCGCGGCCTGGAGCACGGTGCCGGCCATCTTCGAGTCCGGGCGCGCGAAGTAGATGTACTCAAACAGGCAGAACGCGCGGCGATCGCCGTCGGCCACCATCCGCGTGCGCACGCCGCCCTCGGTCAGCGTGAGCACCTCGCCAGGCAGCACCTCGCGCAGGTACTTGGCCCCGATCAGGTCAAACGCGCACGACTCGCTGGCCACGCAGTACGCCGCGGTCCCGGTCTCCTCGTCCTCGATCATCCCGAGCACGAGCGGTCGCACCCCGTTCGGGTCGCGGAAGGCGACGACCGATTCCTCGGTCAGCACGACGGTCGAAAAGGCGCCGCGCAGCCTGGGTAGCACGTCGGCCACCGCGTCCTCGATCCGTTCGGCCGGGTGGGTGGCGAGTAGCGCCGCGATGATCTCCGAGTCCGAGGTCGAGCTGAACGGGACGTCGCGCTCGCGCAGCTCGGCGTGAAGCTCGACCGCGTTGATCAGGTTGCCGTTGTGGGCCAGCGCGAGCGTGCGGCGGTCATCGCGCACGATCGGTTGGGTGTTCTCCCACTCGGAGGCGCCGGTGGTCGAGTAGCGGACGTGGCCGATCGCCATGTCCCCGACCAGCGAGCGCAGCTTGTGCTCGTCGAACACCTGCGCAACCAGGCCCTGGTCGCGGATGGCCATGATCCCCTGGCCCCGCCCGGCGACGGCGATGCCCGCCGATTCCTGACCGCGATGCTGCAGCGCGAACAAACTGAAGTACGCGTGGCGGGCGACGTCGTGTCCCGGCGCGAAAATGCCAAAGACGCCGCACTCGTCGCGAGGGCCATCGCGATGATCATTCACGGCAGCACACATGCCCAGCCAGGTCCAAGCCTAGCAGCGGGCCTAGACCCATTCGGCCAGGCCCGCGTCTCGGGCGTCGCGCAGCTCGGAAACTGCGAGCTCGAGCACGCCCTCGATGGCCAGCACCTCGCCGCCGACCTCGCCGATCACGACAAAGCCGGCCAACGCCTCGATGGGGCCCGACACGATGAAGGCCCGCCCGGGCGCCTCCCCAAACGGATCTAGGCCATTCGGCAGACGCACCGACGCGCCGAGCCCGCCGGCGATGCAGCATTCGGCCAGGGCCACCGTGACGCCGCCCTCGGCGATGTCGTGGGCACTACGGAACGCCCCGGACCGGACGCGAGCTCGAACCGCCTGGTGGACGATCCGCAGCCGGCCGGCGTCGACCGCCGGCAGTTCGCCGACCGGCGCCTGCCCGCGCAGCTTGGCGAGCTCGGATCCGACCAGCGAGGGCTCGAACGGGCCGACCAGCGCGATCGCGTCGCCCGCGCGCGCGAACCCGAGTCGCCCGGCCCTGGCGCCGTCGGGAAGCTTCCCGACCATGCCGACCACCGGCGTGGGGAAGATCGGTCCGCTCGGGGCCTCGTTATACAAAGAGACGTTGCCGCCGACCACCGGTACGCCGAGCGCCTCGCACGCCTCGGCCAACCCCTCGACCGCCTCGGTCAGCTGCCACGCCACGTGCGGCTTCTCGGGGTTGCCGAAGTTCAGGCAGTTGGTCAGGCCGAGCGGCTCGGCACCGACGCAGGCCAGGTTGGCGGCGCATTCATAAACCGCCTCGGCCGCGCCGCGGCGGGGGTCGCACGCCACGCGCCGGCCGTTGCCGTCGATCGAGACCGCGATCGCGGTTGAATCAGATCCCCGCCCACCCAGCACCAGCACAGCCGCATCGGCCTCGTCGGGCCGGCGCACGGTGCGCGACTGGACGACGGGGTCGTACTGCTCGAACACCGGCCGGCGGGAGGCCAGGTTCGCCGAGCGCAGCAGTGCGAGCAGCGTCCCCGCCGGCGACTCGCCTCCCATGAGCGACGCCGATGGGGCCCCATACAGATCGCTCGATGGCGGTTCGGGCCGGAGATCGTAAAGCGGACAATCATCAATCAAAACCCTGACCGGGAGGTCCGCGACCACGTGCGCGCGATGCGTCACCTGGAGCCGGTCGCCGGAGGTCACGCACCCGATCGTGGTGGCCAGGACCTCCCAGCGCTCGCACACGTCGAGCAGCGCGCCCACGCACTCGGGCCGGGCCACACAGAGCATCCGCTCCTGGGACTCGGAGACCATGATCTCGAACGGCTCCATGTCGGGCTCGCGCAGCGGGATCTGGCACAGATCGATGGTCAGCCCGACGCCACCGGCGGACGCCATCTCCGAGGCGGCCGAGGTCAGGCCCGCCGCCCCGAGGTCCTGCAGCGAGACCAGCAGCTCCCGATCGAGCAGCTCGAGACAGCACTCGAGCAGCTTCTTCTCGCTGAACGGATCGCCGATCTGAACCGACGGGCGCTTGTCTTGGTCGTCGCCCTCCCCACCGACCAGCTCGGCGCTGGCCAGCACGGAGGCGCCACCGATCCCGTCGCGGCCGGTCAGCGCCCCGAGCAGCACCACCACGTTGCCCGGCCCGGCCGCGGCGCTGCGGATGAGCCGCTCGTGCTGGGCGAGGCCCAGGCACATGGCGTTAACCAGGCAGTTCTGCTCGTAGCTGTGCTCGAAGTAGATCTCGCCGCCGACCGTCGGCACCCCAATCGAGTTGCCGTAGTGGCCGATCCCGGCCACCGCCCGGTCGAGCAGATAGCGCGAGCGCTCCGAGGCCGCCGGCTCGCCGAAGCGCAGCGAGTCGAGCACGGCGATCGGGCGAGCCCCGACCGCGAACACGTCGCGCAGGATCCCGCCTACCCCGGTGGCGGCGCCCTGGAAGGGCTCCACCGCGCTCGGGTGGTTGTGGGACTCGACCTTGAAGGCCACGGCCAAGCCGCCACCCACGTCGACCGCGCCGGCGTTCTCGCCGGGTCCGAGGAGCAGGTGCGGCCCCTCGGTCGGGAGGCGGCGCAGCAATCGGCGCGAGTGCTTGTAGCCGCAGTGCTCGGACCACATCAGCGACAACATCGCCAGCTCGACGTCGTTGGGGGCGCGGCCTAGCCGCTCGAGAATCCGGGCGTACTCGTCGTCGGTCAGGCCGAGTTGGCGGTGGCGCTCCTCAAGCAAGTACGTGCTGCTCGACATGCGCTCGCATCGACTCGAAGATCTTCAGTCCGTCGGCGGACCCGGTGAGCAGGTCCACCGCATGCTCGGGATGTGGCATGAGGCCGAAGACGTTGCCCTGCTTGTTGCTCACGCCGGCGATGTCGCGCAGCGAGCCGTTGGGATTGTGGCCGGGGGCGTAGCGGAGCAGGACCTGGCCGGCCGCCTCCAGGCGATCGAGCTCGGCTTCCGGCGCGTAGAAGCGGCCCGTCGTGTGCTTGACCGGGATCGAGAGGCGATCGCCGGCCTCGCACGCCCCCGTGAACGCCCCCTCCCCGCGAACGACCTCGACGTCCACCTGGCGGAAGATGAACTTGAGCGAGACATTAGTGAGCAAAGCGCCCGGAAGCAGGCCCGCCTCACACAGCACCTGGAAGCCGTTGCAGATCCCGAGCACGAGACCACCCTCGCGGGCGAACTCCTCGACCTCGGCCATCACCGGAGCAAACCGCGCAATCGCGCCTACACGGAGGTAATCGCCGTAGGAGAAGCCGCCGGGCACGATCACCGCCTCGACCCCCTGGAGGTCGTGGTCAGCGTGCCAGAGCAGGACGGCGTCGCCGACCCGCGCGGCGGCCTGGAGAGCGTCGACGTCGTCGCACGATCCGGGGAACCGGACGATCCCGAACTTCATCTCGACGCCTCCGGGAGTTCCGCGCCAGCGGAACTCCCAATGGAATCGGCGCTAGCCGATTCCACAATCTCCCAATCTTCGATGAGAGGATTGGTAAGCAGGCGCTCGCACATTGCGGGCAAAGCCGCCGGGTCATCCACGTCGAGCTCGATCAGACGGCCCACGTGGACGTTGCGCACGCCCTCGAACCCGAGTGCCGGTAGCGCTCGCTCTACCGCCTGGCCCTGCGGATCGAGGATTCCCGCCTTGGGCCGGACGAGAACCCGCGCCCTCATCGCGTTCGCTGCAACCAGGCGTCGAACGGCTCCCCGGTGATCCGCTCGTAGGCCTCGATGTACTTCTCTCGCGTGCGCTGGACGACCTCGTCGGGAATCGGCGGGGCCGGGGGGGTGCGGTCCCAGCCGGTCGAGGAAGCCCAGTCGCGCACGAACTGCTTATCGAAGCTCGGCTGCGAGCGGCCGGGCTCGTACTGGTCGGCGGGCCAGAAGCGCGAGGAGTCCGGCGTGCAGACCTCGTCCCCCAGGGTCAGCTGCCCGTCGTCGTCGAGGCCGAACTCGAACTTGGTGTCGGCGAGGATGATCCCGTGCTCGCGCGCGTGCTCGGCCGCGGCGCGGTAGACGGCGATCGAGACGTCGCGCAGGCGCCCGGCCAGCTCGCGGTCGCCGATCAGCGCCACCGTTCCGTCGAAGTCGATTGCCTCGTCGTGGCCCTCGGTGGCCTTGGTCGACGGGGTGTAGATCGGCTCCGGGAGCTGGTCCGACTCGCGCAGCCCCGACGGCAGCTCGATGCCCGAGACCGTCCCCGTCCGCTGGTAGTCCTTCCAGCCCGACCCGGTGATGTAGCCCCGGACGACGCACTCGACGGGGAGCATCTGGAGCTTCCGGACGAGCATCCCGCGTCCCCGCGCCTCGGCCGGCACTCCGTCGCTCACCGACAGCATGTGGTTCGGCACGATCCCGGCGGTCCGCTCGAACCAGAACGTCGACAGGCCCGTGAGGACGGCACCCTTGTCCGGGATCGGCGTCGGGTGGACGACGTCGTAGGTGGAGATCCGATCCGAGGCGACGATCAGCAGCGTCCGATCGCGCCCCTCGTAGATCTCGCGGACCTTGCCCGAAGCGATCAGGGGCAGGTCGGCAAGGGCGCTCACTGGGTCGATCCTAGCAACGGGGACGGCGGCGATCCTCGAGTCGCGACGCTAGCTCTGATTGACCAGAAGACTGGCGGCGCACGGGGCCGTCGTACCCGGCATGAACACGCCGTCGATCACGTAACCGATCCATGCATCGGGGGCGTTGACGAAGTCGATCATCGTGCCCCCGGCGTTCTCTGAGAACTGGCTGTCCGGGCCGGCGTCGTCGATCTCCTGGGACTGGCCCTGGGTCAACTGGGTGCCGAACGCCTCGCTGTTGGCCGCGGTCGAGGTCACGTCGATCTCCGCGTCGAACGTGCCGCTGCCGTCATCGTTGCACTTGAGGGTGACCGTGAACGGGCCGAAGGTGCCCAGCGTCGCGGTCTGCCCGCCACTGGCGGTCACCAGCCCGCTCCGGGTGCCGCCCGACGAGCCGCCCGCCCCGCCCCCGGACCCGCCGGTGTAGTAGCTCGCCGGATGGCCACCGAGCTCCTGGGCGTTCCTCGCGATCGGCACCGGGCCCAGCGAGCTCAGCTTGATCTGCTTGCCGGTGATCGAGCCGTCTTTCAACCGGTCGCCGGACAGCGAGTTCTTCTTGATCAGGCTGTCGCCGTTGACGAGCTGGCCCGCGGCGAACGCGGTCCCGGACGTCGCTACGACCAACGCAATCACCGCGACCACCAGTCCCGCCGATGGCCTGCGTCGTGCCAGCTTGCGCATGTCGGACTCCCTCTCTTGCCGGACCCCCCGGGTGAGATCCGTGTGAGCCGAAGGTACCGAACCGCCGACGGCCGTCGGTTAAGGAAATGTGGGCGCGATCGCATGCAAAACACCTCAACGCCTAACCGGCGATCAAAACGCTGGCAGGACGGGGCTTTCGATCGCCACCGCCATCCCGCGCCTGGCGCCCAGCTCGGAGAGCACCAGCGCGGTGTCGGCGATTGCGACGCCGGTCAGGTGCTCGCTGCGCTGCTCGAAGTCCCGGACGATCGCCTCCAGCGCCGCGGCGTACCGGGGCTGGTCGAGGGCGGCGAGGGCCGCCATCGCGTCCCCGGTCCGAGCAAACGCCTCCCCGCCGGCGCTCATCGACCCCGCCCGCGCCTGGGCTTCTTCATCGTCGCCCAGGATCAGCGCCGCCAGCCCAAGCGCGTAGGAGGCGGTGGCGGACGGGGACCCCTTCCTGGTGGTCGGGCCGGCCGGGCGGGCGTCGCGCAGCTGGCCGCGCACGTATTCGGCCTCCGGCGCCCCGCCGCCGGCCAGCACGCCGGCCTTGAGCATCCCGACGAGCCGGCCGTACGCGGTCGCGTGCGCCAGCTCCCAGGACTGGCGATAGAGCGGGACCGCCTCCGCGAATGCGACCCGGGCGGCCCCGACGTCGCCGGAGATCAGCGCCCGCTGGGCGTCGGCCTCGAGTGCGACCGCTGCCGTAAGCAGCTCCTGTTGCTTACGCGGCGGCACGGCGGCGCAAAGCGTAAACGGACCAGGTATCCATTGCGATCATGGCGAGCGGGAATCCACTCGGCAACAAGGTCGCGCTGGTCACCGGCGCGAGCGGCGGGATCGGGCAAGCGATCGCCCGCCGCCTGGCCGCCAGCGGCGCCGCGGTGGCGCTCGCCTATGGCTCACAGGCGAAGCCGGCGCAGAAGCTCGCGGACGAGCTCGCGGCCGCCGGCGGGCACGCGCTGGCCGTAGGCGCCGACCTGCGGGCTCCCGAGGCGCCGGGCGAGCTGCTGGCCGCGATCGAGCCCCAGCTCGGATCGGTCGACGTGCTGGTGGCGGGGGCCGGGTTGGCCCAGCAGCAGACCTTTGAGGAGGTCTCGATCGAGGACTTCGACGAGACGATCGCGGTCAACCTGCGCGCGCCGTTCCTACTGGCGCAGCGCACGCTGCCCGGGATGCAGGCGCGCGGCTTCGGCCGGGTGCTGTTCGTGTCCTCGGTGGCGGGGTTCACCGGGGGGATCGTTGGTCCCCATTACGCCGCCTCGAAGGCGGGTCTGCACGGCCTGACCCACTTCCTGGCCGCGCGCGTGGCGGGCGACGGCGTGACCGTCAACGCGATCGCGCCGGCGCTGATCACCAACACCGGAATGCTCCCCGGCGATCCAGAGGAGCTGCGGGCGCGAGTACCCGTCGGCCGGCTCGGACAGCCCGACGAGGTCGCCGACCTGGCGATGGCCATGCTCCGCAACCCGTACATGACCAGCCAGGTCGTCTCGGTCGACGGCGGGATGTACCCGCACTAGCGGGAGCGACAACGCGTGAAAAACCGCGCAAACCGCACGCCCCGCGGGCGGCGTGCGCGTTTCTGCACGTGGGGGATGGATAACCGCGCATGTCTCTGGAGCGGGTCGTGCAAAGCGCGGATTTGCAGGTAACCCGGGGGCGTAACTCGACTAGGCGGCGACGCGGGGCGCCGAGATCGCGTCGAGCCGCGCGATGATGTCGTCCGCGTAGCGCACGAACGGCGCGTAGTCGAAGATCGCGTCGAGGTCCAACCCGGCGCCGGCCGGATCGCGGGCGAGCAGCTCGCGCAGCGGAACCTTCGAGTCCAAAGCCTGCTGGGCCAGCCGCTGGACGACACGGTACGCGTCGTCGCGAGTCAGGCCGGAGCCCACCAACGCCAGCAAGACCCGCTGGGAGAACAGCGCTCCGTGGGTCAGGTCGAGGTTCTCGCGCATGCGCTCGGCGTCGACCACCATGCCCTCGACCAGCGCGAGCGCGCGGCGCTGGATATGGTCGAGCAGGATCGTCGAGTCGGGCAGGATCACCCGCTCGACCGACGAGTGCGAGATGTCGCGCTCGTGCCACAGGGCGACGTCCTCCAGGCTCGCCAGAGCGTTCCCTCGCAGGATGCGGGCCAGGCCGACAATCTGCTCGGACTTGATCGGGTTGCGCTTGTGGGGCATCGAGCTAGAGCCCTTCTGACCCGCCCCGAACGGCTCGCGCACCTCACCCACCTCCGTACGCGCCAAATTTCGCATCTCAGTCGCGAAGCGTTCTAACCCCGCGCCGGCCAGCGCTATCGCCTCGAGGAGCTCGGCGTGACGATCGCGCGGGACGACCTGGGTCGAGACCGGCTCGCGGGCCAGCCCGAGACGGGTCAGCACACGCTCCTCGAAGTCCGGGGACGTCGCCGAGTAGGTGCCCACGGCACCGGAGATAGCGCCCACGGCAACCTGATCAAACGCGCGCGTCAGGCGCTCAAGATTTCGATCCGCCTCGAAGGCGAAGCTGGCGAGCTTGATCCCGAACGTGCTCGGCTCGGCGTGGATGCCGTGCGTGCGCCCGACACACAAGGTGTGGGCGTGCTCGCGGGCCGCCCGCGCGAACGCATCGACCAGCCGCCGTGCATCCGGCAGGACCAGCGCACCAACCTGTCGCAGCTGTAACGCCAACCCCGTGTCGAGCACGTCGCTCGAGGTCAGGCCGTGATGGATCCAGCGCCCGGCCGGCCCCGCGGAGGCGGCCAGCACGTCCACGAAGGCGGCCGTGTCGTGGTCGGTGACCCGTTCGCGCTCCTCGATGGCCTCGACGGTGAATGTCGCCGCTCGGATGGCCTGAAGCTCCAAGGCAGACGGCCCGTCCATCTCCTCGCACGCGGCCACCTCGACCTCGCGCATCGCCTCGAAGTGGGCGTGATCGGACCAGGCCTCGGCCAGCTCGGCGCGGGTATAGCGCGGGATCACGATCCGAGCGTAGCGACGGGACCGGGCGGGGCGGGTGGGGACCTCATCATCCGCCGGCGAGCTGGATCGCCTTGACGATCAGCAGGGCGATCGCCAGCAGCAGGTAGCCCTCGAGCGCCAGCATCGTGACCCGCCGCCCGACGGACTGCTTCGGCCTCGCCAGCAGGGCGATCGGGGGCATCGTCCACTGCTCGCGTGGAACCGACGAGTCGGTCGCGGCCTGAGTGAAACCCCCGCCGTGGCGGCGAGCGCGGAGCTCCAAGCCGGCGAACACGATCAGCGCCGCCGCCATCACCGCGCCACCGATCTCGGCGAACTCGCCGACATCGATGCTCGGGAACACCGTGGTCGCCATCAGGATCAGTGACAGGAGCAGCAGGACCGCCTCGATCAACACCGCGAGCACGTTCAGCCACAGGCGGTTGACCCACGGCCCGAGCACCTCTCGGTCGTTGCACAACAGCAGCAGGAACATGCTCGCGCTCGGCAGCAACACGCCCGCGAACGCCTGGACGGCCAGGGTGATCACCCCGAGCGGCGCGCCCGGGATCAGCACGATCGCCCCGGCACCCACGACGACGAGGGCGAACATCGCGTAGAAGCCCTTGGCGTCGGAGAACTTTCGATGCAGCGAGCTCTTGGTGCCGAAGATGTCCCCGAACGCGTAGCTCGTTGACAGGGTCAAGGCACCCGCGCCGATCAGCGAAGCGTTCAGAAGCACCAGCGCGAAGAACGCCCCCGCCGGCGCTCCCAACGTCGCCTCCAGCCCGGACGCGGTACCCCCCGCGTCGGTGAAGTGCCCGAAGTACGACGTGTGCTCGAACGCGAACGCCGACACGCACATGAGCGCGGCGGCGCCGACCACGACCACGATCGCGCCGATCCAAGTGTCCAGGCGCTCGTAGTTGATCCAGCGTGGCGTGATCCGCTTGTCGATGATGTTCGACTGCTGGAAGAACAGCTGCCAGGGCGCCACCGTGGTCCCGACGATCGCGATGATCAGGAGCACCGCGACCGACGTGGCGCCGCCCTCGATGCCCGGGACGAAGAGGCCGTGAAGGATCGGACCGGCTTCCGGATGGCCCAGGAAGAACAGCGGGATCACCAGCAGGTTGCCGAACACGAAGACGAACATCGAGCGCTCCCAGGCCCGGAAGCTGCCCGTGGCGGTCACCGCGATCAGCGCCGCCGCCGCGATGGGCACGGCGATGTACTGGGAGACCCCGAAGTAGCCGAGCGCCAGGCTGACCCCGATGAACTCGGTCACCACGGTGAGGAAGTTCAGGATGAACAGGTCGATGACTGAGAACCAGCCCCAGAAGCGCCCGAAGCGCTCCTTGATGAGCCGGGCGTGTCCGACGCCGGTGACGGCCCCAAGGCGTACGACCATCTCCTGGTTGACGAGCAGCACCGGGATCAGCAACAGCAGCACCCAGAGCAGGCTCGTCCCGTAGTTCTGCCCGGCCTGGGAGTAGGTGGCGACGCCGCCCGCGTCGTTGTCCCCGACCATCACGATTAGCCCCGGGCCGACGATGGCCAGCAGGGCGAGCCCGCGCGAGCGCCAGCTGCGGTGGGCCTCGTCGTGCTCCCGAATCGTGCCGAACGCGCCCTGGATGTCCCCGATGTGGGCGTCGTCGAGCACGTAGCGCTCGCGCGTCGGCGAGGGCTCCGGTGGCGAGACCGGCGGCGGCGAGGCTGGCGAGACCGGCGGCGGCGAGGCTGGCGGGACCGGCGGCGGCGAGGGCGGCGCAGCGGGCCGCGCAGGGCCCGTCGAATCGCTCGCCATGTGCTCGACCTCCTTTCGCCTGTCCGCCGCGTTGCCGCGACCGGGCGGGAGGCCGCTCAGGTTCCGGAGTCAGTCCCCGGGATTGAAGCGACGCCCACGACGCCGGCCGCAAACCAGCTACTTCGCGGTAAGTCGTCGCTATCTAAGAACTCGTCGTGGTGGTTCATCGCTCGATGTGATGGGTGGCCCGGCAGGACCGCGAGCGCCAGCGTAGCAATGGATTTCGCCTCCTTCCAGGCTCGGGTAATCGCCGGATCGCGGGCCTCTACGCACCGAGCTCCTACGTGCTTGACAATGCACAGCCCCCGATGAGCACCAATTCCCACCACCCGGGCGACTGGCGTGCCGCCATCCGGGAACTCGCCTCCTTCGAGCGCCCGTCCGCGTCGGACGGGGAGCGCCGCGCCGCCGAGTTGATTTCGGAGCGGCTGAGAGCGCTTGGGTGGCGGGCCGAGATCGAGGAGGAGCGCGCGCACGGCGGCTACTGGTGGCCGATCGGGCTCGTGAACGCGCTCGCCGCTGCGGCCGGCGCACTCACCTTACGCCGAGCTAGCCCCTCCAGACGAGCGATCACCGCAGCCCTGGCCGGCGCCGGCGCGGCCGCCCTGTGGGACGACCTCGGTCACGGCCACCGCTGGTTTCGCCGTGCGGTCCTGCCTCACCGCGCGACCTGGAACGTGGTGGCCGAGATGGGCGACGCCGATGCCGAGCGCACGGTCGTGTTCATCGCCCACCACGACGCGGCGCATTCCGGGGTCGTGTTCCACCCCATCCTCCCGCGGATTCCGCTGAAGGTCGCGCCGCGGCTGCACGCCCGGGCAGGACGGAGCTTCCCGCTCATGTACACCGTCTGGCTCGGCCCGGTGCTGGTATGCGCCGGCTCGGTCCTCGGCACTCGGCGCGTGCTCGCCGCCGGCACCGCGCTCGCCGCCGCGGCCACGGCGGCGATGGCGGACATCGGGGCGCGCGCGTCGGTACCCGGAGCCAACGACAACCTCAGCGCGGTCGGCGCCGTGCTCGCCCTCGCCGACCGTCTGCGCGAGCGGCCGGTCGACGGCGTCCGCGTGCTGTTGCTCTCGACCGGCTCCGAGGAATCGTTCAGTGAGGGCATGCAGGGATTCGGCCGGCGCCATTTCGCCGAGCTCGATCTGGATCGAACCGAGATGGTCTGCCTCGAGTGCCTCGGCGGGCCGACGCTGATCGTCGTCGAGGGCGAGGGGATGCTTCGCATGCGCGACTACCCGACCCACATGCGCGAGGCACTCGCCGACGCCGCCGCCGACACCGGCCAGGACATCGTCCGCGGTCTGCGCACGACCGCCGCCACCGACGCGATCATCCCGCTCCGCGCCGGCTACGCCGTCGCCACGCTCGCTTCCGTCGACGAGACGAAGCTCCCGATGAACTACCACTGGCCCAACGACGTGCCCGACGCGCTCCACTGGGACACGATCGACAGCGCCGTCGAGGTCTGTGAGCGGTTCGTGCGGACCCGGGGGAGTTAGCGGGCCGCGATACCAGATCTAGTCCCGCGCCACCCCGGCCCGGCGGCGCCACTCCTCGGGAACCAGCAGCTCGAGCACGTCGTCGACGGCGATGATCCCCACCGGCCGGCCCTCGGCGTCGACGACCGGCATGGCGATCAGGTTGTAGTCGCTCATCAGCCGCGCCACCTCGGGAACCTCGGCCTCGAGCGCCACGCTCGGGATCGATGACTCGACGAGCTCAAAGACCCTTCGGCTCGCATCCGCGCGGACCAGCTCGACCAGCGGCACCGGGCCGAGGAGCCGGCCGGCGTCGTCGACCGCGCATACGGTCGACGCCTGCTGGGGCCCGACGTTGCCGGCAGCCCGCACCTGCTCCAGTGCCTCGCCCGCGGTCGTCTCGGCTCCGACCATGATGAAGTCCGGGTTCATCATCCCGCCGGCGGTCGAGGGGTTGTGGCCGAGCAGTGCACGCACCTTGGCCTGCTCGGGCGGCGGCATCAGGTTGAGGATCGGCAGCCGATGCTCCTGGTCGAGCTCGAGCAGCAGATCGGCGGCATCGTCGCTCGCCATCCGAGTGAGCACCGCCGCGGCCTCGGCATCGGAGCGCTCGCGCAGGAACTCGACCTGGTGCTCGTCGTCGAGCTCCTCGAACACGTCGGCCTCGAGCTCCTTGTCCTGCCCGACCGCCTGAAGGATCTCCTCCCCTTCCTCGTGCGACGCGGCCTCGACCAGGTCGGCGATCTGGGCCGGGTGCAGCCGGACCAACCGGCGGGCGGCCATCTTCAGACGCGAGGTGGGCACGTGCCCGACGAACGGCTCGATGTCCCGCCAGGGCACGAACTGGCGATGCTCGGTGTCGTGGCCGCGAAAGCGACGGGGCAGCAATCGCCAGAGCCGCGGGCCGATGCTCGGGTCGATGCCGGCCACGCGCCACGCGCCGTCGTCGTCACGCACGAGGTCGACCTCATGGGCGGTGACCAGCCGAGCCGTGTCGACGTTGATCAGGCTGCGATCGAGGACGTCGGTGCGGAGCAGCACCTCGCCGGGACGCCGTTCGAACTGAGCCAGATTCAGCTCGGTGGTCGAGGTCTGGACCGAGTAGGGCCCGAGCTGCTGGACCCGGCCCATCGGCACGAACATCTCGCGCCCGGCGATGCGGGCGGTGAGGCCGATCACGGTGGCCGAGCCATCGTCGAGACGTGCAACGACGTCATCGACCTTCCCGAGTCGCTCGCCCTCCGAGTCGAGCAGGGGACTGCCAGCCAGCGATGAGAGATGCGCTACTTCGGGCATCGATCCCGGAGACGAAGGCTAGCGCCCTCCACGGGGCACGCCCCCCGCACGAACCGAAATCAGCTATCGAGAATTCGCGCGGCCAGCACCGCGGCGTTTCTCGCATTGTCGATCCCCACGCACGCCACGGGCACCCCCGGCGGCATCTGGGCGATCGACAGGAGCGCGTCGAGCCCCCCGGCCACCGACGTGCGGCTGGTCAGCGGCACCCCGATCACCGGCAGCTCGGAATGGGCGGCCACGACGCCCGGCAGCGCCGCCGACAGCCCCGCGCCGGCGATGATCACCCGCAGTCCGCGGATCTTGGCGTTACGGGCGTATTCGGCGACCTTGTCGGGCTCCCGGTGCGCCGACATGACGCGGACCTCGCAGCGGATGCCGCGATCGATCAGCTCCTTCTCGGCCGCCTCCATCCGCTCCATGTCGCTCTTGGAGCCCATCACGATCCCCACCAGCGGCGTATCGATCTCGAGTTCATCGAGCTCGGGCACCGGCTCGGTGAAGGTCTCGGGGGCGGCGCGGGGGAACTCGCTCATGGCTGCACGCCCACACCACTGGGATTGGCGACCTTGAGCGCGATGTCGCGTCGCAACTGCTTGCCGTCGAACTCGATCACGTCGGCGGCAGCATAGGCGGCCTCGCGGGCGGAAGCGGCGTCGGGACCGAGGCCGGTCACGTTCAGCACGCGCCCGCCCGCGGTCACGATCTCGCCAGAAGCGTTGAAGGCGGTCCCGGCATGGGTCACCTGAACCCCCGCCGGCACCCGATCCAGGCCGGTGATCACGTCCCCGCTCGAGGACGAGGCGGGGTAGCCGGCGCTGGCCAGAACCACGCTGACCGCCATCTCGGGCGCCCATTCGAGCTCGACGCCGCTCAGGCCGCCGACCACGGTGGCCGCCTCCAGAAGCCCGAGCAGGTCGGAGCGCAGCCGCGGCATGAGGGCCTGGGTCTCGGGGTCGCCGAAGCGCACGTTGAACTCGAGCACGCGCGGCCCCTCGGCGGTCATCATCAGCCCGGCGTAGAGCACGCCCTGAAACGGGATGCCCCGCCGGGCAAGCTCGTCGAGCACGGGTTGATGGACGACCGCGCAGATCTCGGCAGCGCGCCGCGAGTCGACCGCCGGCACCGGCGAATACGACCCCATCCCGCCGGTGTTCGGTCCCTGATCGCCGTCGTAGATCCGCTTGTAGTCCTGCGCCGAGGCCAGCGGCACCGCGGTCTGCGCGTCGCACAACGCCAGCAGCGAGAGCTCCTCGCCCTCCAGGAACTCCTCGACGACGACCTGCTCGGTATCGAAGCGCCGCTGTACCAGCAGCACCTCCAAGGCCTCGCGGGCCTCGGACTCATCGCCGGCGATGATCACGCCCTTGCCCGCCGCCAAGCCGTCCGCCTTGATCACGACCGGATATCGCTCGATGGCGTCCAGCCCGGCCTGCGGATCCCGAACCACCTTATAAACAGCCGTCGGCACGCCCGCGGCGATCATCACCTCCTTGCAGAAGGCCTTCGAGCCTTCGAGCCGTGCCGCCGCGGCGGTCGGGCCGAACGCGCGGATGCCGGCACTGGTCAGGGCGTCGACCAAGCCGGCCACGAGCGGCGCCTCGGGGCCGACCACCACCAGGTCGACCCCCTCGTGCCACGCCGCGGACACGATCCGGTCGATCTCCTCGACGCCGATGTCGAGCACCTGGGCGTCGCCGGCGATCCCGGCGTTGCCCGGAGCGCAGAGGACCTCGGGCGCCCGCGGCGAGCAGGCCAGCGCGTGGATCAGCGCGTGCTCGCGGCCACCGCCGCCGACGACGAGAACCCTCGGCGAACCAGCGTTAGATGGCGTCAATGAAGTCGTCGATCGGAATCGCGCTCAGGGTCTCGAACTTGGCGGTCCCGCGCGAGCCGAGCTCGAGCGACACCCTGGCCATGGTCTTCTCGTCCGGGGCCTCGACGATGTTGATGAAGTCGAACTGCCCTAGCGTGGCCCACTGGGCTTTGACCGTCGCGCCCAGTTGCTCGACCTCCCGGTTGACCTCTTTGATCCGGGAGGGATTGTTCTTGATCGTCTGGACCCCTTCGGGGCTCAGCGTCGAAAGCATGATGTAGGTCGGCATGAGGACACTTGTACCTCATGCCGACCGATCATGGCGGCCGCCTATGCGGCCGCGGCCGCGACTTCTGAGCGCTCGAGGACCAGCTCGCCCTCGGCGGCGTCGACCCGGACGGTGTCGCCGGTGGTGAACCGGCCCTCGAGGATGGCCAGCGCCAGCGGATCGACCAGGCGCTTCTGGATGACGCGCTTCAGAGGCCGCGCTCCGTAGGTCGGGTCGTAGCCGAGGTTGCCGAGCAGCGTCCGCGCGGTGTCGGTCAGCTCGACCTCGATGCCGCGCTCGCGCACCCGGCTGACCAGCCGCGCCACCTGGAGATCGACGATCTCACCGATCTGGTCGCGACTCAGCGAGTGGAACTCGACGATGTCATCGAGCCGGTTGACGAACTCGGGCCGGAAGTGGGCTTCGACGCCCGCGACGCCGCCTGGAATGTTGGAGGTCATGATCAGGACCGTGTTCTTAAAGCTGACTGTCCGCCCCTGGCCGTCGGTCAAACGCCCGTCGTCCATCACCTGGAGCAGCGCGTTGAACACGTCCGGGTGGGCCTTCTCGATCTCGTCGAGCAGCACCACGCTGTACGGGCGCCGGCGGACGGCCTCGGTCAGCTGGCCCCCCTCGTCGTAGCCGACGTAGCCGGGGGGCGCCCCGACCAGCCGCGAGACCGAGTGCTTCTCCATGTACTCGGACATGTCGATCCGGATCATCGCGTCCTGGCTGTCGAACATGAACTCGGCCAGCGCGCGGGCCAGCTCGGTCTTGCCGACGCCGGTCGGGCCGATGAACAGGAAGGTGCCGATCGGGCGATCGGGGTCCTGGAGCCCGGCGCGCGAACGTCGCAGGGCATTGGACACGGCCTCGACCGGCTCGTCCTGGCCGATCACCCGCTGGTGCAGGCGCTCCTCCATGTGGACGAGCTTCTCGATCTCGCCCTCCATCAGGCGGGTGACCGGGATGCCGGTCCACTTGGCCACGACCTCGGCCACGTCCTCGGCGTCAACCACGTCCTTGAGATATCGGGGCCCACCCCCCGCCCCCGCCGCCTGATCGCCCGCGACATCGTGCTCCGCCGCGACTGCCGCCGCGAGCTGCTTCTCCAGCTCGGGGATGGTGCCGTAGCGCAGCTCGGCCGCGCGGCCGAGGTCGGCCTCGCGCTGAGCCTTCTCGAGGTCCATCTTGGCCTGCTCGAGCTGCTCCTGGAACTCGGCCACGGCGCCCACCGACTCCTTCTCGCGCTGCCACTCGGCGTGCATCGCGTCGGAGCGCTCGCGCTCCTCGGCCAACCCGCGCTCGAGTTGCTCGCGCCGCGCCAGGGTGCCGGGATCGTCGTCCTCACCCAGCGACTGGAGCTCGATCTCGAGCTGCATGATGTGCCGGTCGACCTCGTCGATCTCGGTCGGCTTGGAGTCGATCTCCATGCGGATCCGGGACGCCGCCTCGTCAACCAGGTCGATCGCCTTGTCGGGCAGGAAGCGGTCGGCGATGTAGCGCTGGCTGAGCGTCGCCGCGGCGACGAGCGCGGAGTCCTGGATGCGGACCTTGTGGTGGACCTGGTAGCGCTCCTTCAGACCGCGCAGGATCGCGATCGTGTCCTCTACAGTCGGCTCGCCCACCAGCACGGGCTGGAAGCGTCGCTCGAGGGCCGGATCCTTCTCGATGTGCTTGCGATACTCGTCGAGCGTGGTGGCGCCGACGGCCCGCAGCTCACCGCGCGCGAGCATGGGCTTGAGCATGTTGCCCGCGTCCATCGCACCCTCGGCGGCGCCGGCGCCAACGATCGTGTGGAGCTCGTCGATGAAGACGATGATCTGGCCCTGGGCGTCGGCGATCTCCTTGAGCACGGCCTTGAGCCGATCCTCGAACTCGCCGCGGTACTTGGAGCCGGCCACCATCGCGCTCAGGTCGAGCGCGACGAGGCGACGGTCCTTCAACGACTCAGGCACGTCGCCGGAGACGATTCTCTGCGCGAGCCCCTCGACGATCGCGGTCTTGCCGACGCCCGGCTCCCCGATGAGCACGGGGTTGTTCTTGGTGCGGCGCGACAGGACCTGGATGACGCGGCGGATCTCGTCGTCGCGGCCGATCACCGGGTCGAGCTTGCCTTGGGCGGCGGCCTCGGTCAGGTCGCGCCCGTAGCGCTCGAGTGCCTGGATCTTCTCCTCGGGGTTCTGATCGGTGACTTTGTGGCTGCCGCGGACCTCGGCAAGGGCCTTGAGCAGCTGCTCGTGGGTGGCGCCGACGCTGCGCATCACCCGGCCCGCGTGGCCGGGATGCTCGGCGATGGCGAGCATCAGGTGCTCGGTCGAGACGTACTCGTCCTTCAGCTCGCGCATCTCCTTCTCGGCGTCGCGCAGGATCTGGACGAGCTCGGTGGAGCCACCGGCCGGCTCAGCGCTCGCGGCGCCCTGGAGCTTCGGCAGCGCGTCAAGCGCCTCGCCGTTGGTCTGGCGGACAGCGGCCGGGTCGACCCCAAGCTTGCGCAGGACGGGCACCACGATCCCGCCGTCCTGCTCGAGCAGGACCGCGAGCAGATGCTCGGGCATCGTCTGGGGGTTGCGGCGCTCGTCGGCCAGCTGCTGCGCGGCCTGGAGCGCCTCCTGGGACTTGATCGTGAAACGGTCTGGTTGCATACGTGTTCTCGGGCCTCGGGGTCGGCGAAATCTAAGTCTGTGTGACTTAGATTATGACAGAGTTCTTCGGTGTTCGCAAGGCGAACGTGACCGCCATCGAGCCGGGCTGATCGCCGGCGACGGCAGCTACGGCGCCGTGGTCGACGTCCCGGTGGAGGCTCCGAGCGGCGAGGTCGTGCCCGTGGTGATGGTCGTCGTCGGGGTCTTCGTGCTCGGGGTCGTGGTCGTGGTTGTCGTCGTCGAGGTCGAGGTCGGCGTCGACGTGCTGCTGGTGGTCGGCGTGCTCGCGCTGGTGCTCGTGCTCTGCGTGGTCGAGGTGGGCGGGGTCGTCGTCGAAACGTGTGTCACCGGCGGCGCGGAGTGAGCCGAGCTGGAGCCCGAGCCCGATTTGCCAGAGTCGCCGCTGGTCACCGCGTAGGCGACGGCGGCGCCGAGCAGGAGCACAGCGATCACGGTGAAGACGACCCACGGACCGGATCCGCGCTTGCGCGGGGACACGGGTGCGGTGGGCGGGACCGGCTCGGGAGCCGGCAGTAGTGGCTGTGCGACGGTCGGCGCCGGCGGGACAGGCGCCGCCGGCAGCGGCTTGGTCGCCTCCGTCGCGCTCTCGAGTGTGGCCAGCCGGTCGCGCACCTCGGCCGCGGTCTGGGGACGGTCCGCCGGCGACTTGGCCAGCATCTCGAGCACGAGCGCGTCGAGCGCCGGCGGGACGTCCGGATTGAGCGCGCTCGGCGGCTTGGGAGCGACGCGCACGTGCTGGTGGAGCACCGCGGCGGGGAGATCGCCCATGAACGGCGGCTTGCCGGTCAACATCTCGTAGAGCACGCAGCCGAGCGAGTAGATGTCCGAGCGCGCGTCCGCGGGCTGGCCCATTGCCTGCTCGGGCGACATGTACGGAGCCGTCCCGAGCACCGACGCGGTCTGGGTCAGCGAGACGCCGTCGGATGTCCGGGCGATCCCGAAGTCCAGCACCTTCGCCCGCCCCTCGGGCGTGACCATGATGTTGCCGGGCTTGATGTCGCGGTGGACGATCCCGGCCGCGTGGGCGGCGGCCAGCGTGCCGGCGACCTGCTCGGCGATGTCGGCGGCGCGCGTCGGCTCGAGCGGGCGCTCCTCGCGCAGGATCGCGGCCAGGTCCTGGCCCTCGACGTACTCCATGACGATGTAGCGCGTGGGTCCGTCGGCGCCGGCGTCGAACACCGTGACCACGCCCGAGTTGCTGATCCCCGCGGCGGCCCGCGCCTCGCGCTTGAACCGCGACGCGTAGACCGGGTCGCGCTCGAGCAGCGGGTCCATCGCCACCTTGACCGCCACGATGCGATCGAGTGACAGGTCGGTGCCGCGATAGACGGTGCTCATCCCACCGCGGCCGATCACCTCCTCGAGCCGGTAGCGCCCGGCGAGAATCCGCCGCCCGTCCGACCCTTCGCCCGCGGAGCTCACTTGGACGGAGACGACGCCCCGTCGTCGGGCCGCTGCGCCCTGATCGTGAACCTCTTCAGGTCCGCGTTGCGCACGATCGCGCCACCCTTGACGTAGGGCACGATCTCGGCCCGCAGCTCGCGCCGGATCTTCTCCAGCCGTTCGACCTCGGCCTTCAGCTCATCCGCCCGCTTCTCGAGCCCCTTGACCTTGCGCTCCATCGCTCCGAGCTTTTCCTCGAGCTCGAACACGCGCTCGACGCCGGCCAGGTTCATGCCCAACTCGGCCGTCATCTCCTGGATGCGCCGCAGGCGGTCGACATCCGCGTGTGAGTACAGCCGCGTGCCCTTCGGCGAGCGCTTGGGCTCGATCAGGCCGCGCGCCTCGTACATGCGCAGCGTCTGGGGGTGCATGTCGGCGAGCTCGGCGGCCACCGAGATCATGAACACGCCGCGATCGGAGGCGACCTCAATGCGAGTCGTGGTTCTCACTCTGCGCGCGGCCATCAGTTCTTGCTCCGTTTCGCGTCTGCTTTGTCGAACAGGTCCGCGCGCGGATCGCCGTTCATCACCTTCGAGAGGCGGTCGATGGCCTCGTCCTGCTCGGGCGAAAGCTTCTCGGGGACGTCGATGACAAACCGGTAGCGAATGTCGCCGCGGCCCTTGCCGCCGGCCCGCGGCGGCCCCTCGCCGCGAAGTCGCTGGACGGTGCCGTGCTTGGTGCCGGGAGCCACTCGCAGGCGCTTGGATCCGTTCAGCGTCGGGACCTCGACGATCGCTCCCCGGACCGCCTCGGGAATCGTCAGCGGCACTTCGACCTCCAGGTTCTCGCCCGCAGCCTTGAACACGGGCGACTCCTGCACTCGGGTGATCACGTACAGGTCTCCGGCCTCGCCGCCCCGCACACCCGCCTCGCCCTTGCCGGCCAGGCGGATCCGACTGCCGTCGTGCACCCCGGCCGGGATGTTGACCCGCAGCCGGCGGACGCTGCGCTGCGCACCGGTGCCGGCGCACGTCGGGCACGGGTCCTCGATCACCGTGCCGGTGCCGCCGCAGTTCGAGCACGGCTGGGAGATCGAGAAGATCCCCTGGCTCTGGGACTCCAGGCCGCGGCCTTCGCACACCGGACAGACCTTGGGGGCCGTGCCGGGCTTGGCGCCGGTGCCCTTACACGTCGGACACGGCTGCGAGGTCGGTACCGACAGCGGGACCTGTGCCCCGTGCACGGCCTGGTCGAAGCTCAGCGACACCTCGGTCTCGAGGTCGCGGCCCTGGGTCTGGGCGGTCCGGCCGGCACGGCCAGCGTTTCCTGCGCCGGTGCGTGCCCGCGCTCCGCCGGTGCGACCAGCCGTCCCCGCCCCGGCGCCGCCGCCGAACAGGTTCGACAGGATGTCGCCGAAGCCGCCGCTGAACGAGCTGGGGTCGAAGTTGCCGGTGGTAAAGCCGCCGAGCGGCCCCTGGCCCCGGTCGTATGCCTTGCGCTTCTCCGGATCGGACAGGACGTCGTGCGCCTGCGAGATCTGCTTGAAGCGCTCCTCGGCCTTCTTGTCACCCGGATTGCGGTCCGGGTGATACTGGCGCGCGAGCTTGCGGTAGGACTTCTTGATCTCCTCGTCGGAGGCGTTCTTGCCTACGCCGAGGATCTTGTAGTAGTCGGGTCTGGGTGGCATTGCTCTTCTTTGGCGTTCATGCCGCAACCACCACGCGCGCCGGCCGGATCACGACTTCGCCGAGCCGGTAGCCGCGCTGGTAGACCTCGACCACGGTACCGGGCTCCGCACCCGCCACCGGTTGCTGGGCGATCGCCTCGTGCAACTGGGGGTCGAAGCGCTCACCCTGGGGCGAGAAGCCCTCGATCCCGGCGCGCTGCAATGCCGCGACGAGCTCCGCGTGGACGTTCTCAACGCCGCCCACGAACGCCACGACCTCGGTCTCGCCGGTTTGGGGTGCGTGCGCGATCGCCCGCTCCAGATTGTCGACGGCCGGCAGCAGCTCGTTAGCGAGCTTCGTGGCCCCGCGCTGCGTCGCCGCGGCCGTTTCACGGGTCGCCCGCTTGCGGTAGTTCTCGAAGTCCGCCTTGGTCCGCTTGGCCAGGTCGAGGTACTCGTCGGCCTTCTCGGCCTTCGCGGTCAGCTCTTCGAGGTCGTGCTCGAGCTGGCGCTCGTGATCGGTCTCGACGTCGTGCTCGAGTTCGGCAGAGGGGGTGGCGCCCGTGGGCGCCTCAGGCTCGCCGGCCGGGGTCGCGGGATGGGGGCCCCGCCCGCCCACGCCCATGTCGGGCGGGTGGGCGGGCCCCTCCCTACGAACCGCCTCGGCAGCCTCCTTGATGTCAGGCTTGCCGGTCATTACTTCTCGTCCACAACCTCGGCGTCGACGACGTCCTCCTCCTCGGAGCCCGCGCCGTTGGTCGAAGCCGCGCCATCCGCGTCACCGTCAGCCGTCGCGGTCGCCGCCTGCTCCTGCGCGCGCTGGTACATCGCCTCGGAGACCTTGTGGAACGCGCTGTGCAGCGTCTCGGTCTTGGCGTTGATCTCGGCGGCGTCATCGCTGGTCAGCGACTCTCGGACCGCCTTGATCGCCTGCTCGATCTCCTCCTTGGAGCTCGAATCGACCGCGTCGCCCAGGTCCTTGAGCTGACGCTCGGCCTGGTAGGCCGCGTTCTCGCCGTTGTTACGAGCCTCGGCCAGCTCGCGCTGACGGCGGTCGTCCTCGGCGTGCGACTCGGCGTCCTGCACCATCCGCTTGATCTCGTCGTCGCTCAGACCGGAGCCGGACCGGATCTCGATCTTCTGCTCCTTACCGGTGCCCAGGTCCTTGGCCGACACGTTCAGGATCCCGTTGGCGTCGATGTCGAACGCGACCTCGATCTGCGGGATGCCACGCGGCGCCGGTGGGATGCCGGTCAGCTGGAACTTGCCGAGCGACTTGTTGTAGGTCGCCATCTCGCGCTCGCCCTGGAGGACGTGGATCTCGACTGAGGGCTGGTTGTCCTCCGCGGTCGAGAAGACCTCCGACTTGCGGGTCGGGATCGTCGTGTTGCGCTCGATCAGCTTGGTCATCACGCCGCCCTTGGTCTCGATGCCCAGCGTCAGCGGGGTCACGTCGAGCAGCAGGACGTCCTTGACGTCGCCGGCGAGCACGCCGGCCTG
>DATJRS010000124.1:0-14433 GCA_035504535.1 Solirubrobacteraceae bacterium | reverse complement strand
TCGTCGAAGTCACGCAGGATGAACCGCACCTGCGCCTGGGCCGCGTCGCCGGTGATCTCGTGCGGGTGGATGAAGCCCTCGCGCCCCGTCGTCGTCTCCGGGGTGAGCGTGTCGGACGGGAGCGCGGCGACGATTTGCGCCGCCAGTCGCAGCGCATTGACCAGCTTCCCCACGGCCCATCCCGGGTGTACCGCGACGCCGTGAACGGTCAGGATCACCTCGAGCGCACTGAACGTCTCGTCCTGGAGCTCGCCCAGGTCGGAGCCGTCGAGCGTGTAGGCGCAGCGCGCCCCGAAACTCGGAATGTCGAACAGGGTGGCTCCCTCGCCGATCTCCTCGTCCGGGGTGAAGCCGATCCGGAGCGTCGGGCGGGGCAGCTCGGGATGCGCGGCGAGGTGCGCAACCCCGGCCATGATCTCGGCCACACCCGCCTTGTCGTCGGCCCCGAGCAGCGTGTCGCCGCTCGAGGTGACGATGTCGTGGCCGGCCTTGCCCGCCAACTCGGGCATCGCGGCCGGATCGAGGACCGTGCCGGCACGCGGCAGCGAGAGCACGCCACCGTCGTACTTCAGGTGAACGATCGGCTCGACGCCGTGACCGGGCGCGTCCGGGCTGGTGTCCATGTGGGCGATAAGTCCGATCGCGCGCCCCTCGCCGGCGCCGTCGCTCGTGCCCGGGAGCGTCGCCACCACGTAGCCGTTCTCATCGAGCCGAGCGTCGTCGAGGCCGGCTTCGCGCAGCTCCTCAACCAGCAGGCGCCCGAGATCGAGCTGTCCGGGCGTGCTCGGCGAGGAGGTGCGCTCCCGCCGGGACTGGGTGTCGATTTGCACATAGCGCAGAAACCGGGCGAGGACGTCGGGAGCGAGCTCCTGCGCGAGCTCTGAGGTGTAGGAAGCGGGCATCGCGGTGAGTATCGCAATGTGGGGAGGGCAGGTGCTGCCCAGACCACGACACGTGAGGAGTGAGAAGAGATGGCCACCCAGACTCCAACACAGCGCTCGGCCGCCGCCAAGCGCGCGGCGGCGACCCGCAAGCGCAACGCGGCCAAGCGAAGCGCGACGAGCACGCGGGCCAACGCGCGGCGGACCGGAAGCTCGGCCTCCGTCTCGGTGCGCACGAGCGCCCGAACCACCGGGCGCAGCGCCCGCACGACGGGCCGCCAGGCCGCCCAGACCGTGACCCGCAGCGCCGACGCCGCGAGCACCGAGCTCGGCGCCGTCGCCACCAGCGCGCAGCGGGTGGTGCTCACCGCGGTGGGCGCGATCGCCAGCGCGGGCGACAGCATCAAGCGCACGGCCCAGACGTACACCGATCCGGGCCGGCTGAGCCGGCAGCTCGATCGCTTCGAGCGGCGCGGCGCGCGCCTCTTCGATCGGGGCCGTCGTCAGGTAAGGCGGCGCACACGCTAAGGACGCGCGCGACGCGCGGCGGGTCGGCCCGGCTCGCCGCGCCCCGGGGGCCATGCGATTGCCGCATGGGGCCATTCCTTGTGCTAAAAGTGGGCAGTCTGCGAAAGGAGGCCCCCGTTGTCGGGGACCCCGGTAGGCGAGCCGGTGTCCGCTGCTGACTCGCAAGAGCTGTTCGAGCGGTGGAGGCGCGATCGGGATCGTGGAGCCCGCGATGAGCTGATTGCGCGCTTTCTGCCCTTGGCCCGGAAGCTGGCGCGGCGCTACGTCCAATCGAGCGAGCCCTACGACGATCTCGTGCAGGTGGCGAGCCTCGGCCTGGTCAAAGCGGTGGAGCGGTTCGACCCCGATCGCGGCTTTGCCTTCACCTCGTTCGCGGTGCCGACGATCGTCGGTGAGCTCAAGCGCTACTTCCGCGATACGGGGTGGGCGATCCACGTGGATCGCGGCGCGCAGGAGCGCGCGCGCAGGATCAACGAGGCGCGTCAGGCGATCAGCGCCCGGATCGGCCGCCCGCCCCGCGTCGACGAGCTCGCTCAGTACCTTGAGCTGAGCGAGGAGGAGGTCCTCGACGGCCTCCAGGTGGCCGAGGCGTACGGCACGGTGTCGCTCGACGCGCCCCTGGCCGACGAGGAGGACGCCAGCCGGCTCGACGCGATCGGTGACGAGGACCAGCGGCTCGGTCTCGTCGACGACCAGACGACGATCTTCGCCGCCGCCAAGCACCTACCCCAGCGCGAGCGCGAGATCCTCTATCTGCGCTTCGGCGAGGACCTGACGCAATCGGAGATCGCCGAGCGTGTCGGCGTGTCGCAGATGCAGGTCTCGCGGCTGCTGCGCCGCTCGCTCCAGCGGCTCCGTCAGCTGACCGGCGGCGAACCGCGCCAGTAACGCGCTGCCGGCGGAGCGCTGGAGGCAGGCTCCGCCGGGTCAGCTGATGTTCGGTTCGTCTCCGGACGCAGCCAGCGGTACCAGCTACCAGCGGTACCACCTTCGGCGGCGTCCCACTCCGGCCTCGGCGCCTCCGATCAGGAAGCCGAGCAGCCACAGGACGACCGCGATGACCAGGACGATCCAGAGTATGTGGGCCGCAAAGCCGAGTCCGCCAAAGATGGCCAGGATCAGCAGCAGCGCGATGAGTGCGACCATCGCCTCCTCCTTTCGTTCCTCTCAGGCACTGTTCGGTGCCGTGCGGGGTACTACCCGCTTACCGAGACGGTGACGCCCACCAGGTGTCAAACCACCCGGGTGGCGGTACTTAGCCCTCGCGCTCGCTGGACTGCTCAGCGGCGGCCGCTTCCTCTCGTTCGCGAACGGGGTCTCGATCGGGCATCACAAATCGCGTTACCCGGGGCACGCTCAGCAAACGGCCTCGCAAGATCTGGTCCAACATCCGCGGCCGAAGATCAGTAGGCTCGCGGCCACCGTGCAGAGCCACTTCCGCGTAGAGGTGCACAGCGAGGCTCAGGCCACCGTGATCGCGGTGAGCGGCGAGCTCGACCTGGCCTCGAGTCCCGCGCTCCAAGAAGAACTCGATCGCGTGTCCGGGTCGGAGTCCGATCTGCTGATCATTGACCTGAGGGACCTCGACTTCATGGACTCCACCGGCCTCAGCGTGCTCGTGCGCGCGCATCAGCGCGCCGAGCAGGACGGACGGCGCCTGGCCATGGTCAAGGGGCCCCAGCAGGTCCAGCGGCTGCTCAGCCTGACGGGCGTGGCCGATCGGCTGACGCTCGTCGACGCCCCCGAGGATCTCCTCGGCAGCGCCTGACAGCGGCGCCCTAAGCGCGCCGGCGGTCGACCATCACGACGTGAAGGACCTCTCCGTCTTCCGTCGGGCGGACGTCTAGCTCGTCGCTGAGCATGGTCAGGGCGGACGCCGCGCTGTAGTCTGGCGCCTGGTGGGAGAGCTGGTCCCCGCTGCCGGCCAGGAACGGTCCGATCGTCAGCTCCAGGCGCTGTGTATCGGTGGAGATCGCGAACGACATGCGCGCGCCGTCCGCGGCCCGGCCCGCGTGCGCCGCGATCGCGTCGGTGACCAGGTAGACGTCCGAGAAGCGGTCCAGCGAGAACCGCGCACGCGCCGCGAGCGCCCGGGCCACGCGCCCGAGGACACCGGCCAAGAGGCTGATCGGCGAGAGCGACACCACGGCGTCGCCGGTCAGCCAGGCGGCGTCCTGGTCGTCAGGTCCGGGCAGGCTCGGCAGGTGAAATAGCGGCTTGCCGTCTCGTTGGCCGGCGAACGCCATCCTCACCTCGGTCCCGCCGTCGGGAACCGCGCGGAACTCGGCGCGCTCGGCCAGCGCCCGGATCACCGACAGCCCGACACCCCGGATCGTCTCATCGGCCGGAGCCAGTGGCGGCAGACCCGATCCGTGGTCCAGGACGACGACCTCGATCGCCTGCGGATCGATGTACATGCGAACCGCGAGCGGGCCCGTCTCCCCTTCGTAGGCGTGCATGACCACGTTGTTGCACGCCTCGCTGACCGCGGTCTTGAGGTCATCCAGAAGCTCTGGGTCGAGCCCGATGAGCTCGGCGACGCCGGCGAGCACGCCGCGGACCAGGGTCAGAGTCTCTGGACGGGAGTCGAGTTCGAGGCGGACAGCTGGCGCTTCTTCGGTCAAATGTGGCGATCTCCGTTGTTCGACGTCCGCCGCCCGGTGGATGGTCCGGCGCGACGGATCTCGCTCCTTCGCATGCATTTGAGCTTCGTATGCGGGGTAAACATATGCCCAGTCATGGATTCACGTATTCGCGCCCTCTACAAGATCCAGCCCCAGCCAGGCGCACCGGCCCAAGCACGACGAATCATCGCTGAAGAACTGTCTTCGCGTCTTTCCGATGGCATGCTCGCTGACATCAAGCTGATGGTCAGCGAGCTGGTGGCCAGCGGCGTCATGCACGGGAGCCGCGAGCCGGACGATGCGGTCGTGCTCGACGTGCTGGTGAACGGAGAGGTCCGGTGCCGCGTGTTGGACCACGGCACCGGGTTCGCGAACCGCGTGGCGCAGGCGAGATGGCGCGGGTGGGGCCTGCGCGTCGTCGAGCAGCTGTCCGACCGCTGGGGAATGCAGTGCACGTCGGACCGCACCGAGGTGTGGTTCGAACGGCAGTGCGCGTGACGCTGACGAGAACGCTCGTGTAACTGGCTCGGAATAGCCCCGCCCCCGGGCATGTTCTGAACGGGACCCGTCAGGCGACGGATGCTTCGTCGCCTGTCTCGGTCATCTCGCGCAGGCGAGCCAGCGCTCGACGCAGGATCCGCGAAACCTGCATCTGCGAGACACCGATCTCTTCGGCGATCTGGGTCTGCGTCAAGTCCTGCACGAACCGCAGGGCAAGGACGTGGCGCTCGCGAGCGCTCAGCTGATGGGCCGAGGCGGCAATCGTCACACTCGCATCGACCAGCTCGAAGCGTTCGTCCTCCTGCCCGAAGGCGTCGGCCAGCGAGCCGGTCTCCCCGTCGCCATCCTCGCGCGGGGCGTCGAGCGAGGTCGAGTGGTGCGCGCCGGCGGTCTCCAGCGCGTCGAGCACATCCTCGATGCTCATCTCGAGGTACTCGGCGAGTTCTTGGACGCTCGGCGGGCGGCCGGTCTTGGAGGTCAGCTGCTGCTGGGCCTCTTCAACCTTGAGCGCCATCTCCTGGGCGCCGCGCGGGACGTGAACCGACCAGCCGAGGTCGCGGAAGTAGCGCTTGAGCTCGCCCAGGATCGTCGGCACGGCAAACGACGAGAACGCGGTGCCGCGCTCGGCGTCGAAGCGGTCGACGGCCTTGACCAGCCCGAGGCTGGCGACCTGCAACAGATCTTCGAACGGCTCCCGCGCTCCGGAATAGCGACGGGCAAGCTTGCGAGCCAACGGCAGGAAGCGATGAACCAGCTCGTCCCGCGCGCTGCGGTCTCCGTGCTGTTGCCAGCGAACGAAGAGCTCGGTGGAATCGGTGCGGGCGGAGGCGGTGGCTAGAGAAGTCATGCAACCCTCATACCCGTACGCCCGCGCACTTAAGCATCAGCTGGACTAAAAGATGGGTTTTTGTTAGGGCTCGTACCTGACATGGGCCTCGCTTCGCTCGGCATCCGTGGGACCATGCGACCCCGTCCGGACGGGGTGGACGGCCCCACGGACGCCGGCGTAGCCGGCCAAAAAGACAGGCTCAGACCGCCAGCGGGCGCCGGCGCGGGGACATCCGCACGAGCAGGCTGGCGATGAAATGGCCCACCAGCAGGTAAACCAGCGCCGCGAGGCCCCAGTTGACCGCCATCGCCACTTTGGCGTTGTGGATCGAGAACAGGTTCTTGAACGGACCGGCCAGCCAGGCGCCGGCGTCGTGGATCGCCTTGACGATCCCGTTGCTGGGGTTCGCGCCCAGCAGGAACAGGACGATCGCCGCCACGATGACCAACGCGACGAGGCCCGCGAGGGACCGAACCAAACGAGCAAGACCTAGTGCCATGTGTTCCTCACCTCCTTAGCGCGGGGCTACCCGGCCCGCATCCGGAGTACACGGGCGGGGGGTGGTTAGCCATGATTTGAGCCATGCCTCGATCGATCTGGAACGGGAGGATCACCTTCGGCCTGATCGCGGTGCCGATCAGGGTGCACTCGGCCACCGAGAGCCACACGATCCACTTCCACCAGGTCCATGCGCAGGACGGCTCGCGCATCAGGCAGAAACGCATCTGCTCGAAAGAGGGGAAGGAGGTCCCTTACGAGGAGGTCGCCATGGGCTACGAGCTCCGCGGCGGCGAATACGTGCTGCTTCAGAAGGACGAGATCGGCGCCGCGGCCGGTGATCGCTCGCACACGATCGGGCTCGAGCAGTTCGTCGAGGCCGAGCAGGTCGACCCGGTGTTCTACAACCGCACCTACTACCTGGGCGCGGGCGAGGGCGGCGAGGATGCCTACCGGCTACTGCTCGATGCGCTGCGGCGGGCGCGACGCACGGGTCTCGGACGCTGGGTGTTCCACAACCGGGAATACCTGGCCGCGGTGCGCGCGGGCGACGACGTCCTGGTCCTGCACACGATGCGCTTCGCCGGTGAGCTGGTGGGGGTCGAGAAGCTCGACATCCGGGCGCCGAGCCGCAAGCCGACCGGCCGCGAGCTCGAGATGGCCGAGCAGCTGGTCGACTCACTGCACAAGAAGTTTCGTCCGGGCGCGTTCAAGGACACCTACCGCGACCGCGTGGCCGACCTGATCAAGCGCAAGGCCAATGGCGAGGAGATCGAGCTGCCCGAGTACGACGAGCCCGAGGCGCCGGACGACCTGATGTCCGCGCTCGAGGCCAGCCTTGCCAAGTCGGGTAAGCGCAGGAGCTGACCGGTGCCTCGTTCTCTGTGGAGCGGATCGCTGAGCTTCGGCCTGGTCAACGTCCCGGTGGTGATGGTCACCGCGGTGCGAGACATCGACCTGCACTTCCGCCAGCTGCACGAGAAGGACGGCGCGCCCATCGAGGTGCAGCGGTTCTGCTCGGAGGAGGACGTCGAGGTCCCGTGGGACGAGATCACCCGCGCCTACGAACTGCAGGACGGCGGTCAGGTCATCGTCACCGACGCGGAGCTCGAGGCGATCGAGCCGCGGCGCACGCGGACGATCGAGATCGAGTCGTTCGTGAGCCTGGACGAGGTCGACCCGATCTACTACGACCATCCGTACTACCTGCTGCCGGCGGGCTCAGATGACGGCTCCGCGCGTGCCTACCGGCTCCTGGTCGAGGTGATGGCCCGGACCAATCGAGCGGCGCTGGGACGATTCGTGATGCGGGCCAAGGAGTACCTGGCGATCGTCCGCGCCCACGATCGCGCGCTGATGCTCTCCACGATGCTGTTCGCCGACGAGATCCGCCCCAGCAACGACATCGATGCCGCCACCCAGAAGTCGCACAAGCCAAGTGCCCAGCAGCTGAAGGCCGCCGTGGCTGTGATCGAGGAGCTCTCGGGGGACTGGGAGCCGAACGAGTGGAAGGACCGCTACCGGCGCCGGCTCCAGGATGTGGTCTCTCGCAAGCGCAAGGGCAAGACCATCAAGGCGCCCGAGCCGCGGGACACCACGCCCGAAGAGTCCCCTGACCTGATGGCCGCGCTCGAGCGGACGCTGGCCGAGCTGCGCAACTAATCCTGCGGCCCGGCTAGCGGCCCCGGGCGCTCATCAACCTGCGGGCGCGCGCCGGCAGCTCCGCGAGCGTCGCGCGCACCTCTGAGAGGCCCTCTCGGAGCTCGCGGTCGCCGACCTCGACCGGCAGCATCGAGTCCTGGAGCTCGGCCAGACCCTGGTCGGCGCTCTCGATAGCCTCAACCGCGCGCTCGACGTACACGCGCGGATCGGCGGAGTGGAGCCCTCCGGAGCTGGCCTCGAAGGCTTGGCCGGGGAGGCCGTAGCGCTCGGCGAACTCGGCGTGGGTGCGGCGTAGCCGACCGTAGGCGGACTGAACCGGCCGGAACAGCTCCTCCTCGAGTCGATCGGCGGTTGGCTCGTCGAGCTCCTCGTACGCCTCGCCGAGGCTGGCCAGTGCGAGCGCGAGCCGGTCGGTGGCCTCGGCCACGTCGCCGAGGAGCTGTCGCCTGGCGTCGCCGGCGCTGTACGCCATCGTCCGTGTCTCAGTCGCCGGCCGGTCGCGGAGCGCCGGCGAGACGGTCGCGGAATTTTCTCATTGGCATCGCCATCCGGGCCTATGCTACGAAGCTGATGAATGGGCTGGTGATCCGGGCGCAGCGGCAGCGAACCCGTTGGTCGGCCAAGAGGTAGCCGTGGCATCCATTGCGAACCTCCTCCGAGGCACCGATCGGGAGTTCTTCGATCTGTTCGAACGCGCGGGCGCGAACATCGTCCGGGCCGCCGAATTGCTGGACGAGATGCTCGCGAGCTATCCCGAAACGTCAGACCTGGCCGCCGACATACTGGCGTGCGAGCACGATGGCGATCAGATCACCCACGACGTGATCAGCCGGCTCAACCAGACGTTCGTGACGCCGATCGACCGCGAGGACGTCCTGCACCTCGCCTCGGCACTCGACGACATCGTCGACTACACCGAGGAGGTCGCGGACTATCTCGGGCTGTACAAGATCGAGGCGCCGATGGCCCAGGCCCAGCGGCTGGCCGGCGTGCTGCGCGATGCCACGCGGCAGCTCGCCGCCGCGATTCCGCTGATCCGCACCTTCAAGGACATCAACCACCAGCTGGTCGAGGTGCATCGGCTCGAGAACGAGGGCGACCGCATCGTCCGGCAGGCCATCGCGTCGCTGTTCGAGAGCGGGATCGACCCGATGGTGGTGATCCGCTGGAAGGACATCTTCGAGCGGCTCGAGAACGCGATCGACTCGACCCAGCGCGCCGCCTTCATCCTCGAAGGCATCGTCATCAAGAACGCGTGAGCACCGAGTTCGTCCGAGGGGTCGACTTCGTCGGGATCCCGACCCGGGACATCGCGGCAGCGGCGGTCTTCTACGGCGAGACGCTCGGGCTACCCCGGTCCGTCTACATCCCCGAGCGCCACTTCTCGGAGTACGAAACCGGCAACCTGACGCTGAGCGTCTACGACCCGGAGAAGATGGGGATGGAGCACAGGGGCAACCCGAATCCGATCGCGCTCCACGTCGATGACGTCGCGGCGGCCCGGGAGCAACTCGAGGAGCGTGGTGTCGAGTTCCACGGAGAGACGCTCGACACCGGCGTGTGCCACATGGCGATCTTCTCCGACCCGGACGGCAACATGCTGATGCTCCACCACCGCTATGCGCCGCGCCAGACGGACATCTAGAGAAAGGAGCGAGTGATGGCCCTCACCCGTCAGACGATGACCGACGAGCAGCGCAAGTCCGTCGCGCTCGAGTACCTGAAGGCGTTTGACAACGGCGGCGTCACCTCCACGGGCGACAGCATCCTCGAGCTGTTTGCGACCGACGCGCAGGTGGCGTTCCCGAAGTGGGGGATCGCCAACGGCCGCGAAGAGATCGGCCGGATGTTCGGCGACGTCGGAGCGACGCTCAAGTCGATCCGCCACGACTACGCGAACTTCAACTGGATCTTCTCGGGCAGCGACCTCGTCGTGTGCGAGGGAACCAGCTACGGCGAGCACCAGGACGGCCCGTGGCGCGCCGGGGTGCCGGAATGGGGTGCCGGGCGCTGGTGCGACGTGTTCGAGATCCGGGACTGGCAGATCCAGCGCTGCTTCATCTACCTCGACCCGGACTACGCCGGCAGGGACACCGCGCACTACCCGTGGCTGGCCGGCGCGGTGGCGGCGGGCGACGGAGCCGTCCCGGCCGCGTAGTCGTCGGGCATTTCGACGACGAGCGCGCCCGCCAAGCGCCGGAGCACCGGCTGAAGCTCCTCGTCCTCCTCGGGCTTCCAACCGTCGAGCAGCCGGCACAGCTCGGTCCGGCCGGCGGCGATCAGCTTCTCGCGCGCGGCCTGTCCTTCGGGGGTCAGCTCGAGCTGGCGCTCGCCCTCGCTCCCGACGTACGCTCGCTGGGTCAGTGAGTCGAGCGGCGCGCGCAGCTGCCCAGCCGAGACGTGCAGCTCGTCGGCAAGCTCGGGCAGCGTGATCGGGGCGCGCTCGCCGATCCGGTTGAGCAGCCAGCCCTCGGGTGGCGTGACCTCGACGCCCGAGCGGCCGATCAGCTCCTGATAGACGCGCTGGCGTTCCTTGCGCTGCATCAGCGAGCTGAGGATCCGCTCGATCTCGCGTTCGGAGCTGTCGTGGCGCGGCGACGCGAAGCTCTCCCCCACGCCCTCGGCGGCAGCGGTCTGGCGCAGCGGCACCTCGCGCAGCAGCCAGCTGAGCAGGAAGGCAAAGAAGGCGACGGCCGCGGCGGTCGTGAAGACGGGCGCGAGCGCCGCCGCGAAGGCGGAGATGTAGGGCACTTTGATCGCGGCCGGGAGGCTCTTGACCACGGCCGGGTTCGCGGCCGTCGGGATATGAGCGCTCGCAGGAAGCCGGCTCGCGATCTCGCTGGCCAGGTTGTTCGAGAAGATCGCGCCGAACGCCGCGACGCCGATCGATCCTCCGACCTGCCGGAACAGCGTCGATCCGGACGTGGCGACGCCGAGATAGCGATAGTCGACCGCGTTCTGAACGGCGAGTACGAGCACCTGCATGACCATGCCCAGGCCGAGGCCGAGCACGACCATGCCCAGCGCCACATACCCGGTCGACGTCGCGACCCCTATCTGCGATAGGAGGAGCAACCCGACCGTCGCGATCGCCGTGCCCGCGATCGGGAACGGGCGGTAATGCCCGAAGCGCGAGATCAGATTGCCGCTCAGGATCGAGGTGACGAGCAGCCCGGCCATCATCGGCGTGATCAGCAGCCCCGAGACGGTCGGGCTGTGCCCCTTGACCACTTGGAGGTAGAGCGGCAAGAAGGTGACCGCTCCGAACAGGGCCAGCCCGATGATGAATCCAACCGCGCTCGCGACGACGAAGATGCGGTTGCGGAACAACGCCATCGGCAGGATCGGCTCGGCCGCGCGCTGCTCGACGAACGGGAACAGAACGAGCATCGCCACTCCGAAGATCATCAGCCCGACGATCAACGGCGAGCTCCAGGAGTAGCCACTCGTCCCGCCCAGGCTCGTGAACAGCACGATGGCGGCCAGTCCCGCGGCCAGGACGGCTGCGCCCAGGTAGTCGATGCGGTGGTGAACGTTGTCGCGGCGGGAATGAAACGCCACCGCGATCACCGACAGGGCGATCAGGCCGAGCGGCAGGTTGACATAGAAGATCCAGCGCCAGCTCAGGCTGTCGACGAAGAAACCGCCGAGCAGCGGCCCGATCACCGTGGCGACGCCGAACACGGCGCCGAACAGGCCCTGGTAGCGACCCCGGTCGCGCGGCGGGATGATGTCCCCGACGGCCGCCATGGTCGTCACCAGCAAGCCACCGCCGCCGAGTCCCTGAAGAGCCCGGAAGGCGATCAGCTCGGTCATGCTCTGGGACTGGCCGCACAGCGCCGAACCGATCAGGAACAGGACGATCGCGAATTGGAGCACGATCTTGCGGCCGTAGAGGTCGCCGAGCTTGCCGTACAGCGGCCCCGATATGGTCGAGGCGAGCAGGTAGGCGGTCACCACCCAGGACAGGTGGGAGAGGCCGCCCAGGTCGCCGACGATCGTCGGCAGCGCGGTCGAGACGATCGTCTGATCGAGCGAGGCGAGCAGCAGCACCAGGAGCAGCGCGCCGAAGATCAGGCGCACGCGCGGCGCCTCGGTGCTCGCCTGAGGCGGTGTGGCTCCTATGGTTGCTTCGCTCGCACTCACGCGAGCACCTCTCCTACTGCGACGGAGCCGTAGTGGTCTCGCCGGCCGGCTCGGCGTCCCCGGCCGGCGCGCCATCGTTGGCCGACTCGGCGGGCGGCGCCGGTGGCGCCGGTGGCGCGGGATAGGCCGCGGCGGCCTGGTGTGCCCCGACCGCGCCCACGACGCCCATCGCGGCGGCGAGCAGCGCCCAGCCGGGACCGCTGCGCTCCGTCCCGAGCGCGTGGTCGAGCGAGATATCACCGGGCCCGACCTCGGCGAGCGCGAGCGCGGCCGCGATCAGGACCGCGTTGTACTCGTAGCCGCCGTTGGTGCTCCACGGCCCGTTCTTGAGGTGGACACGGTGGATCGCCGTCAGCATGACCGAGGTCAGTGTCCCGGCGGCCAGCGGCGTGGCCAGGCCCAGCGCAAGCGCCGCGCCACCGCCGGCCTCGGCGACACCGGCGGCCACCGCGTTGCGCCGCCCGGGCCGCATCCCGAGCCCGTCGAACATCTGCGAGGTGGCGTCGAGCCCGTGTCCGCCGAACCATCCGAACAGTTTCTGGGTCCCATGCCCGAAGAAAAACCCCCCGACGGTGAGCCTGAGCAGCAAGCGGCCGATCTTCATCGCTCCTCCAGTCTTTGCGTTGAGCAGACGACCCCTCTTCCCGCGTTCAGAAGAGCGTCGATCCAGGACGTCATGAGATCATAAGCCTCGCGTGGTTCCCCCCAGCGACGTCCCCACTCTGTACGTCTGTCACGGTGACGAGGGAGGTCCAAGCATCCATCCCTGCCGGCGGGTGCAGGAGCGCATGCACGCCAAGAACATCGCCTACGAGAAGATCGTCGCCGGCCACGGCAGCCCGTTGCCGTTCCTGCGCAAGGGCTCGCGCGAGGAGCTCCGCGCCGCGACGGGCGACGCCAAGCTGCCGGCGTTGAAGCTGCCGGATGGGACCGTGCTCACACACTCCCGGCGGATCCTCGCCTGGGTGGACCAACAACCCGAGGCCTAGCCGCACTCGCCGCCGGTTAGGCGGCTTCGTCGGGGCGATCGGACAGAGTTCACGCCGTGGCGTTCCTCCACCCTGGGGTTTGTCTGCCTGTTCCGCTCGCCCCGACGAGCTGCTATGCACTGTCAAGAGAAAGTGTTCCGGATGGCCCGGAGCCCTACCACTACCCCAAGGGCTCGCGATCCACACCTGCCCGGCATCATGCGCACGGCGACCATGGGGATCGGCTCGTCACTTCCCGAAGCGGCGCGGGCGGCTGTGGAGGACCTGCTGGCGCGACTGGATCGCGAGCTGCCGGGCCGAATCGCGGGGTTCTACGTGGTCGGCTCGACCTGCCTGGGCGCGTTCCGCCCCGGTCGCAGCGACGTCGACTTCGTGGCGATCGTCGCCGGTGGCGGGCTCGACGCCGCCGAGCTGGGCCGTCTTCGCGCCATCCACCTTGCTCTCTGGCGCGCCGCGCTCGCGCACGATCTCGCCTTGCGCCGCCGGTGGCCCGTGGTGTGCAACGGCAGCTACCTGCTGGCGCAGGACCTATCGCGCTCGCCGCTCGAGGTCACGCCGATCGCCGGGCACGTGGCGGGCCGATTCGGGATCGCCCAGCCCGGCTTCGACGTAAACCCGGTGACATGGCACACGCTGGGCGCTCACGGGATCGCGATCCGGGGACCGGACCCGGCGAGCCTGGAGGTCCGAACCGATCCGGCGGAGCTCCGAGCCTGGACGATCGACAATTTGAATAGCTACTGGCGCCGCTGGGTTGGCCGGGCGAGCCGGCCGGGATTGGCCACGGTGCGCGCGCTGCCGCGACGGTTCACGGCCTGGGGTGTGCTCGGCGCGCCGAGGCTGCATTTCACGCTGGCAACGGGCGAGATCGCCACCAAGGAGGAGGCGGGCAAGTACGCACTCGAGGCGTTCGCCCCGGCTTTCCGACCACTGATCGAAGAGGCGCTGGCCTTCTGGCGGGGAGAACTGCCGACGGCGCCCTACCGCCGGCGGCCTGACCTGCGCCGCCGGGCCACGGCCGCGTTCGTCGCACACGTGATCGAAAGCGCCAACCGCGACCTCGCTACCTTCGACTGGTGACCGTCCGTGCCGCCACGGGCCAGCTGCACGTACGCCCGCTCGAACTCACCGACCTCGACGCGACCGCGGAGCTGACCGCGGCCGCCTTCGGCATCGAGATCGAGGAGGAGGACAGCCGCCGGCGCTGGCTGGGGCGGCTGGCCCACCCGCTCCGGACCGATCCCGACGGCGCGTTCCTCGCCGAGCGCGACGGTCGGGTGCTGGGTGCGGCTCAGGCGATCCGGCGCGAGCGGCTGTGGGTGCTCTCGTTGCTGGCGGTCGAGCCCGGGGCCCAGGGCGGCGGCGCGGGCCGCGCCCTGCTCGAGCGTACGCTGGCCTATGGCGCGGAGGGCGACGCGGGCTTGATCGTCAGCTCGAGCGACCCGCGCGCACTGAGGCTGTACGGCCTCGCCGGCTTCTCGCTGCGGCCCGCGTTCGAGGCCAGGGGCAGCTTGGACCGCGCGAAGCTGCCCAGAGCCGATCCCGCCGTTCGGGAGGCCGGCATCGAGGAGCTGGAGGAGCTTGCCCCGATCTCCCGTGACATCCGCGGCGCCGCGCACACCTCCGAGCTCGCGTTTGCACTCGGGCGTGGGGGACGCCTGCTCCGCCACGGCGACCGCGGCTTCTCCGTCACCCTGCCCGGACACGCCGTGTGGCTGCTCGCCGCGCGCGATCCGGACGCAGCCCAGGCGCTGCTGTGGGGGGCGCTCGAGCTC
>DATJRS010000123.1:0-6317 GCA_035504535.1 Solirubrobacteraceae bacterium | reverse complement strand
TTGACGCTGGCCACGGTTCCGGCCAGTTTGAGTTCGAACAATCTGGTCGCGTTGGCTGAGGCGTTGCGGGCGACGTGCCGACGGTACGCTGCCGTGCAGCCACGGCGGCTGGCCGAACTACTCACCCACGACACCCCCGCCCCGGCGCCCGGCGAAGCACCCGCAACACCCGTGGTGTCTTGAAAAGACCGCCCGACCCTGGGAACCTAGGTCGGTGGTCCCAGGAGTTCTCGCGGAAACCTGCGATCTAGCCACGGTTGGCGCGCGGAATCCGACCGAGGGCTGGCGCGAGGTGCTGGCGCGAACGTACATACCGTTCGACGCCTATCCGGACCCGGCGCCAGGCGAGGTCTTCGACGTGCAGGCCTCGCTCCTGCGCCTCGGCGACCTGCGCCTGCTCGACTACGCCTGCGGCCGTGGCCTCGGGGTGCGCCGCCGGCGAGAGATCGCCGCGACCGATGGTGACGTGCTCGGGTTCATGGTGATGCGCGAGGGGCGCGTGGGCCTGACCCTGAACGGGAGCTCGATGATGCTTGCGTCCGGACAGGCCGCAATCTGGGACGGCGCGCGGCAGGGAAGCTTCACCGCGGTGGAGCCGATCGTCAAGCGAACGCTGATCGTGCCCCGAGACCGGCTTCGCGCGGCGATCCCCGGCTACGAGGGTGCGATCGGGCGCCCTCTGGGCGAGGGGACGACGGCGCTGAAGCTGATGGCCGGATATCTGGATAGCCTGGTCTCGCTGGCCCCCGGGCTCAAGGTGTCCGCGCGGATCGCCGCCGCTGACGCGGCGCTCGAGCTGCTGCGCGCGGTTCTCGGCGAAGCATTGCCGTCCGACTCCGTGGCCCTTCGGATGTTGTTGCTGAGTGAGGTGCCACGCTACGTCGAAGCGCACCTGGCCGATGCCGGGCTCGGCCCGGCGATGATCGCCCGAGCGCACGCGGTGTCGGTGCGGACTCTTCACCAGGCGTTCGAATCGACCGGCGAGAGCGTCTGCGCCCTGATCCGGCGCCGCCGTTTGCAGCGCTGCTACGAGGACCTGATCGGATCGCCTCGCGACTCCGTGACCACGATCGCTCTGCGCTGGGGCTTTCAGAGCGCCTCGCACTTCAGCCGGGCATTCCGCCGCCAATTCGGCGCCTCGCCCAGCGAGCTCCGTGCGATGCGCTAACGGTCAAGAACCGCGCGCGCTAAGGCAAGAAGTGCCCTGCGTCCCGCTCTAGCCTCCCGGAGGCCGCCAGAGAGAGGAGAGTAAGGATGTCCCCGACGCGGACTGCGCGCGTTCTCAGCATCGACGCCGGCGGGACGATGACCGATACGTTCGTCGTCGACCGAGGCGGGGAGTTCGTCGTCGGCAAGGCCCAGACCACGCCGGAAGACGAGTCGATCGGGTTCATGGCCTCCGCTCGCGACGCGCTCGGCTACTGGGACGACACCCCGGAGCGGGCATTCGCCGGGATCGTCTCGGGCATCTACTCAGGTACGGCGATGCTCAACCGACTGCTCGAGCGCAAGGGAAGGCGGGTGGGATGCATCGTCACCGCTGGGACCGAGGACCACCTCCGGCTCGAGCGGGCGATCCAGACCTATCTCGGCTACCCGTACTCCGACCGTCTGCACGTCGCCACGCACTACCACAACGAACCGCTGGTAGAACGCCGTCTGATGAAAGGGGTGCGCGAACGCGTCGATGTCTTCGGCGACGTGGCGATCCCGCTGTACGAGGACGAGGTCCGGGACGCCGCGGCCGAGCTGCTCGAGGCCGGGGTGGAGGGCATTGTCGTCTCCCTGCTCTATTCGTACCGGAACCCATCACACGAGCAACGCGTTCGCGAGATCGTCGAGGAGATCATGCAGCAGCGCGCAGGCAACGGGTCCTGCCCGGTGTTCCTGTCGTCCGAGCTGTATCCGATGCGCCGGGATTTCCCGCGCCTGAATTCGACGCTGATCGAGGCTTATGCCGCCGAGCCCTCCCGCGAGCAGCTCCAGCGGGTGCGACGCGTGACGCGTGAGATCGACGCTGGCTTCGACCTGCGGATCATGGCGGCCCACGGCGGCACGATCTCGATCGACGCGCGGGAACTCGCGCGGACCCTGATTTCCGGGCCCATCGGCGGAGTGGTCGGAGGACGCCACCTGGCCGACCAGCTCCGACTCGCCAACCTGGTGTGCACCGACATCGGAGGCACGTCGTTCGACATCGCGCTGATCACCGACGGCGACTACCAGATCAGGCAGACTCCGGACGTCGGTCGCTTCATCCTCAACCTGCCTCTAATTCAGATTGACTCGATCGGCGCCGGTACCGGCTCGCTGGTACGGATCAACCCAACCTCGAACCGCCCCGAGCTCGGGCCGGATTCGGCCGGCGCGCGGATCGGAGTGGCATGGGTCGAGGGCGGCCTCGACACGCCGTCGGTGACCGACCTAAATCTCGTGCTCGGGCGCGTGAATCCCGACTACTTCCTCGGCGGGGAGGTGAAGCTCGACGTCGAGCGTGCTCGCCATGCTGTCCAGCACCAACTCGCGCGCCCACTCGGGCTCGACCTCGAAGTTGCAGCGGCCGGGATCGTCTCGCTGTTCGAGGAGACGCTCCAGTACGAAGCGGTTGGACGCGTGCTCGGAAAGGGTTACACACCCGAGGATTACACGCTGCTGTGTTATGGCGGTGGCGGCCCGTTGCATGTGGCGGGCTATACGCGCGAGGCGCGCTTCAGCGACGTCCTAGTGCCGGCCTGGGCGGCCGGGTTCTCGGCCTTCGGCTGTGCCTGCGCCGATCTGGAATATCGCTACGACCTGACAATCGACATGCCGGTGATGTCGAGCTCGACGTCCCGGACCGAGGGAGGACGCGTGCTGCGCGACTCGTGGAGTCGCCTGCGCGAACGGGTGCTGGCCGAGTTTGCCAAGTCGAGCCTGCCTGCCGCCGAGGTGACCTTCCGCCATTTGGTCCGGATGCAATACAACGGCCAGCTGAACGACATCGAGATCTCCTCTCCAGCCGAGTGGCTGGACTCCCCCGAAGACCTCGGCCGGCTGATCGACGTGTTCGAGGACGTGTACGGGAAGGTATATGCGCGCTCGGCGCGCTCTCCCGAGCTCGGCTATCTGATCACGACCGCGATCGTGCTCGGCACCGCCCAGGTGGAGAAGCCGGTGCTGCCGATGGAAGACGAGACGGACTCCCCGCCGACGCCGAAAGCGGTGCGACCCGCGTGGTGGCACGGCAGCTTCGTCGGCACCGACGTCTACGAGCAGTCGGAACTGCGGGCCGGCCAGATCGTCATCGGTCCGGCAATCGTCGAGTCCCCGGCGGACACGCTCGCGGTTCCACCCGGCCGCCGAGCCAGACTCGATCGGCACCGCATCTTCCACATCGACGCTGAGGAGGCCTGCTAGATGGCGATCCAGTTGGACCGGGCGGAGGCGGCGATCGGCTGGGAGGGCCTGCGCGTGCACGAAATGCTCGATCGCTCAGAGCAACTGTTCGCGCAGACCGGGCGCTACTGGGGGCTCGAGCGCCTCGAGCTGCAGACCTCTGACCCGATCCGCTACGAGAAGCTGTTCTCACGTTTGCGTGGCGGCCTGGTGTCCGCCCGCGAAACGGCGCTGAACATCTCCGCCAGCCCGATCGTGAAGGAGATCGGCGAGCTGTGCTTCATGCTGTACACGCCGGAGGGGGACTCGATCGCGCTGTCGACCGGGATCATCGTGCACGTCCACACCGCCTCGGATGCGATCAAGTACATGGTGCGCCGGGACTACGAGGACAACCCGGGCATCGCGGCGGGCGACATTTTCTGCAACAACGACCCGATGATCGGCGACGTGCACAACGCCGACGTGCTGACTATCGTGCCGATCTTCTGGGACCGGGAGCTGGTGGGATGGGCGGCTGGGGTGACACACGAGATCGACATCGGCGCGAGCACGCCGGGAGGCCTACCGGTCGGCCCAATCTCGCGTTACGAGGACGGCCTCAGCTTTCCCGCCAAGAAGGTCGGTGCGAACGACGAGCTGTTCCGCGATCACGTTGAGGCCGGCAAGCTCGGCGTGCGCACTCCGATGTACTGGACTCTCGACGAGCGCACACGCCTGGCCGGATGCCACATGGCGCGGGCCACGGTCGAGCGGGTCATCCGCGAGGAGGGTATCGACACTTACAAGCAGTTCATCCGCGAGGTGGTCGAGGAGGGCCGGCGGTCCTTTCAGAAGCGCGTGCGCGAGATGAGCTTCCCCGGCCGGTACCGCTCGGTCGCCTTCAACGAGGTTCAGTTCGCCGAGGCGGAGCGGATTCCGTCGTACGCCCGAATGGACACGCTCATGCACGCCCCCACCGAGTTGCGGGTGGACCGGGACGGGGTGATCGAATTCGACTACAGCGGCTCGTCATCGTGGGGCTATCACTCGTTCAACTGCACACCGTCGGCGATGCAGGGGGCGATCTGGGTGCAGATCACCCAGACACTGATCTGCCACGACAAGGTGAACGACGGCGCCCAGCTCGGCGTGCGCACGATCCTGCCGCCGGGCACCTGGACCAACCACTGCAACCCGCAGGCCTCGAGCGGAGTGTCGTGGTGGTTTCTCATCGCATCGTTCACCACCTTCATCAAGAGCATCTCGCGCTCGTTTCAGGCGCGCGGCTTCGTCGAGGAGGTCATGGCGCCGTACGCGTTCCCCTCAAACGTGTTCCAGGGTGGCGGCATCGACCACTACGGGCGGCCCGGCGCGACCACCAACTTCGGAATGTCATCGGTCGGCGTGGGTGCCAAGATGGTGCTGGACGGGCTCGACTACGGCGCCGCCATGTGGAACCCGGAGGGCGACATGGGAGACATCGAGTCGTGGGAGATCATCGAGCCGTTCCTGTTCCTCGGCCAGCGGGTAAAAGCCAACGGAGGGCTTGGGCGTCACCGCGGCGGAGCGGGCTACGAGACGCTCAGGTTGGCCTGGAAGACGCCGTTCTTCGAGATGCAGAACATCGACCACGGCAAGGTGTTCATCAACTCCGGCCTGTGGGGTGGCTATCCGGGGGGAGCCGGCTACCGGCACAACGTTCGTGACACCAACATGCTCGAGCTGATCGAGCGAGGTCTGCCCTATCCCACGCATGACGGCAACCCCGAGGAGTCGAACGTCGAGCGGATGGTGACCGGGCGGCGCGAGTTCGACCAGCGGACTATCACCCTGCCCGAGGCGATGCGCCACGGCGACCTGTACGTCTGCGTTTACCACGGCGCACACGGACTCGGCGACCCGATCGAACGGCCCCCGGCCTCGGTCCAGGACGATCTCAACGGCGGATTCCTGATCCCGCGGCTGGCCGAATCGGTGTACAGGTGCGCGATCTCGAGCGACGAGCGCGGCGAGTGGACCGTCGACCCCGAGCAGACAGCCGCTCGCCGCGAACAGTTCCGCAGCGAACGCGGTCACACGGCCGTCCCCGTGCGCGAGTGGATGGCGGCGGAGCGCGAGAGGATCCTTGCCCACGCTGACGGCGGCGGTGACTTCGCCGAGCCCGTGCAGCGGATGTACGCCGAATCGCTGCGCCTGTCCGAGCCCTGGGCCCGCGAGTTCCGCGAGTTCTGGGACCTTCCGGCCGATTTCGACTTCCCGGTGGCGACCCCGGCCGTGGACATGACCAGGGCGAACCTGCGGCGAGCCGCGGAGAACGAGCAATGAACGTCGACCAACAGACTTTGGCGGACCTGATCGACGAGCGCTTGCCTCGGTCGATGGTGAGGGCAATCCAGTCGGGCTACAAGGGTCCCGGACGCTTCGACGTCTACCTCTCGGTTCTCCAGGACCGTGTCCCATGGTCGGATCGGATCCTGATGCCGTTCGGCGACAACCTGTTTGTGGTGGTCAAGCCGGACGGCCGGCGGCTGGTGAAGTGTCGCTGCGGTCACGAGTTCTGTCCCCCGGATCAGAACTGGAAGCTCGACGCGCTGATTCACGTGCGAGACAGTGAGGAGGCGCTGCTCGAGATCTTCCCCCGGATGATGCACGGCGACCCCGAGTGGCAGGAGATCCGCGAGTACTTCTGCCCGGGCTGCCATGCGCAGCTCGAGGTCGAGGCGGTGCCGCCCGGCTATCCGATTGTGCACGACTTTGTACCGGACATAGACGGGTTCTATGAGGAGTGGCTCGGACGTCGTCCCCCACCGAGCTGAGCTGTTGATGTTGAGTTTGAAGCGGTTGTCGGTGTTTCGGGAGGTGGCTCGGCAGGGGTCGTTTTCGTTGGCGGCGGAGGCGTTGTCGTATTCGCAGCCGGCGGTGTCGCATCATGTGACGAGTTTGGAGCGGGAGATTGGGGC
>DATJRS010000122.1:0-7101 GCA_035504535.1 Solirubrobacteraceae bacterium | reverse complement strand
CGAATCCCGCCCCCTCCGCTCAGAACGGGCGGTTTTTTGCATCCTCCGAAGCCCTAGCTTCCGCCGGGCGCTGAGAATAGGATTTCGGTCGTGACCGATATCGCGATTACCGCTCCCGCCGCCGCACCGGAGACCGAGCCGAAGCCGACCGCGCCGCCGGGTGGCTTGCAGATCCCCGACTTCCAGATCGTTCCCCGAGCCGGGCTGGCCGTCGTGGGCGCCGTGCTGGTCCTGCTGATCGTGGCGATCGCCGCCAACAAGCTGTGGCCGCTGATGTTCTTCCACGTCGCCGGCGGCGCCGCGTGGACGATCATCGACCTGTTCCTCGGGCTCGTGCTCGGCCCGATCATGGGCAAGTTGTCGATACCGGCGCGGGTCGAGTTCACGACCCGGCTGATGCCGAAGATGCTGCTGATCATGCCCACGGTCGTGACCGCAACGCTCGCGGCCGGGTGGCAACTGGGGATCAAGACCGGGAACGTCCTATCCATCTCCCAGAACCATGGCTGGGTGGTCGCGAGCTACATCGTCGTCGGCGTGATGGCGGTGCTCGCACTTGGGCTGCTCGAGCCGGCCAACATCGCCGTCCTCGTGGAGCTCAAGAAGCCTCGCCCGAATCCGCATGTGATCGAGCAGCTGATGAGGCGCTTCATCTACTGCGCCGGCGTCCTCGGTGCGATGCAGATCGCCACGCTGGTGATCATGACCAAGCTCGCGTCGAGTTGACCGAGCGCCGCCTCCCGCCGGTCACGCAGCTGGGGATGCTGTCGCTGGCCCTGATCGTCGCGGGCGGCATCTACCTGTCCGCCCACCTTCCCGACCACGTGCCGCTCGGTCCGGCGGTGGCCCTGCTGGCCGCGTCGGCAATCGTGCTTGCCGTCAACATGTTCTTGCTCTCCCGCGTCAAGGACTTCGACTGGCCGCGGTTCTTCGAGGTCGGCAAGTGGTCGCTCCTGGCCTACCTGGTCATCGCGGGAATGGTCGAGTACGTGTTCCTGCGCAACCACCTGAGCGGCGGGCCGCTCGTCGTGCTTACGCTGTCGCTCGCCGTGTTCGCGGTCCACGTGCCGATGCTGGTCGGCTTCACCGTCGCTCGATATTCCGACGACGGGGCTCGTGTGGCCGCCTGAGGCCCTCGAGTTCCTCCGCGAACTCGAAGACAACAACGACAGCGACTGGTTTAGAGCCAACCGCCGTCGCTACGACGACTATCTGGTGGCGCCGGCGCGCGAGCTAGCCGACCAGCTCGCCGATCTCGGCGCACCCCACTTCTTCCGCCCCTACAACAACCTCCGCTTTCGGCCGGGACCGCCGCTCAAGGAGCACCTGGGGGTCGCGATCGGCTACGGCGCCGCCGGCGGCTACTACCTCGATCTCTCGTTGGACGGTCTGCTCGTGGCCGCCGGGCTGTGGCGGCCCGCGCCGGACCAGCTCGAGCGTTTTCGCGCGGCGATCGATGACGACCGCCTCGCCCGCGGCTTCAAGCGCGGCATGGCCACCGCGCGGCGCGGCGGCCTCGCGCCGGGCGAACCCGAACTCAAGCGCGCCCCGCGCGGCTACCCGGCAGACCACCCCCGGCTGGAGCATTTGCGCCGCAGGCAGCTCACCGTCTCCTGCCGCCACCCGCTCGAGGCGTGGCTGCACGAGCCGGCCTGCGATGAGCGCGTGCGCTCCGAGCTCCGCGCGGCGCGACCGCTGGTGAAGTGGCTGGCCGAGACGGTCGGCCCGTCCACCGGGCCCTCACGCTCCTAGACGATCTGAGTCCGCGGGCGGCGGCGTCTCCGGGCGGCCTGCATAAGTGCGCGCCGCCGTGATCTCGCCGGCGGCGCGCGCGCTTCTGCATCCGTGGCGTGGATATACGCGCACCGCTCCGGCCAGAGAAGCGGGACGCGCGGTTATGCATGCGTAGCTCGTCACGACGGGTGCTCCACCCGGGGCGTGCCGGGCTACGCAGCTGGGGCATGCCTAGATCGTCACCACCGGCGGGAGCTGGTCGGCGCGTCGAGTTACGCAGGGGCAAGCGGGCAAGCAACCAGCCAGCCCCCGGCCGACGGGCTCGGGGTCCGGGCGTCGGTTGGACGCTACGATGTTGCACTCGCTAGCAGTAGCGAGCGCCCGTAGCTCAGCTGGATAGAGCGTCGGTCTACGGAACCGAAGGTCGGGAGTTCGAATCTCTCCGGGCGCGTTACAAATCCCTGCAAATCCCGGCTTACCGTAACCGGACCCGTTGGTCTTGGTCCCCCGATTTGGTCCCGAACAACCTTCGGTCCGAGAACCGAAGGTTTCTCAGCGGAGCCCATCGCCGTCGATGCGTCCGAGGGCAGCGCGATCATCGGCGTCATGAGTGAGAACTTGCGGATTCCGGTCGCGATGCGGGAACGGGCGGGCGAGATCATCGAGATCACAGACGAGGTGTGCTCTGAATGCCTTGATGCTGAGTACGCGCGGTTGGCGCGGCGCCTGGTCGCCCGGCTTGCGCGTAAGCGGCCATCGCCGCTGGTGCGCGGCGACACCAGCATCTGGGCGGCAGGCGTGCTCTACGTTCTCGCGCAGGTCAACTTCCTATTTGACCGCTCGCAGTCGCCGCACATGTCCGCCGCCGAGCTCGCAGTCGCGATAGACGTGAAGCAGGCGACCATGGCCAATAAGGCGGGAATGATCAACCGCCTGCTCGATATCGGCGTCTATGAGCCGGAGCTCACCCGGGTCGCGATGCTCGAACAGCACCCGATGGCCTGGATCGTGGAGGTCAACGGCTTTCTCGTCGATGCCCGTCGGTTGCCGGACGAGCTTCAGACGGAGGCGCGGCGCCGTGGCCTGATCCCCGACCTCGACGCGCTCCGCGCCGCGTGAGATCGTCCGCGCAGCTCAACGCGCTGATCGACGAGCTGACCGTCGATTGCTACAACGACGAGGAGCAGGAGACGGGATTCCAGGTCGGGGCCGAGGAGGCGCTCGTTCGCGGCGAGCGGGCACGCCTGGCCGGACACGAGTTTGAGGTCCGCGCGGTCATCCACGGACCCGACGTGCGAACTGGCCTCCGTGCACGCGTCCGTGGAGAGGATCGAGGGACTCATGAGGTTGCGCTGAGCGATCTTGAGTTCCCGAACGACAGCGAGCTCGGGACGGTGGTCGCCGCCTACAGACGTTGGCTGGGATGGCGATGACAGCGCCGGAGTCCGTCTTGACGTCGTGCACCGCCTCCGAGAAAGCTTCGGTCCTCACCATGCTCTTGGATGACGATCCAACGTTGGTGCAACGCGCGGAAGACGTCGCCCGGCGAAAGTTGGCCCGCGTCGATGTCGACACTGTCAGTGAACTGATCGTCGGGGCGATCCTGGAGCTCGATACTGAAGACCTCGCCAGCCGTGCGGGCCCTCGCCGACACGGCTACATCGAACCCACCGACGCAGCGTGGCAGCTGCTCGAGGAGGTGATCGAGCCCTGGATCGAGGACATCCGCCGGCGGGCACGCCTGGGCCTCCATCAGGCCGCGACCAACCTCGCGACCGCCGTGACGCAGGCACTAGAGACCGCGGAGGAACGAGCCGACCGGATCGACGACTGCCTGCTCCATCAATGGGCGCCCGACTTTCCTTCCGAAACCGCGTCTTGGGTCGAGCGAGACTGGGCAAGATCACCGGGGCGTCGATCCCGATCGACGGGCCTGTCTGATCCATCGCGCTGGCCGGAACATCGCGTTCAACCTGACCTATAGCCCAGAGCCGCATACGCCCGTTGCCGCTTGGCGAACATGCGCCGGAGAACGGGCACAGCGTGGTCGACGTAGTCGATGACGCGGATCTCGTGCTTTGCGTCGTGGTGGCGGTGCAGCCGGCCGGCGTACTGAGTCATCGTGCCCTTCCAGGCGATCGGCATCGCGAGAATGAGTGTGTCGAGGCGCGGGTCGTCGAATCCCTCACCGATGTAGCGGCCGGTGGCGAGCACTGCGCGCGGGCCCGGCGAGGCCAGCAGCTCGTCGACCCGTCGCCGGGCGCGCTTGCCGATACCACCGTGAAGGACGGCAACCCGGTCTGTGTCTGCGGCAATGAGTTCAGCCAGCGCGTCGAGGTGCTGTCGGCGCTCCGTGAGCACAAGTGGAAACCGTCCCTCGGCAAGTTCCCCGAGCACATCGCTAACAATCCGCTCGGTCCGGCTGCGATCGGCTGCCACCGCAGTCAGTACTTCCTGAATCCCAGGGTCGGGTGGCAGCGTCGTGATGTCGAATGGCGGTTGCCGGACGAACAGGACACGCCTGGTGGCGGTCTCCACCTGCGTCGTGGCGGTGATCGTGTGACGGACTGGACCGCACTGCATCGTGACGATCGGATGATGGCCGTCACGTCGCTCCGGCGTGGCGGTCAGACCGGTCACCATCCGTGCTGGTAGCGCGCGGAGCACACGCTCCGTCGTGAAGGCTGGAACGTGGTGGCACTCGTCGACGACCACATGCCCGTACCGAGCCAGGTCGTCCGGCTCGCGTCGCGCAAGCGACTGGATCATCACGACGTCGATGCCGCTGCTTCCCGGCTTGTCGATGGTCGTGCCGATGCGCTCAGGTGCGATGTCAAGGAACTCGCCGGCTTGTCGATGGTCGTGCCGATGCGCTCAGGTGCGATGTCAAGGAACTCGCCCAGGCGTGCGATCCATTGGTCGAGCAGTGGACGGCGGTGGACCAGAACCAACGTTGACCGTGACCGCGACGCGATCAGCGCGGTCGCGACGACTGTCTTTCCCGCTCCCGGCGGCGCCACGAGGACGCCGATTTCGTGCTTGGCCAGGGCAGCGACCGCGGCACGCTGGTCGGCTGACAGCTTTCCGTCGAATGACGCCTTGATCGCAGCGCCGTGGCTTCGCGCGTCATCCACTCCTGCCTTGACCCCATATCCCTCGAGTTCGTCGATGACGCGGTCAAGGCATCCGCGCGGCAGCAACAGATCGGCTCCGCCCTGTTCGTGGCAGGCGATGACCCGAGGTGTCTTGTGTGTCGAGAGCCGCGCACGCTCACGCTCGAAGAACACCGGGTTGGGAAACGCGGCGACGCGAACAAGCCGATCACGAATGTCAGGCCGTAGGCCCGATGTCGGGATCTGAACGCGGGCGGCCAACGTGACCTGGATCTCCCGGGACAGGGGAGCGACGCGCGTCGGGGACAGGGTCCGCGCCCCATTGTCGGGTGGCGGTTGCAGGCCCAGAGCGCCGCCGGCCCGCTCCCCTCGGCGGCAATCTCAAGTGCGCGGGGGGCAGGCAGGCGCTGAACGGCGGCGAGGTAGGCCCACTGATCGGGATATGGCTCGAGATCCTCACCGAGGAACACGGTGCACCCCTCGCTGCGACATTGACGCTGCAGGGGCAACGCGATGAGGTTGCCGAACCCACCGGCGGGCATCGTGTCCTGGTTCGGGAAGAGCCGGTCATACGAGCTCATCGCGATCGCCTGACGAGACATCGCGCGGGTCAGCAGCAGCGAGCCGACCGACCGCGCGATACGCGCCGAGACAGCCTCGGAGAAGAGAACCCAGACGTGCGCCCCGTCGCCTGACCGAGACCGCTCGACCAGCACCGGCATGCCGAGATCCTCCGCGCTCTCACGCAGCGCCGCCACGTCGTCTCTCCAGGAGGCGCCGTCCAGGTCGATCGCGACGAGCCAGCATGTCTCGTCCGGCCGCAACGGATAGATCCCGATCGTCTGCCGACCCTCGAGATGACGGCGGATCTCGGTCGATGTGAGCGCGACGAATCGCCGGCTCGCACACTCCGCGCACTTGACCTTCGGCTTGAAGCATGTCCCGGGCCGCCATTCGTTGGCGCAGCGTGGCGCCCACCCAGACCGTCCAGGTGTCTTCGTGCTCTCCCACCGCGTCGCGAACACGTCGGATCGTCCGCGGAACAGCGACCGAAACAGCGCTACGCGCCCGTCGGCGGACGTGACGTCGGGTCCGCCTGCCGCCGCCCGCATCGCCGCGATCTGCCGTACAAGCGCCGCACGCTCGTGATCCAGCGCGCTCAGCCGCGCCTGCGCGTCCTCAAGATCGAGAGCCTCCACGCCCTGGATGGTCTCGGTCCGGCCGGACAGCGTGTGCAAGCGCCCGAAGTCTGTCGACCGGCTGCGCTGCAACGGGTTGCCGGGAAGACCGAACGCATTCGGTCAGCCGGGCCGCGTATCAGGATATGTATCGGCACTCTCGAGTTGCCCGAGTGCGATGGACGACGAACGAGACACCCAACATCAGGAGCTGAGTGGCTACGCGCAGGCGCGCTGGGACGCGCTGAAGGACGTGGTCGGTGAACTGGTCGGAGCGGTCGATGACGCCGACGCCTTCACAGCGGCCCTCGCCGCAATGCGACAGATCGGCCAAGGCACCGACCTGCAGGAGATAGTCAACGCCGTGCACGTGCCAGATGACGCGGGCGAGTACGCGCAGGCACTGAGGCGGATGCTGGTGCGCATTCCCGACGGCTGGGGCCGGTGGATCGGCTGCTCGCGCGGCTGGTATGCGATCGTGGTCGACCTCGACCAACAACTCGGGGCGCTGTTCCCCGGATACGAGCTTCATCAGGTCAAGGAGAAGTACGGCGGCCTGCGGTTCTACTGGGGCACGGGCGAGCGCGTGACCGACCCAAGGGATCCCGAGCCCGGCATACCTAGCCCGAGCAGGCAGCCGGCCGAAGACAAGACGAGCGCCGCGTGGGACGAGTGGGAAGCGGCCTACGACACCTGGTCGCGGCGGCTCGCGCTCTACCTCGGCACTGAGGAGGGCGCTGCACGCCAGGTGGACTTGGAGAACCGCTCGGAACTCGCCGAACGGCTTGTGGAGGCCGCCGAGCAGCGGGCGAGCGTCACTTGTGAGCTGTGTGGCCTGTCCGGTGAGCTGTGCTGCGCGCCGGGACGGCACCCCTGGTATCAGACGTTGTGCGCCGGTTGCGCGCAGGAGCGCGGGCCTGCACAGGTCAATCTGGTTGGTCCCAGCGCGAGCGAGCCACCGAATCGAGCGGATGCGGTGTCTCAGGAAGGTCGTCGAGCTGCTGACGGAGTCCTCGAAGCGCCGCCCTGCGGGCTCGTAAAGCGACGATCCTGGGAAGCAACTCGAGGCTCACGAG
>DATJRS010000121.1:0-6900 GCA_035504535.1 Solirubrobacteraceae bacterium | reverse complement strand
CGATCAGCTCGACCACCGAGAAGATCAGATCGCTCGTGTTGGCGTCCTGCATGACCTCGCCCGAGACCGTCGTGCGCACGTCGATGTCCTCGAGCTCGATCCCGTCCATCGAGGCGATGCACGGGCCGAGCGGCGAGAACGTGTCGAAGCTCTTGCCCAGGGTGAACTGGCGCAGCGGGGTCTCGAGTTGAGCGCGCCGGCCCGAGACGTCATTGATCGCGGCAATGCCGCCGACCGCGGCCCGCGCCTCGTCGCGATCCGCTCGGTAGACGCCCTGCCCGATGACCACCGCGACCTCGCCCTCGTAGTCGGGGCGGGTCTCCTCGCGGGGGATCACGATCGTCTCGTTGGGCCCGATCAGAGACGAGGCGAACTTCGCGAACACCACCGGCACGCTCGGAATGGCGAGCTCCGATTCCTCCGCGTGCGTGCGGTAGTTGAGCCCGATTCCGATCAGCTTCCCCGGGATGACCGGATGCAGCAGCTTGACTTCGCCGGCGCTGTAGGCCGGGCCGTCGGCCTGTTGGAGCCGATCCCACGCCAGCTCCGTGGGCACGAGTCCCTGCGGTCCGGCTTCCCCGCCATCGGTGATCGTCCCATCCTCGCCCAGCACTCCGATCCGGGTCTCGCCCGTCGGGTTCACGAACCGCACCGCTTTCAAGTCTCGGCCTCCTGTTCCTCGCGAAGGACTTTCATCGCGTTGACCGCACGCGGAATGCCAGCGTACGGCGTCGTCTGGAGAATCGCCTCCTCGATCTCGCTCCAGGGCACGTCGATCGCGCGCAGGGCTCGGATGTGGGCGCGCACCTGGGGGTCGCTCGAGCCGATCGTGGCCAGGACGGCGACGATGATCAGCTCGCGTTCGCGGGCGGGGAGGCCGGGTCGGGTGTGAACGTCGCCGAACGCCCAGTCGACGATCCAGTCGCCGAGCGGGCCCATGCGGGCGAGGAACTGCTCGCCGCCGGGTTCGTCGTTCAGCTCGGCGAGACGCTCGAGCGCGCGGGCCCGGCGATCATCTTCTTGACCGGCCTCCAAAGCGCGGATACTGTATCCAAAATTGCTGCGCCGCATCCACCACGTTTGTCTTCGCACGAGTGATCTCGCCGCCGCCACGCAGCGCTGGTCGATCCAGTTCGGGCTGACCGTCCGGGAGCAGAGCGCCGAGCGCACCCGGCTGGCGTGCGCATATGAGCCGTACTCGCTCGAGCTGGTTCCGTCCGATACGCCCGGCGCGGACCACACTGGGTTCGAGCTGCAGCCAGACGTAACCCTCCAGGACGCGGCATCGCGGCTGGAAGCGGCCGGCGTTCCGTACGAGCGCTCCGACGGTGCGCTGTGCCTGCGCGACCCCGACGGGTACGGCGTCGAGCTCGTGCCTTACTGGGCCGATCCCGACCGGCGGCCGGGGATCGCGCGCTCCACGACCGCGCTGCCCGGTTTTCATCCCCGCAGGCTGGGGCATATGAACTCGCTCACCGGACAGCTGGCGGAGCAGATCGACTTCTACTGTCGCGTGCTGGGACTGGGTCTGACCGACCGGCTGGGCGATGAGGGCGCGTGGTTGCACCTGGGGGCCGATCACCATGCGGTGGCGCTCGTGGGCAAGGGTCACTACCACTTCCATCATCTGGCGTTCGAGCTGACCGACTGGGGCGAGCTCCGGGTGGCGCTCGACCATCTAGCCCAGCACGGCCGTTGGCTGGCCTGGGGACCCTGTCGCCACGGCATCGGCCAGAACCTGGCGGCGTACGTCCGGATCCCCGAGGAGGAATGCATGGTCGAGCTGTACGCCGACATGGAACAGTTGCGCCCGGACCACCAACCGCGCACCTGGCCCGACAACGCCCACTCCTCGAACACCTGGGGGATCCTCCCGCCGCGTTCGTACTTCCGCTTCGACCCCGCCGCGGTCGAGTGGGAGCGCCAGGGACTCGAGGCGCTCGGGCACGCGCTGCCGCCGCTCGAGGATCCGGCTCTGACGGGAGGCGACTAGGCCATGACGCTGTCGATGGGCACCGAGGCGACCGGCGCCCGCACCGGCGAGCAGTTCCTGGAGGGCCTGCGCCGCGGCGGCCGCGAGATCTGGCTGAACGGCGAGCGGATCAGCCATCCGCTGGATCACCCTGAACTGCGCGGGGCGGCGCTGTCGCTCGCGCGGGTGTTCGATCTCCAGCACGAGCACGCCTCCGACATGTTGGCCGCGTCGCCGGGGAACTCCGGTCGGCTCGTCAACGTCACGCATCTGATCCCGCGCGAGTACGAGGACCTGACGCGGCGACGGAGGGCGTTCGAGCTGGTCGCGGCGCTGTCGGGCGGCATGATGGGGCGGACGCCGGACTATCTGAACGTGACCTTCGCTTGTTTCGCCGGGCGCTCGGAGGTGTGGGCGCGGCGGGGCAACGAGGCGTTGGCGGCGAACCTGGTCGCCTACCAGGAGTACATGCGCGACGCGGATCTGTCGACCACGCATGCGCTGATGAACCCGCAGGTCGACCGGACCATGCCCGAGGCCGAGCAGGCGATGGGCCAGGTCTCGCTTCACAAGGTGGGGGAGACCGCCGACTCGATCGTCGTGCGCGGCGCGCGAATGCTGGCCACGCTTGCCCCGTTCGCCGACGAGCTCCTCGTCTATCCCGGGTCTGACATCCGCCCACAGGACGGCCGGTACGCGCTGTCGTTCGCGATCCCGATCGCCACGCCCGGACTCAAGTTCATCTGTCGCGACAGCTATTCCAAGCAACGCGACGCGTACGACTACCCGCTGTCCTCCCGGTTCGACGAGATGGACGCGGTGGTGATCTTCGACGATGTCGAGATCCCGCGCGAGCGGGTGTTCCTCGACGGCGATACGACGGGTTACAGCGAGGTGATCACAGACACCGGCTGGCGCAGCCACATCATGCACCAGGCGTTCACGCGCGCCTGGGTGAAGCTTTCGTTCGGGTTGGGCCTGGGTCACCTGATCGGGCAGACGACCGGGGTCGCGCGGTTTGACCACATCCAGGAGAAGCTCGGGCAGATCTGGTCGATGGGCGAGCTCGCGCGCTCGGCGATCGTGGCCGCGGAGGCGGGCGCGGTGGTGGATGCGGGCGGGGTGATGACTCCCGACGAGCGGCCGTTCGTGGCTCTGCGCGGAGAGATGCCCAAGTGGCTCCCGCGTGTCAACGAGCTGCTTCAGCTGATCGGCGGCGGCGGTTTCATGGCGACGCCGTCCCGGGCCGACCTCCAAGGTCCGCTCCACGACGAGGTCGAGCAGTACTTCCAGGCCGCCGGCGCCGGCGCCGAGCGGCGAATCCGGCTGTTCCGGCTGGCCTGGGACTTCCTCGGGTCAGAGCTCGGCGGCCGCGGAGAGCTGTACGAGCGGTTCTACCTCAGCGATTCCTGGCGAATGACCGCGCTCGCGTACACCATCGCGGACAAGTCGTTCCCGGAGTCGCTGGTCGAGCAGTTCCTGCACGACTGACTGTGAATTCGAGTGCACTGATTATTGGTGGCGGTACCGGCATCGGTGCCGCAGTCGCACGCCGGATGGCGGCGGACGGGTTCTCGGTGTGCGTGGCCGGGCGGCGGCTCGAGCCTCTAGAAGAGGTGGCGGGGTCGGTTGGCGGTCTCGCGGTCGCGGCCGACGTGAGTGAGCCGGTTGGGGCGGCGCGGGCGGTCGAAGCCTGTGTCGAGCGGTTCGGCCGGCTCGACGCGCTCGTGATCAGCTCCGGGGCGGGGGCGGGGGGCACCGTGCTCGACCAGACACTCGAGCGGTGGAACCGGGTGGTGGCGACGAACCTGACCGGTGCGTTTTTGGTGTGCCAGGCGGCGCTTCCGGCGTTGCTCGACGCGCGCGGCGCGATCGTGACGGTGTCGTCGCTGGCTGGTCTGCGGGCCGACCCGGCGTCGGTGGCGTACTGCTCCTCCAAGGCGGGGCTGATCATGCTCACCCAGTGCATCGCGCTCGACTACGGCCCGGCGGGCGTCCGGGCCAACTGCGTCTGCCCCGGATGGGTCCGGACCGCGATGGCCGACGCGGCGATGGATGAGCTCGGGGAGATGCGGGGCGTGGACCGCGAGGGCGCTTACTCGCTTGCCGCTGCGCACGTCCCCGCCCGGCGCGCCGGCAGCCCCGAGGAGGTGGCTGGGCTCGTGGCGTGGCTGGCGTCGCCCGCCGCCTCGTACGTGAACGGCGCGGTCATCACCGCCGACGGTGGCGCCGCGGTCGTCGACGCCGGTACGCTCGCATTCGGCTAGGTCAACGAGAGGAGATACAGATGGCCCAAGATCTCGGCGATCGCGCCGCCGCACACACTGGGACTGGCAATGGCGAGCAGCGCGAGGCCGCGGCCCGGGCGCGGCTGGTCGGAAGCCTGTCCGAGCTGGCCGATGTCGGCGTGCGCGCCGTGCGCCTCCAGTACGCCGACCTGCATGGCATCTGCCGGGGCAAGCTGATCCCGATCTCGGCCTTCCCGCATATCGCCGAGGAAGGGATGGGGTTCGTCGAGGCGATCATGACCATCGACCTTCGCCACAACGTGATCGCGGGCTTTGAGGGTGGATTTCCTGACCTGCTCGCACGTCCTGACCTGAACACGCTGGTGCCGCTGCCGTGGGAGGAGGATGTCGTTGCCTGCCTCGTCGACCTGGAGGATCCGATCACCAACGAGCCCCATCCGCTCGACTGCCGCGGGGCGCTGAAGCGGGTGCTGGCCCAGTTCTCCGAGTTCGGGGTCTCCCCGGTGGTCGGGCCTGAGCTCGAGTTCTACCTGCTGGAGCCGGACGCCTCGGACCCGCGCGGCTGGCGCCCCTACGCCGGGCAGGACAGCGCGGTGTACACCGTCGGCGACATGGCCGATCCGAAGGGCACGCTCCGGCGGATGCTCGACGCCGCGGTGGAGCTCGAGATCGGGGCGATCGCAGCCGCCCACGAGTACGGCCGCAGCCAGTTCGAGATCAACCTGCACCACGGGGCGGCGCTCGACTCCGCCGACCGCGCCTTCCGCTTCCGGGCGATGGTCAAGGAGATGGCGGCCCGGGATGGCCTGCTGGCGACGTTCATGGGCAAGCCCGTCAACGACGACGAGGGGTCGGGGTTCCACCTGCACGTGTCGCTGGTCGACACCGACGGCGCGAACGCAGGCGAAGCGGCCGACGCCGAGCACGGGCTGACGCCGGTGATGCGCCACTTCATCGCCGGGGTGATGGAGCACGCCCGCGCGATGATGGTGTTCTACAACCCGACGGTGAACGCGTACCGGCGGATCAGCGCCGAGGCGCTCGTCCCGACCCGAGTTTGCTGGGGCCACGATCACCGGATGGCGCTCGTGCGCGTGCCCAAGGAGCGCGGGTCCTCGACCCGGCTCGAGCTGAGGCTGGGGGACGGGACGGCCAACCCGTACCTTGCGTACGCCGCGGCGCTCGGCGCGGGGCTCGACGGGGTCAGGCGCGAGCTCGAGCTTCCCGAGCCCGTCGAGGGGATGATCTACGACCTTCCCGACGAGGCGCTCGGGGCGACGCTGCCGACCACGTTCGCCGAGGCGCTCGAGGCGCTGAAGGAGGACCAGGTGCTGATCGACGTCCTCGGCTCGCGGCTGGTGGACACCTTCGAGACGATCAAGATGGCCGAGCTCGAGCGCTTCCGGGCGTGGGTCACCGACTGGGAGTTCGCCGAGTACTCGAAGCTCCTCTAGGCGGTGAGGGCTGGTCGGAAAAACGAACCAGGAGGACGTTTTTTCGACCAGGCTCGGTCTGCGAGCGGGGCAATGGCGATCTGCCCCGCCCGCATCCACCGAAACCCCTCCTCAAAATGAATGGATACATTACGCAAACCGGTGATATGCTGCGCGGCACGATGGAGTCCGTGAACCTCCTCGACTACGACCTGTTCGCGGACCATGAGCCGTGGGAGGTGTTCGAGGTACTCCAGCGCGAGGCGCCGGTCTACCACCACCCCGAGCCCGATGGTCGCGGCTTCTGGGCGCTCACCAAGTACGACGATGTGCTCGCCGTCCTGCGCGACACCAAGACGTACTCCTCGGAGACGGGCGGCGCGGCGACGATCGAGGACATGCCCGAGGACGTGCTGGCGGCGCGCCGCAACTTCCTGGAGTTTGATCCGCCCAAGCACGGCCACTACCGCCGGCTGATCTCGCGGCAGTTCACCCCGCCCTCGGTCGCGCGCTACGAGGAGTGGCTGCGCGACCTGATTCGCTACCGGCTCGACAGCGTGCTGGCGCAGGGCGAGTTCGACCTCGTGCACGAGCTGGCCGCGCCGATCCCGATCCGCGTGCTCGCGCACATCCTCGGACTGCCCGAGGAGATCCTGCCCCACCTGATCGACCTCGGCGATCGCCTGCTGGTCGACACCGACCCCGAGTACGTGGGCGAGCATGCCTTCGCCGGCGAGCTCGAGGAGTACCGCTACAAGCCGTTCGGGTCGCCCTGGGCCGACGAGCTGTGCGCGATCGGGCGCGAGTTCTATGCCGACCGCCGCGCCTGTCCCCGCGACGACGTCCTCAGTCTGATCGCCAACGGCGAGATCGACGGGGCGCCGCTGTCCGACCGGGACCTCGACAACACGTTCGCGCTCCTGATCGTGGCCGGGAACGAGACGACGCGGCAGGCAATGAGCCTGGCCACGCTCGCGTTCGCCGAGCACCCCGATCAGTATCGGCGTTTGAGGGCCGACCGGTCGCTCGTGCCGTCAGCGACCGAAGAGCTCCTGCGGTTCTCCTCGCCGGTGTGGTTCTTCCGGCGCACCGCGACGCGCGACGTGACCGTGCGCGGCGTCGAGATCGCCGCCGGCGACAAGGTGATCGTGTGGTTCGCCGCCGGCAACCGAGACCCCGACCACTATCCCGATCCGCACACGCTCGACATCACCCGCAACCCGACCGACCATTTGACTTTCGGCCG
>DATJRS010000120.1:0-8728 GCA_035504535.1 Solirubrobacteraceae bacterium | reverse complement strand
GAGGTAGATCGGCGTTCTGAGGGCCTCCGCGGCCTCGAAGATCGGCCAGAAGAACTCGTCGTCGAGGAACCGGTCGAGCGTGCGGCCGTTGATCAGGGCGCCCTTGAAGCCGAGCTCTTGGGTGGCCCGGGCGAGTTCGTCCGCCGACGCGCTCGGGTCGGCCGTGGGCAATGCCGCGAACCCGGCGAACCGGTCGGGATGTGCGGCGATCGCGTCGGCCACGCGGTCGTTGAAGGCTCGCGCCACCGGGATCGCGCGGTCGGCCTCGGTGTGCTCGAGGCCGGGCTGCACCGAGGAGAGGACCTGCATGTCGATCCCCTGGGCGTCCATCTCGGCGATCCGGCCCTCGCCGAGGTCGAGCAGCCGCGCCTCGAGCGCCGGCGGCCACCGATGGGCCGGATAGTAGGGGTGGATCTGGGGGCCGAGAACGTCGCGCAGCTCGGGGGTCAGGCAGTGCTCCTCGAGCGCGATCGTCCGCACGCCTGGGGACACTATCTGCGCTTGGGGGCCGTCGCGTCCAGATCGGCTGGACGGGCCGAGAAGTCCCGAAATCGCCTGTGTGGCTGGTCGTTTAGCCGGACGACCGAGGCGTTTGGTCTGAACGCAGACATCAGGTCTGCCTTGCCGCGGCCGATGGATGGGTTCGATGAAGCGTTGTTTCGCCGCCATCCTGTGCGCGCTCCTTGGCGCCCTGGTCCTTCCCGCGCTCGCCCTCGCCACCCCGTCGACGCCGGCGAGCGGAACGGCCACCGGGACCGTGATCGGGGTCGCGGGGCGTACGTTTGCGATCCAGGCGAGCGGGGGCCGGATGTCGGTGGTCTCGGCGCTGACCATGGCCGCCAATCAGGTCACCGCCGGCGACTTCCCGTACGTGTACGGCGGCGGCCACGCCCAGGCCGGCATCGCCAGCATCGGTATCAAGGGCCCCGGCTACAACGGCCGCCGGATCGGCTTTGACTGCTCGGGCTCGGTCGCGGCCGTGCTCTCGGGCGCCGGGCTGTGGCAGGTGGGGAGCGGCGTTCCGGCCGACGACGGCATCATCGAGGAGCTCCTGCACGCGCACCTGATCGCGCGCGGGGCCGGTCGCGGCGCGACCGAGGTGACGCTCTACGACGACCCCGGTGTCCACATCTTCATGAACATCGACGGGCACTTCTTCGGGACGTCCGACGGCGGGGGTGGCGGCGACGCCGCCGGTGGCGCCGGCTGGCTCGACGACGGCGCCCCCGACGCCCACAGCCGCGTCTTCAAGGCCTACCACCTGCTTCCGGGCATCCTCAGGGAGCAGACCACCTTCGCCCGGATCTTCACCTTCCAGACCGGCGGCGAGGCGCGCATCGTCAAGGGCCTCGAGCTCGGTGGCGAGGTGCACGTCACCTACACCGAGGCGCCGAACGGTCGCATGACCGCGGTGTCGGTCAACTAGCCAGCCGCTCGCGAGACGAAGAAGCCCCGCCATCGTTGACCGGCCTCCAGAGAGACGGGTCTCGGAGCGCTGAGAACTCAGCTGGGCGGCCCCACGAAATCGTCAGGTGTCCGGCGCACCCAGCTGTCAATCCTGCACGCACGAAGTTGTCGAGCATGCGCTCCAGCCGTGCTGGCCTGTCCAGGCGTGCTCAGGCTGGCCCGGTCGGTTCGACGAGGGATTCGATCCAGCGCTCCAGGCGACGTGCCTGGCGGGTCATCAGCTCGGGGTCGCGAAATGTGTTGGTCAGCAGCGCGATTCCCTGGTAGGAGGCCAGCAAAGCGACGGCCAGCTCGGGGGCGTCGCGGCGGCCCATGAGTCGGAACTGCTCCTCGGCCCACTCAATCGGCAACCCGAGGAGCTGCGCGCAGGTGCGGTCCAGGCCGTCGACGCGCTTGTCCAGTTCCGAGCAGAGGCTCCCGAGCGGGCAGCCGTACCGGGCCGCCAACTCGCGCTGGTCGGTCAAAGCGGCGACCAGCGCCTTGAGCTTCGTCTGAGGCGTGCGGTGACGCTCGTCAAGTGATGCCAGCAGCGCGCGCACATCGTCGGCGTGGCTCTCGATCGCTGCGTCGACGATCTCGTCCTTGGTCTTGAAGTAGTAGTAGACGTTGCCGACGGGGACGTCGGCGGCCTTCGCCACGTCGGCGATCGTGGTCTTCTCCACGCCCTGGTGGTGGATCACCTCGCGCGCGCCAGCAACCAGCCGGTCGCGCTTGTCGTGCCCCCGTTTACTGGATAAGTCGGTCATCTCACTCAGAGGGTATCGTGTCTGGTAGGGTGTCAGTTAGTCAACTAACTGAGGAGTCGTGATGGCTACCGGTCTCGTTCCTGGCAGCCCCGATCGCCGGTCGCATCTGCGCACGCGTGTTGGGGCGTTGACGCTGCTGTTGCTATGTGGCGTTCAGTTCCTGGACGTCGTGGATTCCTCCATCACCAATGTCGCGCTCCCGTCGATCCAGCGCGCGCTGCATTTCTCTCAGCAGGATCTGCAATGGGTCGCGAGTGGCTATCTGCTGACTTACGGCGGGCTGTTGCTTCTGGGCGGGAGACTGGCGGATCTGCTGGGGCGGCGCCGGATCCTGCTCGCCGGCCTGGTCGTGTTCGGAATCTGCTCGCTGGTGGCCGGGCTGTCGCGCAGCGAGGAGATGCTCGTGTGCGCTCGTCTGGCCCAAGGGGTGGGAGCCGCGATGATGGCGCCCGCGGCCCTGTCCATTCTGACGGTCACATTCCGGGACGGTGCCGACCGCAATACTGCGCTCGGCGTGTGGGGTGCGATCAGCGGTCTGGCCGCGGCCGCGGGTGTCTTCTTGGGCGGCGTGCTATCGGAGGGGCCAGGGTGGCGTTGGGTGTTCTACGTCAACATCCCGGTTTGCCTTCTGGCGCTCTTGGCAGCATCGCGCCTGCTGACCGGTGGTCGCGCACGGGCGCGACTCGCCACGTTCGATACCCAGGGTGCGCTGCTGGCCACTGGCGGGATGCTGCTCCTCGTATACGGGTTGATCAGGGCACCCGAGATCGGGTGGGGCAAGGCGCAGACGATCGCGCTGCTCGCCGGCGCGGGCGTGATCCTTACCGCCTTCGTGCTCAACGAGCACAACAGCCGCAATCCGCTCATGCCGCTGTCGATCTTTCGCATCACAGGGCTCGCGGCCGCGGACGCGACCTGGCTGATCGGGATGGCCGGGTTCTTCGCGATGTTCTTCTTTCTCACCCTCTACCTGCAGGAGGTCCTGCGGTTCTCGCCGATCCAGGCCGGAGCGGCGCTGCTTCCGGTGACCGCGTGCCTCGCGGTCGCTTCAGGCGTCGCGTCGCAGCTGTTCACGCGGGTCGGGACTCGGCCGGTGATCGTCGCCGGAGCCCTACTGAGCGCGGCCGGCATCTTTCTCCTCTCCAAGATCCCCGTGCACGGAGCCTATGTCTCCGACGTGCTCCCCGGATTGGTCCTGATGGCGGTTGGGTTTGGCGCTGTATTCGTCGGGGTCACCACCGCCGCCAACGCCGGGGTTCCAGGAGACCGGGCCGGACTCGCTGCCGGGCTGCTCAGCGCCTCACAACAAGTCGGTATGACACTTGGTTTAGCCCTTCTGTCCGCAGTCGCCACCGCCCGTACCCACCACCTCATCGCGGCTCACGCAGCACGCCCGCAGGCGCTCACCTCCGGCTACCAGCAAGCGCTGCTCGTATGCAGCGCCCTGGTCGCGATCGCGGCACTGATCGCCACCCGGATCCCCAACAAGCGCGTGGCGGCCCAGCCGCTCGTCGTCCCCACCGACCCCGCCGCCGAGCCAGTCACTCCCTAACCCCTCGCTCCACACAACCGAGGTCTACATCAGATGAAATACATGCTCCAGGTTCGCTTCAACGGCGCCGACGACGTGATCGGCGCGCTCTCGACGGCCGAACAGCGGGCAGTCACCGCCGAGTTCCAGGCGCTTCAAACCCTCCCGGGCATCCTCGACGCGAACCAACTCCAACCCGCTGACACCGCGACCACCGTCCGCATCGTCGGGGGCGAGACCCACACCACTCCGGAGCTCACCGTCGCACGAGACGCCGCTCTCGACGGCTACTACCTCTACGACGCAGCCGACCTCGCAACGGCGATCCACCTCGCATCACGCATCCCAGCGACCCGATTCGGTGCCACCATCGAGATCCGCCCGACTGTGGAACGCGTGTCCCCGAGCCCATCCGAGTTCGCGCCCGAAGACGCGAAAGGCCCCAACAAGCGGGGCCTTTCGGCATGACAACTTCGTGGGCTGGGACCTGAGAACTTATTCAGTTAGACCCTGACACGAGGTGGAGATCCGCCTGACAGGCTGATGGGTATGTGCATACATCAGCATCAGCCGCAGCCGGTGTTGAACCCGCAGCTCGAGCACGTGTAGCAGCTGCCTGTCCGCTGCATCATGCCGCCGCATTGCTGGCAGGCGGGTCCGAGGTCGAGTCCCTTGCGCAGGGCGGGAATGACCGGTGGCTCGTCGGTCAAAGCCGCCGCCGCCGGCAGCGCCTGACCCTTCGCGTGCCCGCCGTTCCCGCCGTTTCCATTGCCGTTGCCATCCGGTTTGCGCTCGGGCGGCTGGACCGGTGCCGCCACGTCGCCGAGGTGGGAGCTCGCCGCCTCCTGCGCGGCCTGACGCGCCCGCACCGCCGGCGTGAGGATGCCCAGCTCCTCCTGGAGGTCGACGTCCAGGAAGCGCGAGGCGAGCCAGCGCATGATGTAGTCCGGCATCGACTTGGCGAACGGGATCTCCGGGTTCGACGTCATGCCCTCGGGCTCGAAGCGCATGTAGCTGAACTTGCGCACGAGCGTCTCGAGCGGCACCCCGTATTGGAGCGCGATCGAGATCGCCGTGGCGAACGAGTTCATCATGCCGCGCAGGGTCGAGCCTTCCTTGCCGATATCGGTGAGGAAGATCTCCCCGACCGACCCGTCCTCGTACATGCCCGCGGTGATGTATCCCTCGTGCCCTCCGATCGAGAACTTGTGCGTGATCGACTGGCGCTCGCGCGGCATCCGCCGACGCTTGGGCGGCGCCTCGGCCAGCGCGTCGGCGATCGCCTGGTCGATCGACGCCTCGGATATGACCGGCTTCTCCTTCTGCGCGTCGGTTCTCAGCGCCTGGGCCGTCTTTGACCCGTCGCGATAGATGGCAAGCGCCTTGATCCCCAGGCGCCACGCCTCGACGTAGGCCTCGGCGACGTCCTCGACCGTGACCGTCTCGGGCATGTTCACGGTCTTGGAGATCGCGCCGCTGATGAACGGCTGCACCGCGCCCATCATCTTCAGGTGACCCATGTGTGAGATCGCCCGCTCGCCGACCGCCACGTCGAACACCGGCAGATGCTCGTCAGCCAGATCGGGCGCGCCGATGATCGTCCCGTGCTCGTTGACGTAGGCGAGGATCTGCTCGATCTGCTCGTCGCCGTAGCCGAGGGTCTGGAGCGCCTGCGGCACCGTCCGGTTGACGATCGTCATCTGACCGCCGCCCACCAACTCCTTGAACTTGACGAGCGAGAAGTCCGGCTCGATGCCGGTCGTGTCGCAATCCATCAGGAAGCTGATCGTGTTGTGGCTAACGAAGCCGTTGGCCACGTACGTGACGTTGTCAGGGACGGAGAGATCGAACGTCGGATGATCCTCCAGCAATTCAGCAGCCGCGACGGTGTCGTAGAAATAGCCCAGCAAATTCTCGAGCTCGGCGCTGGGCGCGCGTTCCAGCAAGGTCGCCGCGGACCGTCGGCTGACGGTGCCGGTCCGCGAGAGGCTCATAAGCATGGTCTTCCTGAGGCTGTCGTTCTCAGGCACCAGCTCATCCACGAGGGTTCGGGTGACAGGGACGTGGTCGTATCGAGCGGCCTGCGGACGATCGTCGACCATGAGAGCTTGGTTCTTGCGCTCCGAGATGAAGCTGATGTCGTTTACGAATCGTGCCGCTGAGTTCGCATTGAGAAGGCGCACGCGGTGCCCCGGGCCGCCGAGCCGTTGCCGCGAATCCATCACGTCTCGTGTGCTCACGAATCCAAGCGTGAGCAGAAGCGTCTGTACGTCGCGTGAGAACTCTTCGCACGAGGTAGTCCAGTACACGTAGCCGTGGTTCGCGTTGCCGTCAGCTTCGAACAGTCCGCGTATGAACGCCGCGTAAACGTCGCGATCGTTGGAGTGGAGAACTGCATCAGGGATCCGGGGCGAGTAGCCCTTACCGCTATGGCCCTCGTACGGCGGTAGCTTGGAGAAGCCGCAACTCTCCCACCAGATGGTCAAGGCCACGGAGTGGAATCCGACCTCGGTGTAGCCCTCGCGCGGCAACGTGTAGCCCTGCAGGCCGAACAGCTCCTCGCCAAGCTCGAGCATGCGCTCCACGACATCGTCGTCGCCGTCGGTGACGCACAGGCGAATGCCCTTTGAATGCAACGAGCCGTCGCCCATGAAGTAGCCCACGAACTCAGCCAGTTCGGGTGTCATCTCCCGAGGTACGCGTGTCCGGTGATCGGCATTCCAATGGAGATCACCGAGTGGTGGAAGCGGAACCGCTTGTGTATCACCCACCATCTGACCGAGCATCATCGGTACCCGGTCGCCAGGCTGGGCCTCGGCGAGACGCCGCCACACCCAGTTGCCGTGCTCGTCGATCACCTTGATTCGATGCGTCGGCGTTCCCTGAATCCGATAGCCGCGGTGCGTCTCGATGGAGACGACCTGCTCCATGCCGTTGACGTAGAACTTCGTGGCCCGCCGCGCACCTTCGTCAGTCGCGACGTCGATGTCGAGGTCCTGCCACTTTGCGCCGTCAGGATCACCGAGAGTCCCAAGCCGAACGAGACCGCGACTCGTCGTAACGAGCGAACCTGGGACCAAGCATCCCGTCGGCGCGAGGACCGTCGCTTGGGCGTTCCGATAGCCGTGCGCCTCACCGGCGGCGACTGCCTCCTCCCACGTGGAACGGGCAGCCTCAAGCAGTGGAGTGTCGGTGGTCACCGAGTCCGGAATTGCCAGCGACGCGTCGTTATGCATGCGCATGACGGCGTTGTGCGGGTCGCGATTAGCGTCGTATCCGTCATACGGTCCAATGGCTGCGGAAATCCGCGCCGAGCCAAGATACGCTCGGCCTGTCATGAGTGCCGTGATGGCTGCGGCGGTGGCGCGGCCTTCGTCTGAGTCGTACGGGACGCCATTCGACATCAGGTACGCGCCGAGGTTGGCGTAACCCAACCCGAGCTGACGGAACGCCCGTGCGTTCTCGGCGATCTTCTCGGTCGGATAGCTCGACGGTGAGACAATGATCTCCTGGGCCAGGAACATGATGTCCACCGAGTGCTTAAACGACTCGACATCGAACGTTCCGTCTGGTCGGCGGAACTTCATGAGGTTCAGCGACGCAAGATTGCAGGCCGAGTCGTCAATGCTCATGTATTCCGAACACGGATTAGATGCATTGATCCTGCTGGTGTTCGGATTTGTATGCCATTGGTTGATCGTGGTGTCGTACTGAACGCCAGGGTCGGCGCAGCGCCATGCCGCTTCGGCGATCTCGCGCATGAGTTCGCGGGCGGGAATGGGATCGCCGATAGGTGTCCCTGACGCGCGGCCAATCAGCTGCCACTGTTCGTCGTTCTCGACCGCACGCATGAACGCATCCGTGACTCGGACGGAGTTGTTGGCGTTCTGATACTGGATCGAGAAGAAGCCTTCGCCGTCGATCGACATGTCAAAGCCGGCGTCACGCAGGGCCGCGGCCTTCTCTTCCTCCTTGGCCTTGCACCAGATAAACTGGCGGATATCGGGGTGGTCGACGTCGAGCACGACCATCTTGGCCGCGCGGCGCGTGCCGCCGCCGGATTTGATTGACCCGGCCCAAGAGTCCGCGCCCCGCATGAACGACACCGGGCCGGATGCAGTGCCGCCTCGGCTGAGCGGCTCCATCGAGCCACGGATCTTGGAAAGGTTGATCCCCGACCCCGAACCGCCTCGGAAGATCATCCCTTCCTTGGTATTCCACTCGAGGATCGATTCCATGTTGTCCTCAACGCTCAAGATGAAGCAGGCACTCGCTTGCATCTTGGGGTCGCCGACGGGGTGCCAGCCGACGTTGAACCAGACCGGCGAGTTGAACGCCGCGAGCTGGTGCAGGAGCACGTGCGTGAGCTCGGCCTCGAACGCCTCAGCGTCCTCTGCGCCCGCGAAGTAACCGCCCTCGCGCCCCCACGCTGCGATCGTCGCGGCGACGCGCGAGATCATCTGCTTGACGGAGCGCTCGCGCTCGGCGCTGCCGAGCTGGCCGCGGAAGTATTTCTGGGCCACGATGTTCGTGGCGTTCTGCGACCAGCTACTCGGGAACTCCACGCCGGCCTGCTCGAACGCGACGTGCTCGCCGTGACCGATTCGCGCGTCGCGCTGCTCCCACTCCACGGTCTCGAACGGATGCACGCCGGGCGTCGTGAAGAACCGCCGCACGGCCAAACCGGCACCGCGACGCGTCGAGATCCGGCCCGGTCCGTCGAATGCGGTCGCCGGATCCGCACCGCTAGCACGCTGGGTCTCGGAGGCTGCTGTGGGTGCTTTCCAAAAGCGGGTCGAATCCATTGTCTTACTCCTCTTTACCGGCCTCTTTTACAGCTGCTTGCTTGCGTCGCTGGGCCGACTATTGTCTCGCGCGAGGCGGACGGAATTCGCGTGCCGCAGTCCACGCCGAAGGCGAGTTCAGAGCGCTCTGGTCAGCTCTAATTTTAGGCCGCTGCGGGCAGGTTCGGGGACCGTGAGCC
>DATJRS010000119.1:0-64975 GCA_035504535.1 Solirubrobacteraceae bacterium | reverse complement strand
GATCAGGATGGCCGCCACCGGCCCCATGAACACGCCCAGCAGGTCGAGCAGCCGTCCGTAGTTGTTCAGGCCGCCGGCGGGCGAAAAGTGAGCCGGGTCGGACGCGTGCTTGACCACGTCGTACCCGGTCATGATCACCAGCGGCACGAGCAGCGCCGCCAGCGCGAGCGCGATCATGCCGCGTTTCTTGCGCAGACGGAGCAGGTCCGCGCCGACCATCTGCCGTGCCACTGTCAGGTCCAGATTCATGCGGCCACCTCCAGCCGTGTCGTCATCTCCAGGAACCGGTCCTCGAGGGTCCGGCGCGCCGGCTCGAGCCGGGTCACGACCAGCCCCGCGGCAAGCAGACGCGAGTTGATCTCGCCGGCGTAGCCGTGGTCGAGCAGTCTCATCCGCAGCGCGCCGTGCTCCGTTCGCAGATCGCGCACCGCCGGGTCGCCGGCGAGCACCGCGAGCGCGCGCTCGGCGTCGTCGCATTCGACCACGAGCTCACCGGCCTCGTCGGCCACGAGCTCCTTGATCGACCCCTGCGCGATCACCCGGCCGCCGTCGATGATCGCGGCCAGGTCGCACGTCTTCTCGACCTCGTCGAGCAGGTGCGAGGAGACGAATACGGTGCGCCCCTCGTCCTCGACCAGCGCGCGGATCATCCGGCGCACGTCGAGCATCCCGCCCGGGTCGAGGCCGTTCATCGGCTCGTCGAGGATCAGCAGCTCGGGGTCGGCCAGCAGGCAGCGCGCCACCCCCAGCCGCTGGCGCATCCCCTGGGAGTAGCCGCGCACGCGATCGCCGCCGCGGTCGCTGAGTCCGACCCGGCGCAGGGCGCCGTCGATCCGCGCGTGGGCCTCGGGCCCGCGGACGGCGGCGACGATCTGCAGGTTCTCGCGGCCGGTGAGGTGCGGGTGGAAGTGCGGCTCCTCGACGATCGCGCCCACGCGCGCCAGCACCTCGGCGCGATAAGCCGGGACCGCGCGATCGCGGATCCGCATGACTCCGCTGTCGGCGGAGGTGAGGCCCAGGAGCATTCTGATCAGCGTCGTCTTGCCGGCGCCGTTGTGACCGAGGAAGCCGAACGCGCACCCTCGGGGCACGCTCAGGTCCAGGTCGATCACGGCCGGGCGCTCGCCGAAGCGTTTGCACAGTCCGTGTGTCTCGATGATGGTTGTGGTGTCGCTCATGGGTGGATCATCGGTCTGCGACGATCCGCCGTCGTCGGCCTCGACGACGATTGGCGGGTCCCGCACGGGGCGGATTTCTCTGTCCGCCTCCCCCTTGCGACGGAGGCCTCGATGATTAATTCCGCGGGCCGTACCGACGAGGCCTTCGGCCTCGCGGCCCGCTGATTGATTCCGCGGGCCGTACCGACGAGGCCTTCGGCCTCGCGGCTCGCTGATTGATTCCGCGGGCCGTACCGACGAGGCCTTCGGCCTCGCGGCCCGCTATCGCCCTGGCTGGACCAAGCCGATCTCGTACGCGAGCACGACGGCCTGCACGCGGTCACGCAGCCCGAGCTTCATCAGCACGTTGGAGACGTGGGTCTTGACGGTCGCCTCGCCCACCACCAGCGCCTCGGCGATCTCCGCGTTCGACATGCCCTGGGCGAGCAGCTCGAGCACCTCGCGCTCACGGTCGGTCAATTCCGATAGTGCCTCGGGACGCTGGCCGACCGGCGCGGGAAGCCGCCGGCCGACGCGGTCGAGCAGCTGTCGGGTGACCCCGGGGGTGAGCAGCGCGTCGCCGGCCGCCACCACTCGCACGGCCCGAACCAGCTCCTCGGCTGGCACATCCTTGGTGATGAAGCCACTCGCGCCGGCGCGCAACGCGTCGACGATGTACTCGTCGAGTCCGAACGTGGTCAGCACAAGCACGCGATGGTTCGGAAGCTGCTTGATCGCCTCGATCCCGTCCAGGTTGGGCATCTGGATGTCCATCAGCACCACGTCGGGCTTGGTCGCCCGCGCCGCAGCCACCGCCTGCAGTCCGTCGCCCGCCTCGCCCACCACCTCGAATCCGTTGGCCTCGAGGACGGCGCGGAATCCCGCCCGCATCAGCGGTTGGTCGTCGGCGATGAGAAGGCGGATGCGTGCCACGGGTTCAGCGGACGGGAAGGGAGGCGTGGACGCGGTAGCCGGCGGCCTCGGCGCGCTGGCCGGTCTCGAGCCGGCCACCGAAGAGCGCCACCCGCTCGCGCATTCCCACCAGCCCATGTCCGCCCGATGACCCGTTGACTCCGGCCGGCGAGCCGACTCCATCGTCGAGCACGGTCACGCCGAGCGCGTCGGCGGAATACGACAGGGTCACGACCGCGTGCCGTGCCGCCGCATGCCGGATCACGTTGGTGAGCGCCTCCTGCACGATCCGGTAGACCGACAGGCCGATTCCCGGGGGAAGCTCGCGGACCGGCCCCTCGATCACCAGGCTGGCCTCGAGTCCGGCCTCGCGCGTTCGCCCGATCAGGCGCTCGAGGTCGCCGACGCCGGGATTGGGCTCTCGTTCCGGGGCGCCGGCATTCTGGACGCGCAGCACGCCGAGCATGCGGTGCATCTCCGAAAGCGCCTCGCGGCCGAGGTCGGCCATGCGGGTCAGCGCGGTCTGCTGCTCGTGATCGCGGTCGCCGGTGGCGGCGAGCGCCTGGGCCTGCACCACCATCAGCGACACGTTGTGGGCGACGACGTCGTGAAGCTCGCGGGCGATGCGGAGTCGCTCCTCCGCCACCGAGTGCTGGGCCATCAGCTCCTGCTCGCGCTCGAGTCGCTCGGCCCGCTCGTGCAGGCCGGTCACGTAGTCGGCGCGGGCGCGCAGCCACAGCCCGAGCGCCACCGCGAGCCCGACCGCCACGAACCGCGAGATGATTCCTCCCGCCGCCAGCGTGTCACCGTGTGCCCAGGGGGCCACGCACAGCGCGACGGCGGTGATCACGGCGGCCACGATCACGGTGGTCCGGTCCGCGGACTCCGCCACCGTGAACACCGCGAGCAGCAGCGGAATGGTGATCAGCGGCCCGTAGTCGACGGCGACCGCAATCGCCAGTATCACCGCCAGCACGGGGAGCGGCCAGCGGTGGCGGACCACCAGTGCCGCTGCGGTCCCAAGGAGCGCCAAGAGCAGGATGGGCTTTGAGATTCCACTCACCTGGGACTGGAACCGGACCGCGGCGAGCCCTTCGATCAGGATGAAGACGATCGGCCCGTAGTCGAGGAGCCACGACGGGACTCGCCAGCCCAACGCGGTGTTCAGGGGGCGGTCGGCAGGACGACTTACGGTGCGGCTCGTGGAACTACTCACGACGCGAGCGTAGACCTCCACGCGCAGGGCCGCATCCCTCCGGGCGGGGAAACGCGGCTCCTACTTTTGGCGGATTGACGCGCGGGCAGTTATTTACTATCGTGCGTAGTAGATCGGCATCGTCATCCCGGTCTACCTCGGATCAAGAGTGCCGGCGCGCGCCGCTCCCACGCGCGCGCCGGCCATCCGACGCCCGGGCTACTCGCCGCTGGCGAGGCGGCGGAGGCGGCGCTGCTGGGCCGGGTCGAGTGACGAGAGGCTGCGCGCGAAGTGCGCCAGCGCCACGTCGCCGAACTGATCGACAAGCCCACGGACCTCGGCGCCGGCGCGCCGCTCCTGATATTCCTCGCGTGTGAGGGTGGGCTCGTAGCTGTCGTAACGGCCACTTCGCTTGCGCGTCAGCAGTCCCTTGTCGTCCAGCCGGCGCATGACGGTCATGTATGTCGTGTAGGCGCGCGGCGGCTTGGCCTTGCGATTGAGCGCGTCCATCACCAGCTTGACGGTGGTCGGCCCCTCATGCCGCCAGATCTCCTCCATGATCTCCGCCTCGAGCTCGTGCAGGGGCGGGGGGACCTTCGGTGAGCGCGGCCGCGCCATGGGAGGGGAGGATAGCTCCGCGCTCTGCTGCCGCCCGCCGTCGATCGCTCCAGGCCAGAACCGAGCTCAGCGCCACGATCGCCACGGCGTCCGCGACGATCGCCGACACGATGACCGGACGATAGCCGTGCTCCATGAACCCGAACACGGTCGCGCGCTCGCTCACCAGGAGCGCCGCGAGCGAGCCGGCTGCCACGCTCAGGCCACCGAGAGCGGCGGCGGTGTCCAGCCATCCGCGCCACCGCTCCTCAGGCCGCCCCGCCGGGGCGAGCAACACCAGCCCGAGTGCGCTCGCCCCGATGAAATTCACGAGGAACAGCCAGCCGATGGTGGGAATCGCCGAGTAATGAGCCAGGGCGAACTCGTCGAGGTGCACCGCTCCGACACCAAGCAGGGCGACTGCACCAATTACGCGCGCGATCCGTAAGCCAACTGCTTGCCGGTTGTGATTGTCAACCGGCTTCATCGCGAACTCACCACCACTGCCACGAGTCGCACCGTGGACTGTGCGTCACGTCGTCTCCAGACCGCGCGCACGCGGCCGTTGTCACTTTGGAGCGCCACCGTGCCAACGAGCAACAACGCGGCGCTGCCGATCTTGATGGCGTGGCTCTCGTCCTGAGGGTTCACATCCGACATCTCTATCTACTATACAGTGTCGTAGATAGACCACCCCCAGCCCCGACAGGGCGGGAATCAGGGCGAGCATCAGGATGCACGGTTGACTCGATAGCAACGGCGGCGCCAGCGTTGCCGATCCTCTCGCCACCCGGGCCGCGAGTGCGGCGGTCCCGACCAGCAGCGCGACGAGCGAGATCGCGGCGATGCACACCGTCGCCGGACAGCGCCAGCTCGGCGACTCCCAGTCGCCGAGCACGTGATCGACGCGTTCTGGATCGATGCCCGACGGATCGTCCTCACGGGACTGCGCCGAGAAGCAAAGCATGGCGCGAGCGAGGGCTGAGCCGCCGTCTTGCGCCGCGCGGATGGCGCTCTCGTCGGCGCTCAGCTCGGTCAGGGCCTGCTGACGGCGCCCCAGCTCCTGGCGGCCGGGCACGAAGAACAGCGCCCCGGTGATCACCCGGCCGCAGGCCAGGCGGAGGGGGTCGTAGCGCCGGGCGTGATGGCGCTCATGCTCGAGCACGGCCCGCAATGCCGCCGCGTCGAGGAGCTCCACCGCGGCGCGCGATACGTACACGCGTGGTCTGAACAGGCCGGCGCAGAAGGCTCGTGGGCGCACATCATCGATCAGCAGCGCGCCGTCCAGTCCCCCCGGCCGACAGGCGGCGAGGGATCGGCGCAGCCGTCGATCCGCGGTCAGCTCACGGGTGGTGCAGACAATCATCAACGCGATCACCGCAAGCCCCACCGTCGCGAGTCCAACCACGATGATCGCGGCGAGGTTGGCGGTGGGATAGCTCAACCGCCGGCCGAGGATCGAGATGCTGTGCGACGCGCTGGCGGCCGTGAGCCGCCAGCTCTCGAACACGCGCGAGATCACGAACAGCGACGACCCCGCGCCCACAGTGCCGAGCAGCGTTCCGGCGCGCGACACCCGGGTGCTCGCCAGCGCCGCCGGACGCCGGGGCGTGGGGAGCGCCCCAGCCGACGATGGGGAGACTTGCCCGGGCAAAGTCATGTACATCGTGACGCTACTGACGCTCGGGCGGCTTCTAACCTTCCGTTTTCAGCAACTGATTGATCAGCCTCTCGAACGGCGCGGCACTGAGCGACGACGGGTTGAACTGGCGAAGCGGCCCGCCGGCGTGTCCGATCAGAAACGTGGGCGTGCCTTGGACCCCGGCCGCGTTGGCAGTGCGGTTGGCGAGTGCGAGCGCGTCGTCCGCCGCCGAACTTTGGCTGGCCACGAGCGCGGAGGAGACGTTGAGCTCGGGCACCGCGGTTAGAAGTCGGCGGAGGTAGCCGGGGGTGATGTAGCCGCTGTTCTCCTCGCCCTGGTTCAGGTACAGCAGGTCGACAAAGTTCCAGAGCCGGTTCTGCTTCGCGGCGCCCGCCGCAACGCGGCCGGCCGCGACCGAACCCGAACCGATGAACGAGAGATTCTCGAAGCGCATCTGGACCTGTCCGTCGCGCACGTAGTTCCTCACCAGCGTGGGCAGGGTCTGGACCGCGTACTCGTCGCAATACGGGCACTGGAGATCGGCGAACTCGACCATGCGCACCGGAGCATTCGAGCGTCCCAGGGTGATGCCGTGCTGCGGGATGCCGGCGAACAGATTTGCGGAATATGCCGCGCCTCGCAGGCGGGCGCCCGAAGCTGCGTTCGCCACCACGCCACCGCGACTCGACACGCCGACGGCAACCGCGACCAGGGCGATCGCAACCAAGCTGACGGCGGCAACCGTCCGCAGCCGCCTGCGCCGGCTCACCACCGCGCGCAGCTGCGCCTCGGCGGCGAGCCTCGCCTCTCGTGCCGCGGCCTTCTCCGCCTGCCGCGAGCTCATCGCCTGGGCCTCAACGCCGCCCAGGCCAGAAACAGCAGGGCCATCGTGACGGCGATACACGGCCGGGGGGAGAGGATCGGCGGGTTCAGGGTCGCCCACGCCGAGGCGACCCGGCTCATCAGCCAGATCGCGACCCCGAGCGCCGCCAGCCCGGCCAGCGACGCGCCGAGCCGCCGGACCGGGAGGCCCAGGCGGACCGGCTCGCCCAGCAGCGAGTCGACGCGCTCGGCGGCGAAACCCACCACCGCCGGATCCCCGCTTGCCTCGAATGCGAGCAGGGCCCTGGCCAGCGGTCTGCGTCCCACCTCGGCGACGGCCGCGGCATCGGCCCCCACCTCGGCCAGCTCGGTGTACCGCTGATACAGCGGTCCGAGCGCCGGGACGAAGAACACCGCGTGGCCCAGGATCCGGCCGCACGCGAAGCGCAGGGGATCGCGCCGGCGCAAGTGGTGCCGCTCGTGCGCCAGCACCGCGTCGAGCTCCGCCTCGCCGAGCAGCTCGAGGGTGCGCTCCGAGACGTAGACCGAGGGACGGAGGAAGCCGGCGCAGAAGGCCCGCGGCTGTCGATCCGCGATCACCGTGACCGCGGGATCTCGCTCGAGCGGCCCGACCACGGCCAACCGGGCGATGAATCTTTGATAGTCACGGCGCTGGCGCCCAATCGCCCGCAGCGCGATCCAGGCGACGATTGCGCCCAGCGTCGCCAGGGCCGCCAGGATGGCGCCGGCGACGTTGAGTCGTGGGTAGCTGAGCGCGACGGTCGCCACCGAGAAGCTCCCGGATCCGATCGTCGTGCGGTGCACCGAGGCGATTGCCGTCGCGATGGCGAGGACCGCGACGATCACACCGCTCACGCCGAGCGCCGTGGCGAGCTGGAAGACGCGCCGATGTCGGTCAGTCCGCATCGGCGAGCCCCTCCAAGGCGCGGCGCCGGTCGGGATCCAGGTGAGCCATCTGGCGGGCCATGTGGGCGACGGCCACGCCGCCGAACTCGTCAAGAACCGACTCGACCGCGGCCTGCGCGCACAGGTCGTTGTAGCGCTCGCGCGTGTACACCGGGCGGTAGTAATCCGTCTTGCCGGACCGCTCGCGTTCGAGCAGGTGCTTGCGCGCGAGCCGGGCCATGATCGTCATGTAGGTGGTGTACGCGCGCCGCCGCTCGCCGGTGGCGTTCAAGGCGTCCATCACCTCGCGGACCGAGGCCCGTGCGCGTTCCCATACAACCTCCATGACGTCTCGCTCGAGCTCGTGTAGAGCTGGCGGAACCGCGGGCTTGTTCACCCTTACTTCTCCTGACAGGTTGAGGTGCGGATACTACTACTGATCATAGTAGCAGTGGTTCGCGTATCTGCTACGTTGCGTAGTAGATGCTCATGACCAACATATCAATCGCTGCCGTATCTCACCTGACAACTGGACGTGCGCAGATCGGCACGTCCCTCAGCTTCCATCTGTTCTTCGCCGTCCTGGGGGTGGGGCTTCCGCTGATGATGCTCGTCGCCGAGGGGATGCATCTGCGCACCGGAGACCCCGTCTGGCGTGCCCTGGCCCGGCGCTGGTCGAAGGTGTTCGGGGTGCTCTTCGCGGTGGGAGCCGTGTCGGGCACGATCATCAGCTTCGAGCTCGGCCTGCTGTGGCCGCGTTTCATGGCCTACGCCGGGGGGATCATCGGCCTCCCCTTCTCCCTGGAGGGCGCGGCGTTCTTTCTCGAGGCCATCTTCGTCGGGATCTACCTGTACGGCTGGGATCGGCTCTCGCCCCGGGTGCACTGGCTCTCCGGGATCCCGATCGCGTGCTCGGCCGCCGCCTCAGCCTTCTTCATCCTCACGGCCAACGCGTGGATGAATGTCCCGCGCGGCTTCCAGATCATCGACGGCCGGGTCACCCACGTCGATCCGCTGGCCGCGATGTTCAACCCGGCCTGGGCGACCGAGACCTCGCATATGGTCCTCGGCGCCTATCTGGCCACTGCCTTCGGCGTCGCCAGCGTGTACGCGGTCGGGATGCTCCGCGGGCGTCGGAACGCCTACCACCGCAAGGCGATCGCACTGGGCCTGAGCATGGCGGCGATTCTCGCTCCCCTGCAGATGGGGGTCGGCGACCTGCTGGGTCGCACGGTGGCCGCCCATCAGCCGGCGACCCTGGCGGCGATCGAAGGGCTCGATCACACCGAGGCGGGAGCCGGGCTGAACGTCGGCGGCTTCCCGTTCCCGGGGGACAGCGGGACGGTGCTGAACGTGAAGGTCCCGCACCTCCTCAGCCTGCTCGCCTACGACCGGCCGGCCGCGACCGTTCGCGGGCTCGACACCTTCGCGAAGGCTGACCGCACGCCGCTGGCCGCACCCGCGCGGCTTGCCTTCATCGGAATGGTGGGGATCGGCACGGGCCTGGTTGCGCTCTGCCTCGTCTATTGGCTGCGGCGGCGCAAGACCGGGCCGGGCCCCGAGGATCGCCGAACCCTCATCGCCCTCGCCGCGGCAGGACCGCTGGCCTTTCTCGCCAACGAGCTCGGGTGGCTGGTCAGCGAGTTCGGGCGCCAGCCGTGGATCGTCTACGGCGTGTTCCGGACCTCGAGCGGCATCACCACCGCCCCCGGGCTCGGCGCCACGTTCACGGCGTTCACGCTGGTCTACGTGGGGCTGAGCCTCCTCACCATATGGGCGGTGCGGCGACTCGCCGCCAAACCCGTGGAAGGTCTGCCGGCCGCCGCCTGGGCGGTGGCCTGACATGAGCCCGGCTGCGCTGCTGGCGGTTTTCCTCGGGTTCGCCCTGACCGCCTACGCACTGTTCGCCGGCGCTGATTTCGGCGCCGGAATCCTCGACCTGCTCGCGGCACGGCGGGCCGAGGACCGTGCGGTGATCGAGTCCGGCATCGGACCCCTGTGGGAGGCCAACCACGTGTGGCTGATCTTCGCCATCACCATCCTGCTCTCGGCGTTCCCCACGGCGTTCTCGGCCCTGGGCACGGCGTTGCTCGCGCCGCTCGCGATCGCCCTGCTCGCCATCGTGGCGCGTGGTGCCGCCTTCGGGCTGCGCTCCGGTCTCGATGATCAGACCGGGCCACGCGTCCACCTGAGCCGCCTGTTTGGCGCGGCGAGTGCGATCGCGGCGCTCGCCTTCGGCCTTGTCGCCGGCGGTCTGGCTCAGGCCTCGAGCTCGCGCTCGGTTGCCCGGGGTCCCGTGTCGGTCCCGTGGACGAGCCCGTTCGCGATCATCGTCGGACTGCTCGCGATCTGCCTCTGCGCGCAGCTGGCCGCGACGTTCATGGCCAACCGGCTGGCCGCCACGGGGCGGCGCGAGCTCGCCGGGCGCTTTCGCGCCCGAGCGCTCCAGGCCGGCGCGGGCTCGCTGGTGTTCAGCGTCGGCGGGCTGCTCGTCGCGGACACGGCCGCGCCACGTCTGTATGCCCGCCTGACCGACGCCGCCCTCCCGCTCGTGGTCCTCGCGCTCGCGGGTCTCGCGCTGTCCCTGCTCGCGGTTGCCGGCCGCCGCTACGCGCTCGCGCGCGCGGCAACCCTCCTGGCCGGTGCGGCACTCGTGTGGGGATGGTTCATCGCGCAATCGCCCCACCTGGTCGGACCGCTGCTCACGATCCACACCGCGTCCGCCACGGGCCCGGCGCTGGCCGCCATCGCCATCTCCTGCGGCGTCGTGCTGGTCTGCGTCATCCCGGCCATGTTTCTCCTGTTCTCGATGTTCGCCCGTCCTTCCCAGAGGTGATCCATGAACGTGTCATCGCCGTCCCGAATGAAGCTGCCCTCACCGCCCCGCGTGGCTGACCGGCGCCCGATAGCCGCTGGCGCGCTGATCGCGTGGATCGCGGTCTCGCCGTGGGTATGGGGTTTCTCCGGCGCGCATCCGGCGGTCGCCAACCACGTCTTCCTCGTCCTCGGCTTCGGGCCGATCGCCGTCATGATCGCCGCGCTGCGTCCCGCCGCGATCGTCACGATCGGGGGCGGGCTGTGGCTCGCCCTCAGCCCATGGATCCTCGGGTATGCCGGCGATCACGTCGCTTGGGTGAACGAGCTCCTCACCGGTGGGCTTCTCTCGCTCCTGGCGGCGAACGCGGCCGGCCTCACTGGTCTCGGCCGGGTACGCTTGCGCCGCCCGCGGGGCGGGCAGCGCAGGCGCACCCAGGCCGCCGTCGATCAGTAGCCGTACGACGATCCGCCGGCGTTGCTCGACTGACCCGCGCCCGCGCCACTCGAGCGCGTGCTCTTCGGGGCGCCGACGACGGCGTTCCCGCGCGGGGACAGCACGTACCACAGGGCGCCGAATTCGTTCAGTCCCTGCCCGGTCGTCTGAGCTGGCTTCTGGTCGCCGACGTAGTAGTAGAGCGGGTGGCCGTGATAGGTGACCTGGCCCGATCCGGCGATCATCCCGATCTCGCCTGCCGCCGCGCCGCTGCCGGCCTGCGGCTTCTGGGTCGAGGTAAAGGCGGGCCAGATGGCCAATCCGGCCGAGGACAGGGTGCTCCGGTTCGGTTTGTCCCCTTCGAACAGGTACAGCGTGCGTCCGTTGGCGCCCACCAGCGTCGGACCGAGGGAGGTCTGTACGACCGAGATAGCCGGGCTGGGCGCGCCGTTGGCCATTGCGGTCTTCGTGCTTCCGCCGCTCGTGGCGACGAAGAACGCCACGACGGCGGCGACAAGCACCAGGGCCACGGCAGGGGTAAGTACCCGAGCGCGATTCATCAGGTTTGCTCCTTGCATTCGAGGTCAGTGGCCGGTCGCTCACGGTGGTGGGTTGCCGGCCGCTGACGAGGTCTTTCCACCGACGACGTCCCGCCCGCGTTCATCCTTCCCGCAGTTACTACAATCTGTAGTAGATACTTACCGGCTGGCCGCTCGGCCCGTTTCACGGTTGGTCACGCTCCTGTGGAATGGAATGGGCCGCGCAGGCGTCTAAGGGAATGAAACCCTTCCACCGGAGCCGATCGCCATGAAACGCACCCGCACCCCCTCCGCCGTGACAAAGCTGATCGACGCAGTGATGGATGGATACGTCACCTGGCGCGAGGAGAGCATGGCCGTCCACGCGACCTACCGTGAATGGCTCGGGGCGAGCACCGCTTGGCGGGCACTCGCGTTCGAGGATTACTGCGAGGCGCTCGATCGAGAGGAGCGGGCCGCCACCGAGTACCAGCGGCTGCTCGCCGACGCGCAATCGGCCACGGCGTAGCCTCCGCCGGGCCGATCGCGCGTTCTATACTTCATTTTGTGAAGCGAATCGGCTTTCTCTCCTTCGGGCACTGGCAGGCGGCGCCGTGGTCGCAGACACCAACCGCGGCCGACGCACATCGGCAGACGATCGAGCTGGCCGAGGTCGCCGAGGCGCTCGGTTTCGACGGCGCATTCGTGCGCGTGCACCACTTCGCGCGCCAGCTCGCCTCGCCCTACCCGCTGCTGGCAGCGATCGGCGCCCGCACCTCCCGCATCGAGATCGGCACGGCCGTGATCGACATGCGCTACGAGAACCCGCTCTACATGGCCGAGGAGGCGGCCGCCGCGGATCTGATCAGCGGCGGGCGCCTGCAGCTGGGGATCAGCCGCGGCTCGCCCGAGCCGGCGCTGAACGGAGCCCATGCGTTCGGCTACAAGCCTCTTGAGGGCGAGACCGACGCCGACCTGGCCCGCGAGAAGACCGCGCTATTCCGTCGGGCGATCGCCGGTCACGGCGTGGTCCCGGCGGACCCAGACATGACCGGCGCCGCCGGTCTCTTGCCCATCCAGCCCCAGTCGCCGGGACTGCCCGATCGCATCTGGTGGGGCTCGGGCACACGCGAGAGCGCGCGGTGGGCCGGTCTGCAGGGGATGAACCTGATGAGCTCGACCCTTCTGCTCGAGGACACCGGCGTTCCCTTCGATCAGCTCCAGGCCGAGCAGATCGGGATCTTCCGCGACGCCTGGGGTGGCGCGGGCTGGGAGCGCGAGCCGCGCGTGTCGGTCAGCCGCAGCGTGATCCCGGTCGTCACCGACGAGGACCGGGCCTACTTCGGCTCCCGCGCCGGCAACGGACAGGACCAGGTCGGTTACCTGGACGGCGCTCTGGCGCGCTTCGGGCGCACCTACACCGGCGAGCCCGATGCCATCGCCGAGGAGCTCGCCCGCGACGCCGGTGTGCAGGCCGCCGACACCCTTTTGCTGACGGTGCCCAACCAGCTCGGCGTCGAGTACAACGCCCGGATGCTCGAGACGATTGCGCGCGAGATTGCGCCGGCCATCGGCTGGCGCCCGGCAACAGATACGATCGGCGTGTGAGCCACTGGGATGCGGTCGTCGACGATGTCGCCAACGAGCTGGCGACGTGGCCCGGCGTCCACATCTCGCGCCGTGAGGACGGCGCCGCGGTGGTCCGCTACGAGGACTCCGAACTGGGTCTTCTCTACCCCGACCGCGGCGTCGCCGAGCTGCCGTTCCTGGACGCCGAGCACGACGAGCTGATCGAGCACGGGGACGCCGAGCCGGCGCAGACCACCGACGAGTCCTCCGGCGTCAGCCACGATCTGCACGGCCCGAGCGACGTGACCGCCGTGCTTCAGCTGTTCGACCGGCGCTACCGCGAGGTGCGCGGCGAGGACGAGCCGTACACCTCGCAGGACCCCGGCTACGGTCGCGGCGTACCGCCCGATCAGTCTCCGCTGGACGGGTAGCGCGCCGTTTTCTCGGCCTCCGGCCGGGTAAATCGCGGACGAGAAATACCGTCCACGACGAGGAGGTACCGCGATGCCCCCGCGCGGCGTCCAGAAGGGAACCAAGCGCGCCCGTCAGTACGAGCACATCAAGGCGAGCGTGCGAGACCGCGGGACGAGCGAACCCCGCGCCGAGGAGATCGCGGCGCGAACGGTCAACAAGGAACGTGCCCAGGCGGGCGAGTCGCGGAGTCGTTCGCGCACTTCGACCCAGGACATGTCGCCCTCGCGGCGCGGCGGTCAGCGATCCGGAACCGACCGCGAGAAGGGCCGCACGCGCGACCAGCTCTACAGCGAAGCGCGCCGGCTCGGCGTAGAGGGCCGCTCGAGCATGAACAAGGCACAGCTCCAGCGCGCCGTCGACAGCCGCAAGTAACGCTCAGCTCGGCTGCCTCAGGCCACGAGCGGCGCGGCGACCTCAGGCCACGAGCGCGCGCCGGCCGAGCGGCAGGTCGTGATCGGCCCCACCCCGGGCGCTCAGCGCCTGAAAGACGCTGATCTGGCCGGTCGCAAACGCCTGGGCGGAGCCAAGCAGGTACAGCCGCCAGGCGCGGACCCGCATCTCGCCCACCTCCCGGATGGCCGCCTCGCGCCGAGCGTCCAGGTTGGCGATCCACCGCCGCAGCGTGAGCACGTAGTGCTCGCGCAGGGACTCGACGTCGCGGATCTCGAGCCGGCTGGTCTCCATTGACCTCAGCACGTCGGTCACCGGATGCAGCTCGCCGTCCGGGAAGATGTAGCGGGTGATGAACGTGTCCTCGCTCCGGGGGCGCTGGCGCAGGCGAGTGATTCCGTGGTTCAGGAACAGTCCGCCGGGTCGCAGCACCGCGTGCACGTGGCTGACATAGGAGTCGAGCTGGTCCCGGCCCACGTGCTCGTACATACCGACGCTGGCGATCTTGTCGTACGGGCCGTCGTCAACCTGGCGGTAGTCGCAGACGCGGATCTCCACCCGCTCACTCAGTCCCGCGCGCGCTGTCCGCTCCCGGGCCAGTTCGGCCTGGGCGTCCGACAGCGTCACTCCGACTCCTCGGACGCCGTGGTGCTGAGCCGCGTGAAGCAGGAGCGACCCCCATCCGCACCCGATGTCGAGCAGGCGCTCGCCGGGAGCGAGCCGGAGCTTGCGGCAGATCGTCTCGAGCTTGCGTTCCTGGGCTCGCTCGAGCGAGTCGCCGTCATCCTCGAAGTAGGCGCACGAGTAGGCCATGCTCGGGCCGAGCAGCAGCTCGTAGAAGCGGTTCGACAGCTCGTAGTGGTGGCGCACCGCCTCGCGATCCCGCGCCACCGAGTGCCGGCGGCCCCGTGGCCGCGCCTCGATGCTCGGGACCGGCGGCCGGCGCAACACGCTCGGGCCCGCCATGAGCACGGCGGCCAGCGCGAGCCGGGCTCGTTCGCGCGCCGCCAGGTGCAGGCCGGCATAGCGCTCGCGCAGGGCGACAACGGCTTCGAGGTCACCCTCGACGTCGAGGTCGCGCTGCACCCACGCCCGGGTCAGCCCGATCTCGTTGGGCTCGTGCAGCAGTTCCGAGAGCGCTCGGCGGTTGCGCACGAGCACCGCCGGCGCGCCGACCGCGCCGGCGCAAGCCGGCATCACGCTCCCGTCCCAGAAGCGGATCGCAACCGGGAAGGCGGTCAACCGTCCCGCGGCCACGCCGCGCAGCGCGCGCCGGGCGACCCCGGCAACGCCGGCGACGCGGTCCTGGACGGGCGTCGGCTGGGTTTCCTCGTGGCGAGAGAAGCGAGCCAGTCGACGATTGGTGTGCGTGAGGTGGAGGTTCGTCGTCGTCATGCGTGCTCCGTGTGGCTCGAGTACTCATTTGATGATGACGGGCGCCCTACCTCGGCTTCGGTCAGCCACCGGACAAACCGGACCGCCCTGTCCGCCCCACCCGGCGCTCATACGCAAACTATTTGCGTACAAGGGCGCGCGAGCGGGTCGGGACATCCCCTACCGCTCCGCGGCGGCCAGCTGTAAGCTCGGCAAGCTCATGGCGTGGCTGAACGAAGCCGATGTGCACGCCGCCGAGCGCCTTCCGTTTGCGCTCGACCAGACCGAGACGCCGCTCGAGCTGATGCGAAGCGCGCTCGAGGAGCTCGCCAGGATCGTGCCCTCCGACCTGTCGAGCTGGAACCGGATCGTCCTCTCGACCGGCGCGGTCGAGCACGAAGCGGCGCCGGCGGAGGCCGAGCCGGGCACGGCGTTCCAGGAGGTCTCCTCCAGGGCGAGCTGCCATCCGCTTCTCCACGCCCACGCCGCCGGCGCGCGACCCGCGGTGCGCCTGTCGGATGCGATCGAGCCGCGCTGGCTACAACGCACCGAGCTCTACGGCGAGCTGCTGCACCGCTCCGGCGCCGAGTACGGGATCTCGATCGCCGTCCGCCCTCACGCCGGAGAGGCGCTCGTGTTCGCGCTCGGGCGCCACGAGCGCGAGTTCTCAGAGCGCGACCGCGACGTCCTCGACCTGGCGTGCCCCGGACTCGAGCACACGCTCCAGCTCGCCGAGGCACGCCGGCGCCTGCTGCTGGCGCTCGCCGCAAACCCACCGCCTGGCACCGGGGTGGTGCTGCTCGACGATTACGGCGAGATCCAGTACGCGAGCCTCGAGGCAGATCGGTGGCTGGCCGAGCACTTCGGCGCGGCGGAGCACCCGGGCTGGCTGCCCGAGCCCGTCGCCTCGTGGCTGGCGCTGCCGCCCCGCCCGGCGCTCGAGAGCGTGCGTGACGGCCGGCGACTGACCATCCGCCTGCTCCCGGGAGAGCCGCACGCGCTGCTCGTGGAGGAAGAGGTGGCGCGCTTTCGCCCCGGCACGCTCGAGCGGCTGGGCTTGACCGGCCGCGAGCGCGAGGTGCTCGAGGCGGCCCGTGCGATCGGCGCCGACGCCCCGTCGGGCCTCGCCGACGAGCTGTTCCTGAGCCCGCACGCCGTGCGCGAGCGGGTTGAGCGCCTGGAGGGCAAGCTCGGCGTGCACAGCCTTACCGAGGCGATCCTCGCCGCCCGGCGCGCGAGCCTGTAGCTCGCGCGCGGCGGAACGGGCGGCGAGAGCGAGGCGTCAGCCGGTCGTCGCCAGCGCGTCCGGGCGGCTCTCGGACGCCGCCGCGCCGGCCGCGTCGCGAACGCCACGCGGGAGCACCAGCAGCGGGCACCGGGCGGTCCGCGCCAGGTGCTCCGAGATGCCTCCGTGGATGAGCCGTCCGACCGGGCCGTAGCTTCGCGAGCCGACCACGAGCAGATCGAGCGACGCGCTGTACACCGTGAGCTCTTCGGCCGGATCGCCCGCGGCGACGTGCGCCTCCACGCCGCCGAGCGCGCCGATCCGCTCGCGCGCCTGCTTGACCATGTCGTCCACCGATATGCCTGCGGGTCGCGTGGTGGACAGGCCGGAGTAGCCGAACACCGGGAGCGGTACCGCCTGGAACGCGGACAGCTTGGTCCCCAGCTCGGCGGCGAGCGACCTGGCGACCGTCACGGCGTGCTCGCTCTCGGGTGAGCCGTCATATGCGATCCCGATCTCGCGCACGACCGGGGGATCGCTCGCGTAGCCCGCGGGGGCGACCGCGACCGCGGACGGCGCGCCGTTCAGGGCCGCACGCGTGTCGTCCGCGAGCCGGACCCTTCCCAGCATCGCGTGCCGCGACGAGCCGACGACGAGCAGATCGGCGTTGACCGCCTCGGCCAGCTCGTGCAGACCACGGCCGACCGACGGAGCCCCGTGCCAGCGAAGATGGGCCGACACGCCCGACTCAGCGGCGATCCGCTCGAGCAGCTGGCGGCTCTTGTCTTCCAGCTGGGGCTTGGTCGGATCCTGAAATCCCCACGGGACGGACGTGTCGGCATGAAAGACGTGCCCGAACGTCAGCGCCCCGTTGGGTCCGGCGAGCAGCTTGCCGAGCGCGATCGCGTCGCGCCCGCCCTGATCATCATCCACACCCACGAGCACTTGCGTGAACATGTCGCCCTCTCCCTCTTTTAGTTCTGCAGGGAAAACCGTACGTCGTCGCCGCGACCCAGTCAACGGGAGCGGCTACCGATCTCCGTCCCGCTAGGAACGGCGCGCGAGACGCTCGGCGGCGACCTCAGGCGAGGGCACGACGATGACTGCCCGATCGGCGTGCTGGAGGACCGCGTTGGAGACGCTGCCCAGCAGCACCGACTTGAACCGGGTCAGCCCGCGCGTGCCCATCAGGATTGCGTCGGCTCCGAGGTCGTCCGCGGCGGCCAGAATTGTTGTCGCGACCGAGTCCTCGCGCGGCCGGACCTCAACCGTCGCCTTCAGCCCCGCTTTCTCGGCAAGCTGCACGCCCTCTTGCGCTCGTTGTCGTGCCTGCTCCTCGCTCTGCTGATCAACCGACTCGTAATCGACGTCGCCGAGCGCGAATGCGGAACCCGTACGGGCCAGGACGTCCACGAGCTCCTCCCAGATCGTGAGAACCGTCACCTGCTGGCCGGGTAGCAGCTGCCCGCCTCGCTCGATCGCCGCCTGCGCGTCCACCGATCCGTCATACGCGATCAGGATCACCGTGTCGTCTCCTCTGGTCGTCGTGGTTCGTGTAGGACCGAATTCTGCTCGCACCGCGCCCCACGGGCGGCGCGGCGGCGGCTAACGTCTGCCTGAGCATGGCTCCCGCGCCGATACTCCAAGCTCGCGCCTCTGGTTCCGGCCCCTTGCCGGCCCCCTCCCGGCCGACGACGCTCGGGCAGATGGTGCTCGACTCGGCGGAACGCTTTGACGGCGTCGCCCTCCAGTTCCCGCGAGGCGGCGACACCGTCGAGATCAGCTACGCCGACTTCGGCACGATCTGTAACGAGATCGCTCGCGGGCTGATCGCACTCGGGATCGAGGCGGGCGATCGAGTCTCGATTCTCGGTCTGACCTCGGCCAACTGGACCCTCGCCGACTGCGGCTCGTTGTGCGCAGGTGCCGTGGTGACGCCGATCTACCACACCAACTCCCCGGATGAGTGCGCCTACGTGCTCGGCCACTCTGAAGCGCGACTCGTGTTCTGCGACGACGCTGCTCAGGCGGCGAAGATCGATCAGATCCGCGACCGCTGTCCAATGCTCGAGCACGTCGTGACGTTCGAGGCCGTCGCCGGTGCGATCACGCTGGACGAGCTGCGCGAGCGCGGCGCCGGCGTCTCGCCCGAGCGAGTGCGGGAGCGGGCGGCGGCGAGCGATTCCAGCGACCTCGCCACCTTGGTCTACACGTCGGGGACCACTGGACCCCCCAAAGGGTGCATGCTCACCCACGAGAACTTCCTGTCCACGGTCCGGATGTACACGCAGCAGCTCGGCCTCGGACCCGGCGCCTCGATGTTCCAGTTCCTGCCCTTGGCCCACGTTCTCGCGCGCATCGCCCAGGCGGTGACGCTGAGCGTCGGTGGCCGCGTGATCTACTGGGGTGGGGACATGTCGAAGATCGTCGACGAGCTGGCCGCCACGTCCCCGACGCACATCCCAGCCGTCCCGCGCATCTACGAGAAAATCCACGGCGCGGTGACCGGCAAGGTGGCCGAGGGTCGCCCGCATGAGCGCGTCATGTTCGAGTGGGCGCTGCGCTGCGGCGGACGGGCCCGCGCCGCGCTGCGCGCTCGCCACCAGCCCGATCTGCTGACCGACCTTCAGTACCGGGTCGCCGATCGGCTTGTGTTGTCAAAGGTGCGGGGTGTGTTCGGCTCCAGCCTCGAGCTTGCGCTGGTCGGCGCGGCGCCGATCGCCGGGGAGCTGCTCGCGTTCTTCGACGCGTGCGGGGTGCTCGTGCTCGAGGGGTACGGCCTGACCGAGACGTGCGCGGCGGCCACCATCAACACCGTCGACGCGGTGCGGTTCGGCACGGTCGGCAAGGCACTGCCGGAGGCGGAGGTCGCGATTGCGCAGGACGGCGAGATCCTGATCCGCGGGCCCCTCGTGTTCAAGGGTTACTACAAAGATCCCGCAGCGACCGCCGAGGTGCTGACCGACGACGGATGGTTCCTCTCGGGCGATCTGGGCGCGCTAAGCGACGATGGTTTCCTCTCGATCACCGGGCGCAAGAAGGACATCATCATCACCTCGAGCGGCAAGAACGTCACCCCGGTGAACATCGAGAGCGAGCTGCGCGACAGCCGTTATATAACCGAGGCGGTCGTTTACGGCGACAAGCGCCAGTACCTCGTGGCAGTGCTGACGCTCGACCGCGACGAGGCAGTGAAACTCGCCGGCCGGCTGGGCATCGCGACCGACCCGGCGACTATCGCGGGCGACCCGGAGGTCCATGCCGAGCTCGAACGGGAGGTGGACCGTGTCAACCAGAAGTTCGCCCGGATCGAGCAGATCAAGCGCTTTGCGATCCTGGGCCACGACCTCACCCAGGCGGGCGGCGAGCTCACGCCGACGCTGAAGGTCAAGCGCTCGGTCGTGTACGACAAGTACGCCGAGCTGTTCGCCCGGTTGTACGAGTGATCAACCACCCGCCGGGATTCCGAAACTACCCAGAGTCGGGATAAACGGCGAGGCGCCGGTCTTCCTGAACGCGGCCAAGCGTGCGGGGGAAGTGACCGCGACGCCCCCGCCCGATTCGGTGCGTACGATCAGGGTATGAAAACGACCCAACAGATAGTGGACTCGATCGATAGCCGGCTGCGCGAGCTGAACCGGGAAATCGAGACGCTCGACGCTGCGCGCTCCGCGCTCGGCAGCGAGCGCGCGTCCCGTCCATCTCCGCGGCCGCGTGTCGCCGCGTCCTCTCAGACACGCAAACCCGCGCGCCGCCGTGCTCGCCGGAAGGCCCCTGGCTCGTCCGACGTCGTGCCGGCCGGGAGGCTTGAAGTGCTGCTGTCGGAGAACGGCGGCCTCACCACCTCGGCCCTGGCCGAGCGCGCGAACGGCGATCGCGACCAGGTGCTCACGCTGCTCCGTGAACTGGAAGCCGCGGGCAAGATTCGCCGAACCGGCCAGCGACGTGGAACGCGCTGGCACGCGATCACCGACGAGGACCGGATCCGCGAGCGCGCCGCCGAGCTGGCGGGCCGGCGTCGACGGACCGCCGCCTGACGGCCGGGCCGGTCGTGTCGGAAGCGCTGATCATCCAAGTGCCGCGCGACGGCCCGCTGGACGGACAGCTCAGCCAGGACCCCCCGCCTAGTCTGTCGAGCAGCGGGGCCGTCGTCGAGCGAGTGCCCGCCGATGCCGAGGGCGCCATCGATCCGCCGTCGGCCGGCGAGGTCGTGCTGTCGGTGCCCTCGCCCGCCTCACTGGCCCGCGAGCCGGACGAGGTGCACCGGGTGATCGACCGGGCTGGCACCGGAGTCGAGCCGCTGGTGATCGAGGTCGAGGCGGCCGAGGAGTTCCTCGAGGAGGAACTCGCGCCCGTGATCGAGGCGGCGCAGCGCGCGTCGCGGCCGGTGATCCTGCGCGTCATCCGCAACGTCTGAGTTACCGGCCGACCAAGGCCCGCCGCCGCCGCTGAAGGAACTCGATCTCGGCGCTGTTCTCCGTGCGCTCGATCGCGGCTTGATAGGCGGCTGCGGCTCGATCGGCGTCGCCGAGGCGGCGGAGCAGGTCCGCGCGGATCGCGTGGTGAAGGTAATACCGCTCGAGGGGTAGCTCCTCGATCAGCTCGAGCGCTGCTTGCGGGCCACTGACCTCGGCTACCGCGACGGCGCGGTTGAGCGCGACGACGGCGGTCGGCGTGAACAACATCAGCTTGTCGTACAGGGCGAGGATCTGATTCCAGTCGGTCTCGGCTGCGCCGGCCGCGTCGCTGTGGACCGCGTTGATCGCCGCTTGGATCTGATACGGGCCGGGGTCGTTCCGGCGCAGGCAGCGCCGCACGAGCGCCTGTCCTTCCTGGATCGCCTCGCGGTCCCACAGGCCTCGGTCCTGCTCGGGGAGGGGCACGAGCTCGCCGTCGCCGCCGGCCCGCGCGTCGCGACGCGCGTGCTCGAGCAGCATCAACGCCAGCAACCCCAGCACCTCTGGCTCGTCGGGCATGAGCTCGGCGAGCAGGCGACCGAGCCGGATCGCCTCGCAGGCCAGTTCGTCGCGGACCAGCCGCTCGCCCGAGCTGGCCGCGTATCCCTCGTTGAAGATCAGGTAGACGACGGCCAGCACCGAGGCCAGGCGCTCGGGCAGGTCCGCCTCGCTCGGCACCCGATACGGGATCCCGGCGTCGCGGATCTTCGCCTTCGCGCGGACCAGTCGCTGCGCCATGGTCGCCTCCGGCACCAGGAAGGCCCGGGCAATCTCGGGCGTGCTCAGCCCTCCCAGCAACCGGAGGGTGAGCGCCACCTGCGCTCCGCTTGCCAGCGCCGGATGACAGCAGGTGAAGATCAGCCGCAGACGATCGTCCTGCACCGGGCTCTCCTCGGCCGGCTCCTCGCGTGCATGCAGCAACGCCGCCTGGGCGTGGCGATCATCGCGCGAGGACTCGCGGCGCAGGCGATCGATCGCGCGATTGCGCGCGGTGGTGATGATCCAGCCCGCCGGCGCCGGCGGCGACCCGCTGGCCGGCCAACGGGCCACCGCGATCGAGAACGCGTCCTGGACCGCGTCCTCGGCGATGTCGAGGTCGCCGAAGACGCGGGCCAGGACGGCCACCGCCCGCCCGTACTGCTCGCGAAAGACACCCTCGATCTCGGCGTATGTGACCCCCGCCACCCGCCGTCAGTCCTCCAGCTCGCCCTGGAACGGTCGCACCTCAATCGGCAGCGTGGTCGCCTGCGCCACCTTGCGTCCCCAGGCCAGTGCCTCGTCCAGCGTCTCGGCCCTGACGATCACCACCCCGCCGATGTGCTCCTTGCCCTCGACGTAGGGACCGTCGGTCATCGGCAGCCCGCCGTCCCGCGGGCGTATCACCGTTGCGGTGCGCGGGTCGTGGAGCCCGCCCGAGAACACCCAGGCGCCGGCCGAGCGCATCTCGTCCTCCACGGCATGCACCTCGCGCATGATCTTCTCGAGCCGCTCGGGGGGCGGCGGTTCGGAACCGGGCTGATAGATGCTCAGCAGGTATTGCTTCACGGCTCGGTCCTTTCACGCTCGTATCCGGCGATGACCACGCCGGTGCGCGTCGTCACGCTCTCGACGAGCCGCAGCGACGCGTGCATGCCGCCGGCAAACAGGCGCCGCCCGCCGCCCAGCACCAGCGGGGCGATCATCAGCAGGTACTCGTCGATCACGTCCGCGGCCATCAGCGATGCGATCAGCACGCCGCTGCCCATGGTCACGAGGTTCGTGTCCGCGCTCCGCTTGAGCTCGGCCACAGCGGCCGGGACGTTGCCCTGCAGGAGGGTCGAGTTGGGCCACTCGAGCTTCGTCGCCGGGTTGCTCGAGGCGACGTACTTGCGACCCTCGTTGAGCGCGTCCTTGAACGGGCCGCCGCGGGCGTTCCAGGTCCTCAGCACCTCCTCGTAGGTGCGCCGTCCGAACAGCCACGCGCGATCCCGTCCCATCCGCTCGCCCATCTTGGCGGCGGTCGCCTCGTCACCGTACGGCACCGCCCACCCGCCGTACGCAAACCCATCCCGCGCGTCTTCGTCCGGGCGCGCCGGGGACTGCATGACGCTGTCGAGCGACACCCAGTTCATAACGATCACCCTTCCCATCCGCCTGTCCTTTCGCTCTCGGCCGCGCCACCGAGATGCGTGGCCTCTCGTCCCCTACACGAATGGACCCGGCCGAAATCGACACCCCCCCGCCCATCCCGAAATTTCCGCCATTCCGCGCACCAATACACGGTGGTGACGGATTCTTCGGGCTGGAGACGAAAAATCCGGTCAGTAGCCGGCGCCGCGGTCCGTAATGGCGGAAATTTCGGGATGGGGGGCAGCTGATTCGCCTAGCCCCAGAACCGGTGGTGATCCAGGTAGGCGATCAGCAGCCGGCCGGCGTGCTCGATGTGCGCGGTCATCGCCCGGCGGGCGGCCCCCCCCTTGTGTGCCGCCAGCGCCGCGCGGATTTGCTGGTGCTCGTCGATGCTGAGCACGTGCCCCTCCGGCGAGTCGCGGATCGCGCGCCACACGTAGTCCTTGGGGAAGTAGGCCTGGAGCTCCTCGATCGTGCGCCCGAGGCGTGCGTTGTCGGCGAGGCCGTGGATCGCGCCGTGGAAGCGCACGTTGGCCACGGTCACCCGGGAGTTGAAGGCGGGTTCGTCCTCGGCGCGCAGTCCGCCGTCGTCGAGCTGGGCCATCGCGCGCTCCATTTCTTCCTGGGCGCGATCGAGCTCCTCGAGTGCGGCCGGGCCCACGTTCGGCGCCGCCAGCTGGCACGCGAATCCCTCGAGCTCGGCACGCAGCGCGTAGACCTCGACCAGCTCCTTGCGACTTGGGACCCGGACCGTGGCCCCCCGGTTCGGCACCAGGTCAACGAGATTCGTGGCCTGGAGCTTGCGCAGTGCTTCGCGCACGGGCGTCCGGCTGACCCCGAACCGGGCACACAACTCGTCCTGTTGGAGGTGGGTGCCCGGCGGATACTCGCCGTCGAGGATCGCCGCCTGGATGCGAAACGCGATCTCGTCGGCCAGGCCCGAAACGATGACCCGTTCGCCAGTAGCGCCCACCACAAAATGGTAGTCCCGGCGGCAGATGCGTGGATGCTGCATCCGTGGATCGATGTATACAATCGCGGCCCCGCCGTCGAGTTCCGAGAACGCCGATCACCGAGAGCATCCCCATCGCAGCGGCTCGCCTCGCCCCGCGGACTCCTCAGGGACTGGCCCTCACGTGCTGCGGTTGGGAGCAGGAAGGGGCGCTGCGCTGCCTGCTGAACAACCTCGACCCCGCCGTCGCCGAACGAGCGGACGACCTGGTCGTATACGGCGGGACCGGGAAGGCCGCCCGCAGCCACGAGTGCCTGGAGGCGATCGTGGCCGCGCTCAGGAACCTGGGTGACGCCGAGACGCTGATCGTGCAATCGGGCAAGCCGGTGGCCGTGCTCCCGACGCACCCGGACGCGCCGCGCGTGCTGATCAGTAGTGCGATGCTCGTGCCGGCGTGGTCCACGCCCGAGGACTTCTGGGCGCTCGAGGCCGCCGGGCTGACCATGTACGGGCAGATGACCGCCGGAGGCTGGTTCTACATCGGGACCCAGGGAATCCTCGGCTTCACCTACGAGACGTTCGCCGCGGTGGCACGAGCGCACTTCGACGGAACGCTCGCAGGCCGGCGGGTCCTGACCGCGGGGTTGGGCGGCATGGGAGGCGCGCAGGGCCTCGGCGTCACCCTCAATGGGGGCCGTGTCCTCGTGGTCGAGGTCGACCCGCGGCGCGCTCGCCGCCGGGCCGACGCAGGATGGATCGACCTCCTCACCGATGACTACCGTCACGCCGTCGCCATGCTCGACAATCCGCAGGGGCCGGCCGCGATCGGGTTGATCGGCAACGCCGCCGAGATCGTCCCCCGGCTGGTCCGCGACGCCATCGCCTTCGATGTGGTCACCGACCAGACCGCGGCCCACGACCTGCTGCACGGCTACGTCCCGGCCGGCCACAGCGTGGCCGAGGCGGAGCGAGCCGCCGCCGACGACGCCTCCTACCTCGACGCTGTCCGCTCCTCGATCGCCCGCCACGTCGAGGGTCTGCTCGAGCTCCGCGCCCGTGGCGCGGTGGCATTCGAATACGGCAACAACCTGCGCGCGCAGGCGCGCGAGGCCGGTGTCGTCGATGCGATGCAGATCCCCGGCTTCGTCGCGGCCTACGTGCGGCCGCTGCTCGCGCAGGGCATCGGGCCGTATCGGTGGATCGCGCTGTCGGGCGATCCCGAGGACCTGCGCAAGTCCGAGGACGCGTTGATGGAGGTGGTCGACCGGCCGACGCTGAACAGCTGGATCTCGCTGGCTCGGAGGCGGATCCCGCACCAGGGCCTGCCGGCGCGGATCTGCTGGCTGGGACTGGGCCAGCGCGACGCGGTCGGGCTGCGCCTCAACGAGCTGGTCCGGGCGAGGGAGATCGGGCCGCTCGCGCTCGGGCGCGATCACATGGATCCGGCTTCGGTCGCCTCGCCCTCCAGAGAGACCGAGGACATGCTCGACGGCAGCGACGCGGTCGCCGACTGGCCGATCCTGTGCGCCCTGCTCAACGCCGCCCAGGGCGCCAGTTGGGTGGCCGTCGGCAACGGCGGTGGCGTCGGCGTCGGACGCAGCATCCACAGCGGCATGGTGGTGGTCGCCGACGGAAGCGAGCTGGCGCAGCGCAAGCTCGCCCGCGTGTTCTGGAGCGACCCGGCGCTTGGGGTGGCGCGCTACGCCGACGCCGGATACGAGGCCGCGCTCGAGCAGGCACGGCGCTACGAGCTGAACCTCCCGATGCGAGACCGGGCCGGCTAGCCGATGGGTGCCGAGGTGCGCCGACCCTTCGTGATGAGCATCGACACCGGTGGCACGTTCACGGACGGGTTCGTGTCCGACGGCGAGCGGACCGCCCAGGTGAAGGTCGACACCACGCCGCAGGACCTCACCATCGGCTTTCAGGCGTGCCTCGAGGCGGGTGCCGCGGCGGTGGGACGCGACCTCGCCGGCTTTCTCGGAGCGCTGCACCGGATCCACTTCAGCTCGACCATCGCCACCAACACGATCGTCGAGCGCCGCGGCGCCGGGGTTGGGCTGATCGTCACGCGCGGAGCGGAGTCGACGCTCTACGGCAGTGACGCCCAGGCCCGCGCGCTGGGCTCCCTGCTGGACCCCGAGCTGGTTCGCGGCGTCCCCGAGGAGGTCGACCCGGCCGGCACCGTGATCGCCGCGCCTCAGGAGAGCGACCTGGAGGCTGCGGTGCGCGAGCTGCTCGAGCGGGGCGTCCGGCTGCTCGTGGTCAGCTTCGCCAACGCCCACCTCAACCAGGCCAACGAGCTGCTGGCGCGCGACATCATCGATCGCTCCTACCCGCGTCACTACCTCGGCGCGGTGCCCTTGATGGTCGGCTCGCGCGTGTCGTTGGCGGCCGACGATCACGGGCGTACGGCGACCGCAGTGGTCAACGCCTATCTGCACCCGAACCTGGTCCGGTCGCTGTATCTGGCCGAAGACCGTGCTCGAGCCGGGGGTCTGACCCGTCCGCTGCTGATCGTCTGCACCGACGGATCCACCAGTCGCGTGGCCAAGACGCGGGCGATCGACACCTACGACTCGGGGCCGACCGCCGGCGTGCTCGGCGCCGGCTACGTCGCCCGGGCGCTCGGCGCCGAGAACGTGTGCACGTTCGACGTCGGCGGCACCACGACCGACGTCTCGCTGCTCAGCGGCGGAGCGGTCCCGGCCAGCGAGCTGACCGAGGTCGGCGAGATGGTGATCCCGCATCCGTCCGTCCCGCTGCGGTCGTTCGGTCTCGGAGGCGGCTCGTTGATCGTGCTCGATGCCGACGGCGAGCTGCGGGTCGGCCCGCGGAGCGCGGGCGCGTCCCCCGGGCCCGCCTGCTTCGGCCTGGGCGGGGACACGCTGACCGCCACCGACGTCTGGCTGCTGCTCGGCTACCTCGAGCCCGGAGAGTTCCTGGGCGGCCGCCGCAAGCTCGACGTTGAGCCCGCGCGCACCGTCGCCACCGCACTCGCGGTGCAAATGGGCACGACGATCGAGGACGCGCTCCTGAAGGCCAAGGCGGCGATCCGCCGCGAGCTCACAGACCACCTTCGCGCATGGGCAGCCCAGCATCCGGCGCTCGGAGCGTCCGACCCGGCCTCGCGCTGGCTCTTCTCCTACGGAGGCGGCGGGGGCCTCTTGTGTGTCGAGGCGGCAGAGGCGTTGGGGATCCACCGTGTGGTGGTGTTCCCGCACAGCTCCGTGTTCTCCGCCTTCGGGGCCGGCCTGCTTCCAATCGCCCACTCCTACCAGACGGTCGTGCCCGCCGGCGCGGACGACGCGGCGATCGGCGCGGCCGTGGCCAGACTGGCCGACAACGCGCGGCGTGACCTGCGCGCCGAGGGCGTGCTCGCGCTCGAACGGGTCAACGCGACGCTCGCGGTGGGACAGGATCGCCGTCAGAGCCGTACGCTCGCCGACCTGCTGCGCGCGCCCGACGCGTTCGAGGCGGCCGACCGCCGGCCCTCGACGGCGCTGCGCGTCGGGCTCGACGTTTCGGTCCCCCGCGAGGTCGCGGTCGAGATGATCACCGCGCAGGACTCGGGCGAGACCCCAACCCGCGGTGAGCGACGCGTGCTGACCCCTGAGGGCCACCTCGCCGTCCCGATTCTGCGCGGCCTCGGCGACCCGAGCGCGGCACCGGTACCCGGGCCGGCCTTCCTGCAGGCGCCCGACACCACGATCTTCGTCCCCGCTAACGCAGACGGTGACTGGTCGGTCACCTTTACGCCGCAGGGCTACGGCATTCTGAGCCGTGAGGTGGAGGCGTGAGACCGCGGATTACCGAGTACCTCGAGATCGACCTCGAGACAGAACGATGGCACTGCGCCAGCTGCGGCGCAGAGCTCGGGAGCGCCCGCGGCAATTACAAGCACGGGTGCCTGGTGTGGGAGCGCGATCCCCGCGAGGTTCACCGTCCCGTAGTCGAGGGTGACTACACCTTCGCTCCCGACCCCGAGTGGTGCCGCATCCTCGAGTTCATCTGTCCCGGCTGCGCCACCCTGATCGAGGTCGAGTACCTGCCGCCGGGTCACCCGATCACGCACGACATCGAGCTCGACATCGACTCGCTCAAGCGCAAGATGCGAGCCGCGGAGGCGGACCGGTGAGCTCCTCGGTCGAGATCGACATCGGCGGGACATTCACCGACTGCTACGTCCGCCTGGAGGACCGCGAGGTGTGGTGCAAGGCGCGAACGACACCGTTCGATCTCTCCCAGGGCATGTCCCGCGCGATCGACGATGCCGCCGTGCACCTCGGACTGAGCAAGGAAGAGCTGCTCTCCCGGGCGGAGATCCTCCGCTACTCGACGACGCTGGCGATGAACAAGCTGATCGAGCGCAAGGGCCCCAGGCTCGGGATGATCATGACCGAGGGGTTCGAGGACACCGTCCTGGTCGGACGAGCCAGCCAGTGGTCGGACGGCATTCCCTTCAAGGCCCAGCGCAACATCGCCGGCGCCGACAAGCCGGCGCCGATCATCCCCAAGCACCTGACGGTCGGGGTCAAGGAGCGGATCGACTACCGCGGCGAGGTGCTGCGTCCGCTCGACGAGGACCACTTCCTGTCCCAGCTCGACGCACTGGTCGACGCCGGCGTGCGCGGGTTCGTCGTCTCACTGCTGTGGTCCTTCATGAACCCGGTGCACGAGCGGCGCATCCGCGAGCTGATCGAGCGCGAGTACAACGAGACATACCTCGGCAGCATGCCGGTGTTCCTGGCCAGCGAGGTGACGCCGCGGAAGTTCGAGTACACGCGCACGACGATGACGATCCTGAACGCCTACCTGCACCAATCGATGTACGAGGAACTGATCGGGATCGGTCAGGAGCTGCGCCGCGGCGGTTACCAGAACCCACTGATGATGGTGCACAACACGGGTGGCATGGCCAGCGTGTTCCGATCGGCGGCGGTGCAGACGTACAACGGCGGCCCGGTGGCCGGGCTGATGGGAAGCTCCACGCTCGGGCGTACCTACGGCTACAAGAACGTGGTCGTCACCGACATGGGCGGAACCAGCTTTGACATCGCGATGGTGGTCGAGGGGAGCACCCGCTTCTACAAGTTCGCCCCCACGATCGACCGCTGGACGGTCGACGCCACGATCCTCGACTCCCGCTCGATCGGGTCGGGCGGCGGCTCGATCGCCCGCGTCGACGCGCTGCTCGGCGATCGGCTCGAGGTGGGCCCGGAGAGCGCCGGCTCGATCCCGGGTCCTGCGGCCTACGATCAGGGCGGCCGGGAGCCCACGGTGACCGACGCCGACCTGGTGCTCGGCTATCTGAGCCCGGAGCGGTTTCACGGCGGTCAGCTCAGGCTCAACCAGAGGCGAGCGGAGCGGGCGATCCGCGACCGGGTCGCGACCCCGCTCGGGATCGACGTGCCCGAGGCCGCGCTTCTGATCAAGCGGGTGATCGACGCCCGCATGGGAGCGGAGATCTACAAGGAGACGGTGCTCAAGGGCTATGACCCGCGCGACTTCGTGATCTTCGCCGCGGGCGGTGCCGGGCCGGTCCACTGCTGCGGCTACGCCGAGTCGGCCGGGATGAGCAAGGTCGTCGTGTTCCCGTTCTCCTCGGCCTTCTGCGCCTACGGCTCCTCGACCATGGACGTGGTGCACGTGTACGAGCGGTCGCGGCGCTTCTCGCTGCTCACCGCGGTCGGCGGGCAGTGGCTAGAGGACTACGACGGCTTCAACGCCGTGGTCGAGGGGCTCCGCGAGCTGGCGCACCGCGATTTCGCCGGCGAGGGCTTCGATCCGGACCTGGTCCGCTTCACGCTCGAGCTCGACATGAAGTTTGGCGGCCAGCTGAACGTCAAGCGGGTCGCCTCGCCACTCCTCGAGGTCGGGTCCGAGGACGACATGCGGGCGCTCTACGCCGCGTTCGAGCGCGAGTTCAGCGAGGCGTACAGCGCGCTCGGCTTGAACCCGGAGGCCGGAGTCGAGATCGAGGCGTTCGTCCTGAAGGCCTCGCTTCCCCAGACCCCCACCGACCGACCGTTTGCCAAAGCACGAAACGGCGGCGCCGCCCCGACCCCGACCGGCTACCGCGACGCTCGGTTCGCGGCCGAACGGGGATGGATCCAGACGCCGGTTTACGAGATGGAGCGACTGGCCCCGGGCGATCGGCTTTCTGGCCCGGCGCTGATCGACTCCGACGACACCACCGTCGTGGTTGCCCCGGGCTGGAGCTGCGCCGTCGATGAGCGCTCCGGGATCGTCCTGTCCCACGAGGAGGAGGCAGCCGATGTTTGAGGCGGCGATGGTCACGAGGGCGATGCAGCTCGAGCCCGCGACCGAGCAGGAGCTCGAGGACGCCGCCTCGCTGCGGCCGGGCGACTACGAGATCTACTCCGAGAACGTCAACCTCATGCTCCAGGAGGGCAAGGAGGTGATGACCAAGATGGGGATCTCAAGCATGCTCCACTCGGGTGACACGCTGGTCGCGGTGTACACGGCGCAGGGTGACCTGGTGTCTGCCGTGCTCGGAACCTATCTGCACTCGGTCACCGGTCAGGTGCCGATCAAGTTCATCCTTTCGCGGTTCGCCGACGATCCCTCGGTCGGGGTGGCCGAGGGTGACATCTACTACTGCAACGAGGCGCTCTACGGGGGCATCCACAACCCCGACCAGTTCGCGATCATGCCCGTCTTCGGTGGCGAGGAGCTGCTCGGCTGGGTCGTGTCCGGGGCCCACCAGTCCGAGACCGGAGGCAGCGAGCCCGGCGGCGAGGTCACCCAGGCCCACACCCGGCACGACGAGGGGATGAAGCTGACCCCGATCAAGATCGGTGAGCAGTACCGGTTGCGCAACGACCTGCTGCTGATGATGGAGAACTTCATCTCGCGCGCGCCCCGCATGCAGGTCACCGACGTCAAGGCGCGGGTGGCGGCGTGCGATCGGGTGCGAGTGCGGCTTCAGGAGCTGTCACGCAAGCGCGGCAATCCGCTGGTGAGGGGGCTGTTCCGGCGCATGATCCAGCAGACCTCGGCCGGCGTGCGCCAGCGGATCGAGTCCTGGCCCGACGGCATCTATCGCCACAACGTGTTCATGGACACCACCGGGCACGAGGACGGGCTGCTCCGCGCGTCGGTCGCCGTGATCGTCTCCGGTGACCGTCTGACACTCGACTTCTCGGGGACCTCACCCGAGCACGAGGGCTCCTACAACGCGTTCACCAACGTGATCCGTGGTCACTGTGCGGTGAACCTGTTCCAGTTCCCGTTCCACGACTTCCCGATCTCCTCCGGGATGCTCGAGCACATCGACATCCGGGTGCCCCACGGGACGTTCTTCGACGCCGATCCCGAGGCGGCGATCAGCTGCTCGCCGCTGGTCGGCGCGATGGTCTTCCCGCTGCTCGGGGTGGCCCTGTCGAAAGTGATGTTCTCCACCGAGCAACGCTCGCTCGTGTGCGGCTTCACCTCCTCGAGCGCCTCCGCGGTGATGGTGGCCGGGGTCAACCAGCACGGCGTGCGGGTCACCGACTTCATGGGCTATCCGCTCAACGCGTACGGCCTCGCGGCGCGCTCGGACCGGGACGGGATCGACGTCTGGGGGTTCCCGCACGGGCCCTGGGGCAAGGCGCCGGACGTGGAGGACATCGAGTCCGAGTTCCCGCTGCTGCACCTCTACCAGAAGCAGCAGCGCGACACCTGCGGGTTCGGCAAGTACCGCGGCGGTCTGGGCGCGGCGGTTGGCTACGCGGTCTACCGCACTCCGCATCTGGCCTTCACCTCGAGCCAGAAGGAGTCGAAGTTCCCCGCCCACAATGGTCTGTTTGGCGGCTACTCGATGACCGTCGTGCCGGGCATCCGGGTGCGCGGGTCGAACCTGCTCGAGCTGATGGCGGCCGGCGAGCCAAACCTGCCCACCGACGACTTCACGCTCGCCGGCGGCGACTCCGCCTTGGGGGGTGAGGTGATCGTCGAGCACCAGACGCGCGGCATCCGGGTGGTGCAGGAGGGCGACGTGCTGGCGGCCAGCACGCAGGGGAGCGGCGGCTACGGAGACGTCCTGGAGCGAGATCCCCAGGCCGTGGTCGAGGACGTCCGGGCCGACCGGATCAGCGACTGGACGGCGCGCGAGGTGTTCGCCGTCGCCTACGACCCTGAGAGCCTGATCGTGGATGAGACCGCCACCGACGAGCTGCGCCAGGCCCACCGGGCCCGCCGCCTCCAGAACGCTCGGCCCTACGCCGAGTTCATCGCGGGGTGGGAGGAGCGCCGACCCCCCGAGCAGGTGCTCAAGTACTTCGGCGAGTGGCCCTCGGGCGCGCCGAACCGCGCCGTGGTGCGGATTTGAGTGGCCGCCAGCGGTTTCTCGAGGCGCTGGCCGGGCAGGGGCTGGCCTTCGCTCCCATCGTGTGGCAAGCGCTGCCGGCGCTGGTCCACCAGGAGCGCGCGGACTGGTGGCGGGATCCAGCCGTCGGACAGCGGCTGATCGCCGATGCCGCGGCGCTTGCCGCGGCCGATGCGATGTTCGTGTGCGCCGCTGAGGAGGCGGTTCGCGGTGCGCTGGCCGCCGGCGAGCGGGGAGATGCCGCGCTCGACGCGCTGGCGTCGACGCCGGGGGTGTCGGACGGCGCCGCACTCGTCCGGTGCCTGCGCGAGGTGGCCGACCACGCTGTGATCGCGGCCGTGCCGGCGCCGGAGGCTCTCCAGCGAGCGCTCGACGGAGCCGAGCCCGAAGTGGCCGAGGACGCATTCGCCGACCTGTGCTCGGCCTACCTCGAGGCGGGCGCGGATGCCTTGGCGATCATGGGGGAGGAGGGCGGAGAGGTGGGCGCCGGCGTGACCCGTGCGGCGCGGCTGGCCAGCCTGTACGGGCGGCCGGTGCTGGGCGTGGCCGAGCGAGACGGCGAGGTCGAGGCTTGGGACGAGCACGGCGAGCCGCTCGGGGTGATCTCGCCCGGCGGCGAGTGGCCGAAGGGCGCGTCGATCGTGGTGATCACCCCCGGCGATGTGAGCACGCGCTGGGACGCTGCCCGCCTGCGGGCGGTGGGCGCCGCCCGCTCGGCCGGAACGCGGTCGCCATGAGGGTGGCGGTCCTCGGCGCCGGGGTGATGGGGCGCAACATCGCCAAGGTGCTGTTGCGAGGCGGCCACCAGGTCGCGCTCTACTCGCGAACCGAGCAGACGCTCCTCGATGCCGGCGGGGCGCTCGAGCGCGAGGCGGCGGCCCAGATCACCTACACGACGTCGATCGCCGAGGCATCGACCGACTCCGATCTGATCATCGAGTCCGTACCCGAGTCGCTGCCCCTCAAGGTCCTGGTGCTCCGCGACGTGGAGCCGGCGGCGCCGCCGGGTGCGGTGATCGCCTCAAACACCTCGTCGCTGCCGCTCGGTCAGCTGGCCGACGCGCTCGGCCGGCCCGAGCGGTTCCTCGGGATGCACTGGTTCAACCCGGCCCACCTGATCCCGCTGGTCGAGGTGGTGCCGACCGAGCGAACCGATCCGGCGCTGGTCGACTGGTCGGTCGCGCTGCTGACCGAGCTGGGCAAGCGCCCGCTCGCGCTGTCCCAGGCGATCGAGGGGTTCCTGGCCAACCGGCTCCAGTACGCGCTGATCCGGGAGGCGCTCCAGCTCGTGCAGGATGGTTTCGCCACCCCCGCGCAGATCGACGCGGTGATGACCGATTGCCTGGGGTTGCGCTGGGCCGTGCTCGGTCCGATGCACTCAAGCGACCTCGCCGGCATGGTCACCGCGGCCGCCGTCTGCCGCGAGCTGTTCCCGGTTTTGTCGACCGCCGCGGAACCCCAGGCCGTGCTCACCGAGCTGCTCGAGACTGGGCGCGTCGGCGTGTCGAGCGGCGCCGGGTTCTTTGACTATCCGGACCGCGAGGGACCGGCGCACACTCGCGACCGGCTGCTCTCAAGCGTGCTTGGCGCGCTGGCCGAGGCGAAGAGCTGAGGCAGCACGGGCAGCGACATCGGTCACCGCGGCGCGGAACTCGTCCTGCACCGCGCGGCTGTGGCGGCTTACCGGAGTCGCCACACCGAAGGCCGCGAGCGCACGGCCATCATCATCGAGCACCGGCGCGGCCACGGCCCAGGCGCCGTCGTACGTCTCCTCCCAGCTGAGGCCCCAGCCGCGCTGCGCGATCGTGGACAGCTCGCGCCGGATCCGCTTCGGATCGATGATCGTCCCGGCGGCGAGACGCTCGGGCGCGCGGGCCAGCACGGCGTCGATCCGGGTCTTCGGCTGAAACGCGAGGATCGTCTTGGCGGTGGCGCCGGCGGTCAGCGGCACGGTGGTCCCGATCTCCGCCGTGACGCGCACCCGCTTGGGGCAGTCGGCGACGGCGATATAGGTGGCGCGCCCGGTGGCGAGGTCGGGCACGGCCAGGATGACCAGCTCTTCGGTCCGGCGGGCGAGCTCACGCAGATGCGGGTCGAGCAGCGCGGGGAGCTCAAGGGACGCGCTCGCCCGGTGGCCGAGCCGCATCGCCGCCGCCCCGAGGCGGTACCGGCCGTCGTCGCCGCGCATCACGTAGCCGGCCTGCTCCAGGCTGCGAAGAATCCGGTTGAGCGTCGTGGAGGGGATTCCGACGTGGTCGCGCAGCCCGGCCTCCGACCAGGCGGTGGAAGCCTCGCCGAAGGCGTCGAGCACGCGCAGCGCCTTATCGAGCACCTTGGGCGTGTCGGGAGTCGGGTTGGTCCGGGGGCGTGGCATTGGGCGTTCTGGCGTGGTACGGTTCCGTGCAAGTTTCGGGAAACGATTACCACTATACGGGAAATGAAGACCAATGATCAGGACCGGTGAGGAGTACCGCGAATCGCTGCGCGACGGCCGCGCGGTGTGGATCGACGGCGAGCAGGTGCACGACGTGCCGACCCATCCCGCCTTTAAGCCGATCGTCGACGCCCGCGCCCGCATCTACGACCTGGCGCACGAGCAGGCCACGAGTGAAGTGATGACGTACGTCGACGAGGAGAGCGGAGAGCGCTGCCCGGTCGGCGCCAAGCGACCCCTGACCAAGCAGGACTGGCGCGAGAAGCGAGCGGCGGTCGACCGCGTGCTCGACGATCTCGGAGGCATCGTCACCCGCGTCGGCGACGAGACGGTCGGCGAGATGTGGTCGCTGTACGACGGGCAGGACGTCCTCAACGACATCGATCCCTCCTTTTCTGAGCACATCCGGGCGCACGTCCGTCACGCCGAGCTCGGCGACCCGTTCCACGTGTCGGCCAACACCGACCCCAAGGGCGATCGCGCGCGTCGCCCGCAGGATCAGGATCCCGACGTGCTGCTGCACGTCGCCGGCGAGACCGACCGCGGGATCATCGTGCGCGGGGCAAAGTTCGAGACGGCCGCGGCGTACGCGAACCAGGCGTTCGTCAAGCCGACGATCGGCGACTGGGGCGACGCCAAGCTCTCGGACTACGCGGTCGGGTTCATCGTCGAGATGGGCGCGCCCGGCATCCGGCACATCTGCCGGTCCTCGTTTTCGCCGCGCGACCCGGCCGACTATCCATTGGCCACGCACTTCGACGAGATCGACACGATGATCGTCTTCGACGACGTCGAGATTCCGTGGAAGAACGTGCTGTTCTACCGCCACACCGCGGCGGCCGCGTTCATCCGCGCAACGCTTCACCGCTACAGCGCATTTCCGTTCGTGCAGCGGCACCTGCGCCTCGCCGACCTGCTCGTGGGCGTCGCCTACACCAACGCGGTGCAGACGGGGATCAAGATGCACCAGGCGGTACGCGAGAAGCTCGCCGAGCTGGTCTGCTACCGCGAGGGGATCAACGCCCACCTGACCGCGGCTATCGAGATGGCCGAGGTGAGTCCGGGCGGCCTGCTCATGCCCAACCAGGCGCTGCTGTACACCGGCCGTGTGCTCGCGTGCACGCAGCTGCCGGCGATGATGCACCTGGCCCGCGATCTGTGCGGCGGGCAGCTGTGCGTGCTGCCGAGCGCGGCGACGTTCGCTGATCCCGACGCGGGCGCGTGGCTCGACAAGTACCTCGCGGTCGGCGAGGTGTCGGCCGAGGACCGGCGCCGGCTGTTCGCGTTCGCGCGCGACCTGCTCAACTCCGACTACGCGGGTCACCGTTTGACCTTCCAGCTGTTCGCCCAGTCGCCCGCCTTCGCCCACCTGCTCGCGGTCTACAACAACTACGACTTCGCCGGCCCCGCCGATCTGGTGCGTCAGTACGCCGGTCTCGATCAGCCCGTGACCGCCTCGGCTGCTCGCTCGTGAGCGATCTGAACATCCTCGGTGCCGCCTGCGTGGCCTGCGTGCGCGATCGCGGCGGCGCCCGGCGTGGAGCCGAGCAGCGCGAGCTCGACCTCATCTTCGACGCGGCGGTGGCGATTCGGGACGGAGTAATCGCTGCCGTCGGGCCCAGCGCCGAGGTGCTCCGTTCCTGCGGTGAGGACGGCGTGCCGGTACTGGATGCGAGCGGGCTGAGCGTCGTCCCCGGGCTGATCGAATGCCATTCGCATCCGCTGTTCGCCGGCGAGCGCCACGCCGAGTACGCCGAACGGCTGGCCGGGGCTTCACTGGCCGAGATCGCCGCGCGTGGCGGCGGGATCTGGTCCAGCGTGCTGGCCACGCGGGCCGCCTCCGACGACCAGCTACTCGGAGCGCTGAAGCACGCCTACCCCCGGATCCTGGCCGGCGGCGTGACCACGCTCGAGGTCAAGTCCGGGTACGGGCTGACGCTGTCGGAGGAGCTCCGTCATCTGGAGCTGCTGGGGCGCAGTCGCACCCTCACGCCGCTCGAGCTCGTGATCACCTTCCTGGGCGCCCACGTCGTTCCGGCCGGCCTCGACTCGGACGCGTACACCAACGAGGTACTCGAGATGCTGCCGCGGGCACTCGAGCTTGGTGTCTGTGCGTTTCACGACATCACCTGCGAGCGCGGCTTGTTCTCGCCCGATCAGGCGCTGTCGCTCTTCGACCGCTCCCGCGCGCTCAGCGTGCCGACTCGTTGCCACGCGGACGCTTGGGCCAGCTCCGAAGGCTGGCAGACCGCGGTCGCCGGCGGCGCGATCTCGGCCGAGCACCTGACGTACACGCCCGACGACGAGATCCGCGCCGTCGGCGCGACCGACACGATCGCGGTGCTCCTGCCCCAGGCCGAGCTGATCTACATGACCGACCGCCGGGCCAACGCGCGGCTGTTCATAGAGCAGGACGTGCCGGTCGCGGTGGCCACCGACTACTGCTCATCGATCCACGCCACCTCACTGCCGGTGACGCTGGGGATGGCGGCGCCGTGGTTTCGCATGACCCCGGCCGAGGTGATCGTGGCCGGGACTCTGAACGCGGCGTACGCCCTCGGACTGGCCGGCGATCGCGGTTCGATCGAGCCCGGCAAGCGCGGGGACCTGACGCTGTTGTCCATGGCTCACCCGAGCGAGCTCTGCCTGGCCGTCGGCCAGGAGGTGATCTCCGATGTGATCATCGGAGGGACGATCGTTCACAGCACCCGAACTCAGCGAGGAGAGCAGTGATTCACCAGCGAATCAGGCCGTTCAATACGCGCGACACCTATCCCGACCAGGACCTCGACAACGATCTGTCCCAGGCCGTCGTCGCCGGCAACACCGTGTTCCTCCGCGGCCAGGTCGGCCAGGACCTCGATACGGCCGAGTCGGTCGGGATCGGCGATCCAGCCGCCCAGGCCGAGCAGGCGATGCGCAACATCGAGCGGCTGCTGAGCGAGTCCGGTTCGCGCCTGGAGGAGATCTGCAAGATCGTGATCTACCTGACCGACATCAGGTATCGCGAGGAGGTCTACCGGGTTGTCGGGCGATGGCTGCGCGGAGTGCACCCGGTCTCGACCGGCCTCGTCGTGAGCGCGCTGGCCCGACCCGAGTGGCTGGTCGAGATCGACGCCACCGCTGTCATCTCGTGATCGACGCCGACGAACTCGCCCGCTTCACGGCGATCGCTGCCCCGACGGGAAGCGAGGAGGCGCGGATCCGGTGGCTCGAGGACCGGCTCTCTGGCCAACGCGGATCGCTGGAGCGTGACGAGGTCGGGAACCTGGTCTGGCGCTTCGGCGGGTCCCCGGAGCTGCTGCTGATGGCTCACGTCGACACGGTCTTCCACGGTTTGGACACGATCGACGTCGTTCGCGATGACGGCGGCCTGATCGGCCCGGGCGTGGGGGACAACGCAGCCGCGGTGATGACGGTCATCTGGGCCCTGTTGGCGCTGGATTCGATTCCGCCCGGGATCGCCGTCGCGTTCACGGTCGGAGAGGAGGGCCTCGGCAACCTGCGCGGCGCGCTGCACGTTTGTCGCTCGCTCCAGCCCTCGATGGCGATCGCGCTCGAGGGGCACGGGCTCGATCAGATCGTGACCGAGCACGTCGGGTCAACGCGCGCCCACGTGACCGTGACCGGACCAGGCGGACACTCGTGGGCAGACCGGGGCACGCCGAGCGCGATCCATGCCCTGCTCCCGATCGGATCCGAGCTGGCCGCGTCCGGGGCGAACATAGGGACGATCTCCGGCGGCAGCGCCGTCAACGCGATCGCCGCCGAGGCCGAGCTGCTCGTCGAGCGCCGGTCGATCGATCAGGCCGAGCTCGACGCGTTCGAGACCGAGGTCCGTGGGCGGCGGGTGGATGATCCGCTGCGGGTCGAGTGCGAGATCGTCGGCCGGCGTCCCGCCGGGCGGATCGAGCGCGATCACCCGCTCGTGCGGGCGATCGTCGAGGCGCACCGCTCGCTTGGCCTGCCCGAGCGATTCGAGGCGGGATCGACCGACGCCAACGCCGCCGCGGCGTTCGGCATTCCCGCGGCTTCAATCGGGTGCACGCGCGGTTCGGGGATGCACACCCCGCACGAGCGCATCGAACTCGAGCCGCTCGAACTCGGCGTCGGGCAGCTGCTCGCCGTGGTCGAAGCCTTCGCCGATCGCAGGATCCCGACACCGTGAGGAGGTCAACGCCATGACGATGTATGAGCCGTGGGACGCCTTCGAGGCGCCCCGTTTCACCGGACCGCGCACCTACGCACGGCTCCCGTATGTCAAGGATCTCGACGGCGTCGACGCCGCGGTGTTCGGAATGCCGTGGGACGGCGGGACCTCGTTTCGCTCCGGCGCGCGCTTCGGGCCCGAGGGCGTTCGCTCCGCCTCCGGGATGATCCGGACCTACAACCCAGTTCAGAAGGTGCAGGTGTTCGGGGTGCTCTCGACGATCGATTACGGCGACGCCCCCACCGTCCCCGGCTACATCGAGGACACGCTCGAGCGGATCACCGAGTTCGTCCGGCCGCTCGTTCAGACCGGCATCACCTCGGTCGGGATCGGCGGAGATCATTCGGCCACGCTCGGGGAGCTGCGCGCGCTGGCTGCGGTGCACGGCCCGCTGGGGCTCGTGCAGCTCGACTCCCACACCGACCTGTGGGACAGCTACAACGGCCGCCCGTACTCGCACGGGACGATGTTCCGGCGCGCGCTGGAGGAAGGGCTGGTCGACCCGGCGCGGATGGTGCAGGCGGGAATGCGCGGACCGCTCTACGGCGAGCTCGACGAGGAGATCCCCGGGGAACTTGGCGTGAACACGATCCCTTGGGTCGAGCTGGTCCAGATGACCCCGCGCGAATTCGCCGACCACGCTCGGGCCCGGCTCGGCGACGGACCCGCATTCCTGTCTCTCGACGTCGATTTCGTCGACGCCGCGTTCTGCCCCGGCACGGGCACGCCCGAGGTGGGCGGCCCGACCAGCTTCCAGGCGCTCTCCTACCTGCGAGCGTTGAGCGGGCTGCCGTTCGTCGGCTACGACGTGGTCGAGGTGGCGCCCGCCTACGACGGCGCTGGTCAGGTGACCGCGCTGTTCGCCGCCAACGCCATCTTCGAGATGCTCAGCATGGTCACGCTGGCTCGGCGGCGAGCACCGTCAGCCTGACACCGCGTGGGCCACCGGTGTTGATCGGGTTCATGTCCTGCGGGCACGCCGACAGCACGACGGTCACGTCGGTCTCGGCGCGGAACGTCACCCGGTCGCCCGCTTGCGCCGGCGAGGGCAGAAACTCCAGCGCCCCGTCCTGGAGCCAGGCTACGTTCATGAACAGGTTGAGCGGGGAGGGGACCCGGTCGGCCTGGACGCCGCGGCCGGCGAGCGCCTCACGGAAGTTCTCGGCGCAGCTGGCGTGGCCCGGTTCGGCGCCCAGCAGCCGGTAGCGCTCCGGGTCGCAGGACGCGATCAGCGTGTCGTGCACGCCCGGGCTGGTGTCCTCGACGAGCGTGAGCAGCGGCCGGCGGCGGGAGCTGTACAGACCATCGCCGACCCGCGGGACCAGTCGCAACAGCGCGACCCGGGTGTGCTCCATCGAGAGGTACTCGCTCGGGTCGTCCCCTGCGAGCGCCCACATGTCCACGACCTGGCCGCCTTCGTGGTTGGTGATGCGCAGCCGCTCGCCGGCGCGCAGAGGTACCGCGACGCCCTCACGGGCGGGAAGGATGCGGTCGGCCGGTCCCGGTGCCTCGGCGCTCACGCCGGCGACCCGGCGATCGTTCCGTCGGGCGCCATCCGTTCGAGCACGGAGCGCACGGCCGCGACCACGTGCAGCGCGTCCTCGCGGGTCAGCACGAGCGGCGGCGAGAGGACGAGCGTGTGCGCGCAGTCGCGCACGAGCACACCGGTCTCCCGGCGGATCACGTCGTGCGGGGCGCAGTGCATGCTGATCGGCTCCCGGGTCTGCTTGTCGCTCACGAGCTCGACTCCGTGCATCATCCCGACGCCCCGCACCTCTCCCACCACGGGCAGCTCTTGCAGGCCGGACAGCTCCCGGAGCAGGAAGGCTCCGGTGTCCCGCGCTCGCTCCAGCAGCCCCTCCCGTTCGATGATCTCGAGGTTCTTCAGCGCCACCGCGCACGCCGTCGGATGCCCGTAATACGTGAAGCCGACTGGGAAGCCGTGGTCGCGGGCGAGCTCCTGGGCCACCTCGCCCGACACCAGCACCGCACCGAGCGGGACGTAGCCGCTGGTGATGCCCTTCGCGGTGACCATCAGGTCTGGGTCGACGCCGAAGTGCTGCGCGGCGAACCAGCTCCCGGTGCGGCCGAACCCGGTCACGACCTCGTCGAAGATCAGCAGGATCCCGTGGCGGCTGAGCAACTCCCGAACGCGCGGCCAGTAGTCGTCTCCAGGCACGATCATTCCGCCCACGCCCATGATCGGTTCGCCGATCATCGCCGCGATGTGCTCGGCGCCGATCTCCTCGATCGTCCGCTCGAGCTCGTCGAGGCAGAAGTCGGTGGCATCGCGGCCGTCAAACAGCTCGGCGCGGTACGGCCAGGGCGGCGTCAGGTGCTGTACATGGGGGAGCAGCGGCGCGAAGCCCTCGTGGTAGATCGGCAATCCGCTGGCCGAGCCCGAGCCGTATCCGATCCCGTGATACGCGTTGCGCCGGGCGAGGATCCAGTCGCGCCCCCGCTGCCCGCGCCGGTAGTGGAAGTAGCGCGCCATCCGGATCGCCGCCTCGTTGGCCTCCGAGCCACCGCTGGTGAGGTAGACATGGTCCAACGGGGCGGGTGCGAGCTCGACGAGTCGCTCGGCCAACTCGATCGCGCGGTCGTTGGTGAACTCCCAGAAGCTCGTGAAGTACTCGAGCCGCTGCATCTGCTCCGCCGCCACCTCGGCCATCTCGCTCCGCCCATGCCCGATCTGGGCCAGCCACAGACCACCGGTGGCATCGAGGTACTCGCGTCCTTCCACGTCGCGCAGCCGGCAACCGCTCCCCTCGGTCATCACGACGCGTTCAGCCACCGAGCCGGGGAGGTAGGGGTGAATCAACAGCTCCCGGTCGCGCGCGATCAGTTGCTCGGCGCCGCTGCTCACGGTGGTGGTCGACATCGCGCCCCTCTTTCTCTTCGCCGGTCCCGGTAATCGAGCGGCGGCTTGACACGCTGCCGACTCGCGGCATAGCGTATACACTATGCACGCCGCGTGGGAATCATTTTGGTGGGCGGGTTAGCGGGGTCGTGCCGGTCCGATCTCAAGAGGAACTCGACGCGGTCGTGGCGGAGCGCTTTCATGCTCGCCGGGTGGCCGCGCTGCGTCCGACGCTGACCGCGGAGCTGGTGGCGGAACATCGGCGCTCCCCGCTCGGTCCGCACAGCGACGCTCTGCAGCGCGTCCTGAACTATCTCGGGCTGTTCGGAATCGACGGCAAGCTGATCACCGAGCACGACGACGAGCACTGGTTCGTATGCCGGCTGGCCGGCTTCCCCGCGCTGAGCGCCGAGCGGATCGACGGACCGTTCGCCAGCGAGGCGCAGGCGCTGCACGCGGTCTTCCGCAGGCGCCTGGCCGACGTGTTCGGCCTGGACTTCCCGGTGCCCGCGGAGTGAGCGAGGGACGCTTTCGGACCTGGGTGCTCGGCTACCCGGACGAATGGAGCGTCTCGCCGGGGCAGGTCGTGACCTTCCACGTCAGCGGCGTTGGCGCGGACACGGTCGACGCGCACCTGGTCAGGCTCATCCACGGCGACACCCACCGGGACGGTCCGGGATTTCGCGAGATCGAGGTCGCATCGGACGCCGACGGCACGTATCCGCTGTCCGAGCACCCCACCCACCACGGCTCGTACGCCCGGCTCGTACACGCCCGAGCGGTGCTGCCCGAGGCCGGATCCTCGCTCGGCCTGTTCGCGATGGTGTGTCCCAGCGACACGGCGGGCACGCAGCCGCTGATCTCGGCGTGGGATCGTGGCGGCGCGGTCGGTGTCGCGCTGGTGCTCGAGCCGGATCTCCGGCCCGCGTTCTGGATCGGCGGCGCCGACGGGGTGCAGCGAATCGTGACCGAGGAGAGTCTGGTGGCGGGCGTCTGGTATGCCGTCGCCGGAGGCTGGGATGCCGCCGGCCGAACGCTGTCCGTCCTCGCGACTCCCGTCGTGAACTCCTACAACTCGCGCTTCGGTCCGGTCGTGGCCGCCGGCGCCTCGAGCGCGCACACGCCGGCATCGCCGTGGACGGTGATCCCCGACGTCGCGCTGCTGCTGGGAGCCTTCGATGCCACGGACGGGAGCATCGTGCGCGGCGCGTTCAACGGAAAGCTGGCGCTGCCGTGCGTGTATGACCGGGCGCTACGCGAAGCCGACCTGGCAACCCTCGCCGGCAGCGGCGCGACACCCGCCCTCGGTGATGGGCTACGGGCCTGGTGGGACCTGAGCCGGGACATCGAGACGAGTGCCGTCCGCGGCGGCACGCCGGACAGTCCCGACGGCGAGCTGGTCAACATGCCGACGCGGGCGGTGACCGCCCACAACTGGGACGGCTCGTGTTATGAGTGGCGGCACGCCCCGTCCCTGTACGGCGCGGTCCACTTCCACGACGACGATCTCGACGACGCCGGCTGGGAGCCGATGTGCAGCCTGGAGCTTCCGGCCGGGCTGCGCTCCGGCGTGTACGCGCTGCGCCTGCGGGCGGGCGAGTTTGAGGACCACGTCCCATTCTTCGTGAGAGCGCGCCCGGGTCACGAGGGCGATGTGGCGCTCGTGCTGCCCACCGCGAGCTACATGGCCTACGCCAACGAGCACCTCGCCGCCGGGGCGCCGATGGGACAGGCCATCGTCGGCCACACGCCGGCCCTGCACGCGATGGACCTCCTGCTGATGGAGCATCCGGAACTCGGGAGCTCGATGTATGACCTGCACTCCGACGGCAGCGGGGTGGCGTTTAGCTCCCGGCGGCGGCCGATCCTGAACATGCGCCCGCGCCACCGCTTCAGCTTCATGGGCACCTGGCAATTCCCCAGCGACCTGTACCTGGTCGACTGGCTCGAGCATTTCGGCTATCGCTACGACGTGTTCACCGACGAGGATCTGCACCGCGACGGCGCGCGCGCCCTGGCCCCGTACCGCGCCGTGATCACGGGCTCGCACCCGGAGTACACGAGCGAGCCCATGCTCGACGCCTACGAGGCGTACGTGACCGGCGGCGGCAACGTCATGTATATGGGCGGCAACGGCTTCTACTGGGTGATCACCTACTCGCAGGAGCGGCCGTGGGTGATGGAGGTCCGCCGAGGGGAGGCCGGTGTGCGCGCCTGGCAGGCCGCGCCGGGAGAGACGACGCACAGCACCACGGGCGAGAAGGGCGGACTGTGGCGCAACCGAGGGCGCGCGCCGCAGAAGCTGTTCGGCACCGGGTTCGCGTCGGAGGGCTACTCGGGCGCCTACCACTACGAGCGCATGCCCGACGCGGCGGAGCCCGCCGTGGCGTGGATCTTCGAGGGCGTCGAACCCGAGGAGCCGATCGGCGACTTCGGCCTGGTCGGCGGAGGAGCGTCCGGGCAGGAGATCGACCGGGCGGATGTCGCCCTGGGGACGCCGCCCCAGACCTATCTGCTCGCCTCGGCGTACCACCAGGACGATTCCTACAAGGTGATTCCGGAGGAGATCGAGTTCATGTTCGACGGACTCGGCGGGACGGAGCATCCGAACGTGCGCGCGGACCTGACCTACTACGAGGCCGCCGGCGGTGGAGCCGTGTTCGCGACCTCATCGATCGCCTGGTCGGGCTCGCTTTCGCACGCGGGCTACCAGAACAACGTCTCGCGGATCATGGGCAACGTGCTGGACCGCTTCATAGGAGCGCGGCGATGAGCAAGACGTTCGTGCTCTTGCACGGGTCATGGCACGGCGGGTGGGCGTGGGAGCCGACCGCGTGGTGCCTGCGCGAGCTCGGCCACGCGGCGTATGCCCCCACCTACCCCGGCCACCTTCCCGGTGCCAGCCGCGCCGGCATCCGTCACGAGGATTACGTCGACTCCGTGGTGAGGTTCATCGAGGGCCGCGACCTGCGCGACGTGGTCCTGGTCGGTCACAGCTTCGGCGGCTCGGTGGTGAGTCGCGTCTCGCAGGTCATCCCCGAGCGCCTGGAGCGCCTGGTCTTCCACACGGCGTTCGTGGTCGCGGACGGCGCCAGCGTCAACGACGAGTTTCCCGACGAGCAGACGGCGCTGTTCGAGGCGGCGGCTCGGGACAGCCCCGACGGCACCGTGTCGTGCCCGTGGGAGGTGTTCCGCGACCAGTTCATCCAGGACGCCTCGCCCGAGGCGGCCCGGTCGGTGTGGGAGCGGCTCGTGCCCCAGCCCTTCGCCCCGTGGGCCCAGAAGCTCGACCTGACCGAGTTCTACCGGGGCGAGCTTCCGCGGAGCTACATCGCGGTGGCCGACGACCGGGCGCTGCCGCCCGGGAAGTGGCACCCGGAGATGTCATCGCGGCTGGGCAGGTTCAAACTGGTCGAGATGGATGGGAGCCACGAGGTGATGTTCACCCGCCCGGCTGAGCTGGCCCGGAAGCTCGTCGATGGCGCCGCAGGCTGACGAGCCGCGCGTTCTGATGTTGACGCCGGACGAGGTGCTCGATCCGGCCTACGAACCCCTGTCCGCCAAGCTCGCCGCACATCAGCTGATCAAGCCGGAACGGTCCCGCGCCGGTGTGCTCGGCGAGCTGTCCGCTGCCGATTACGTGGTCGGCGACTGGACCCAGGAGCTCCACCTCGACGCCGAGGAGCTCGACGCCGCTGCTCGCTGCCTCGCCGTGTTCCAGCCCAACGCCGGCACGGACATGGTCGACATCGAGCACGCGGCCGAGCTCGGCATCCCGGTCGCGAACGCGCCCGGACAGAACGCCCGCGCGGTCGCCGAGTGGGTGGTGATGGCGATCCTGGCCACGCTCAAGGACGTGGTGCGCAATCACCTCGGCGTACTCGCCGGCCGTTGGGACATGGTTCAAGCCGGGCGCCTCGGCGTGCACGAGCTCGGCGACCGCACGGTCGGGATCATCGGCATGGGGCGGATCGGCCAGGACGTCGCGGCCCGCCTTGCGCCGTTCGAGCTCGGGCGTCTGGTCTACTCAGACGTGGCCGCCGCGCCGGTCGAGGTCGAACGCCGTCTCGGCCTCGAGCATCTGGAGATCGACGAGGTGTGCGCAGTGAGCGACGTGCTGAGCCTGCACGCGCCGCTGCTCCCGGCAACGCGCGGAATGCTCGACGCGCGCCGGATCGCTCTGATGCCGAAGGGTGCGGTGGTCGTGAACGCCGCGCGCGGCGGGCTGATCGATGAGCCGGCGCTGTGCGAGGCGCTGGCCGCCGGGCATCTCAAGGCGGCGGCGCTCGACGTGTTCGTCGAGGAGCCGCTGCCCTCCGACAGCCCGCTGCGCAAGCTGCCAAACGTGCTGCTCTCCCCGCACCTGGCGGGATCGACCAACGAGGCCCGCGAGCGGATGATGACCAACGCGCTGCGCAACCTCGACGGCGTGCTCCGCGGCGGTGATCCCGAGCACGTGGTCAACGGTGTGGGGGGCGTGCCGCGGCGCGGATGACGCGTGGGAAGAAACTACGTCTATCCCGAAGTTTCTTCCCAAGGGCTGCGGCGGCCGCTCCGGGACGTATACAGTGCGTTCTCGACAACCGGCACAGAAGGAGCGACACGTGAAGGCATCACGACTGGTGGAACTCGGGAGCCCGCTCGTGATCGACGACGTGCCCGAGCCGGACCCCGGGCCGCGAGACGCGGTCGTAAAGGTCGAGTTCGAGGGGGTGTGCCGGACCGACTGGCACGTCTGGCAGGGTGATTGGTCGTGGATCGGGCTCGCGCCGGAGCTCCCGATCACGATGGGCCACGAGTTCTCCGGGGCCGTGGTCGCGGTCGGGCCGGAGGTCACCACGATCAAGGTCGGCGACCGGGTGGCGGTGCCGTTCCACGAGGCATGCGGCCGCTGCTCCTACTGCCGCGCCGGCCGGTCGAACCTGTGCGACGCGCTCGAGTTCCTCGGCATGAGCCACGACGGCGGTTATGCCGAATACGTCAACGTCCTGAACGCCGACCTCAACTGCGTCCCGCTGCCGGACGCCGTGTCGTTCGACTCGGCCGCCGCGCTCGGCTGCCGGTTCATGACCGCCTGGCACGCCCTCCAGCACCAGGCCGGGCTGCGCGCGGGCGAATGGCTGGCCGTCCACGGCGTCGGCGGGATCGGCCTCTCGGCGGTCCAGATCGGCGTCGCGCTCGGGGCTGGTGTGATCGCCGTCGACATCGATGGGCGCAAGCTCTCGGCCGCGCGCGAGCAGGGCGCAGCCGCGACGGTGAATGCGCTCGATGGCGACGTCGTCGCCGCGGTCAAGGAGGCAACCGGCGGAGGGGCGCACGTCGCCCTTGGCGGGCTCGGCGCGGCGTCACTGGTAAACGCCGCCCTCATGAGCCTGCGCAAGGGCGGACGCCTCGTCCAGGTCGGCCTCACGAGCAAGGAGGAGCAGGGGATCGTCGGGATTCCCCTCGATGAGCTGATCGAGGCCGAGCTGACGATCGTCGGCAGCGTCGGCAACCCGCACATCCACCTTCCCGCTCTGCTCCGCCTCGTCGGCGAGCGCCGGCTCGACCCCGCGGCGCTGGTCACCGAGCGAATCCCGCTCGAGAGCGCTCAGGGCGTGCTCGAGCGGATGACGAGCTTCGACACTATCGGCTTCTCGCTGATCGACACCTTCTGAGGTCCCGGATCGAGACTTCTGAGGTCCGGCCCGGGCCAGGCCGGACCTCAGAACATCGAGCTCGACCTCACTCCGAACCCCGGCGACCGCCCTGCGACCGGCGCTGGCGGGGCCGGGTCCGAGCGAGTGCACCTTGTATACTCTGCACACCGAACACCACGAGACCAGGAAAGCCGGTCACATGTCCATCTCCAAGGGCCGTGTCGCGCGGCGCTCCGATCGGTACGCACTCCGCCGTCAGGACGACGGGGACGATGCTCCCCCCGAGCGTCCGCCCTCGCTTGCTGAACACGTCTGTCGCGTGATCCGGGATGACATCCTCTCAGGGCGCCAGCCGGCCGGCGCGCGTCTCACCGAGGCCACGGTGATGGAGCGCACCGGCGTCAGCCGTACACCCGTGCGCGAGGGCCTGCGCATGCTCGAGGGCGAAGGGCTCGTCATCACCTACCGCAGCCGCGGCACGTTCGTCACCTACCGGCTAACTCCGGAGGAGGCGCTTCTGATCTACGAGGTCCGCCTCGTGCTCGAGCCGCACCTGACGGCGCTCGCCGCCGAGCGGATGACCCCGGAGGTGCTCAGCGTCGTCGAGGAGTACCTGGATCGGTTCGTCGACGCCCTCGACAACGCCGACCCGCACGAGGCCGGTCAGCTCGACGCCGACTTTCACCAGACGATCTATGAGGCGAGCGGAAGCGAGTTGCTGAGCGTGCTGCGCGGCTACTGGACCCGGCTGCAGCTCGAGCTCTCAGAGCGGGTGTACAACACCGAGGTGCCGCGCCGGTTCCTCGACGAGCACGTCGCCATTCTCGAGGCGCTCCGGGCCCGGGACGCCAACCTGGCGCAGGAGCGGATGCGCTTGCACATCGAGCACAGCCGCGCCACGCTGAAGAAGGCGCTACGCGGCGAGGCGAAGCGCGACCGACCGCGCGCGGCCGCGACCGACGAAGCACGATGAAGCTCACCTTCGGACTCGCGGTCGAGAACTTCACCCCCGCACCGAAGGAGCCGGACATCGACGCGATCGTCGCCTACGCGCGACGCGGTGAAGAGCTCGGCTTCGAATCACTCTGGGCATGGGACCACATGTTCCTCGGCAGCCGCAACGCGTTCCCGGTGCTCGAATCGCTCACGACGCTGACCGTGCTCGCCCGAGAAACCGAGCGTGTCGCGCTCGGCACCGGGATCCTCGTGCTGCCGCTGCGCGGCGCTGCGGTGCTCGCGAAGACGGCGGCGACACTCGACATCATCTCCAGCGGCCGGCTGACGCTCGGGATGGCGGTCGGCTGGTACGAGCGGGAGTTCGACAGCTGCGGCGTGCCGTTCCGGCGGCGGGGGCGGATCTTCGAGGAGAACCTCGAGCTCCTGCAACGGTTCTGGACCGGCGAGCTGGTCAGCGGCGAGGCGCGCGGGATCCCGTTCCGCAACTCGATCATGCTGCCGCGGCCGGCGCAGCGGCCCCGACCGCGGCTGCTCGTCGGCGGCTACGTCGACGCCGCACTCAGGCGCGTCGCCGAGCGCTCGGACGGGTGGCTGACCTACTTCTACGCGCCGGACGCGTTCGCGACCGCGTGGCAGCAGATCCGCGAGTACGCGGAGGCGGCCGGCCGCGATCCCGACACGCTCGACAACGTCGCGCAGCTACCGCTCTGCATCGATGACTCATACGAAACCGCTGACCGCAAGGTGCGCGAGTACATCGGCGGGTACTTCGACATACCGGCGTGGAGCCACTGCTCGCCGGAGAGCGCGATCCGCGGCACGCCCGAGCAGTGCGCCGAGCAGCTTGCGGCGCAGGCCGCGGTCGGCGTGCGTCACGTCTGCCTGGTGCCCTACCGCTACGAGCACGAGCAGCTCGAGCGCTTCGCCGCCGAGGTGATGCCGCTCGTGCCTGACGTTGCCGTGCAGGGCGCCGCATGAGCGGCGCCGCCGACAAGCGGTCCTCGCTTGCGGAGGCCGCCGCGCTCGTCCACGACGGGGACACCGTTGTCGCGGGCGGGTGCTGTTACTCGCGCACGCCGTGGGCGATGCTGCTCGAGCTGCTCCGGGCCGAGCGCCACGAGTTGACCCTGGCCCGGAATCTCATGTGCTACGAGGCCGAGCTGTTTCTGGCGTCAGGCGCCGCGGCCAAGCTCGTCTCGAGCTGGGTGGGGATCGGCCTGCGGTGGGGCATCCCGAAGGTGTTCCGCGAGTACGTCGAACGCGACCCCTCGATCTATGAGGAATGGAGCCACCTGTCCTTCGGGATGCGGCTGATGGCGGCGTCGATGGGCATGCCGTTCCTCCCGACCGCCTCGCTGCTGGGCTCCGATCTGTTGGAGCGCACCCCGGCGCAGCACATCCGCTGCCCGTTCACCGATGAGCTCCTGGTCGCCGTTCCCGCGCTCGTCCCGGATGTCGCCCTGATCCACGTCCAGACGGCCGATGCCGCCGGCAATGCTCAGATCGAGGGGCCCCCGTACATGGACGTCGAGTACGCCCGGGCGGCCAAGACCGTGATCGTGACCGCCGAGGAGATCGTCCCGGCCGAGGCAATCGTCCGCACCGCCGATCGCACGGTGATCCCAGGGTTCGTCGTGGACGCGGTGGTCGAGGTGCCGTTCGGCTCCTACCCGCACGAATGCCATGGGCGCTACGAGGCCGACTTCGACCACTTCGACGCCTACACCGAACTGGTCACCCGCGACGGCGTGGACGGGGTCCAGGCCTACCTGCGGGAGAACGTCCACGCCCTGGACGGCTTCTCCGCTTTCCTCGACAGCGTCGGCGCGTCGCGTCTGCTCGAGCAACGCCGCCGAGCCCGCGAGCTGGTGGCGGCATGACCGAGGCCACGCCCGTCGAGCTGATGACGATCGCAGGCAGCCGCCTGCTGCGCGACGGTCGGGTGGTGTTTGCCGGCGTCGGCGCCCCGCTCGAGGCCAGCGTGCTGGCCAAGCGTCTGCACGCCCCGTCGCTGACGATCGTCCTGGAAGGCGGCTCGATCGGACCGCGGATGCTCCCCGGTCGCCTGCCCGTATCCACCAACGAGATGCGCGCCGCGCACGACGCGTTCATGCTCACCTCGATCAACGACCTGTTCCTGTACGGGCAGCGCGGGCACTACGACTACGGGTTCATCGGCGCCGGCCAGCTGGATCAGTACGGCAATGTCAACACCAGCTATATCGGCGATCCAGACCACCCCAAGGTGCGCCTGCCCGGGAGCGGCGGGGCCAACGACATCGTGTCGAGCTGCCGTGAGGTGATGATCATGACCCGCCACGAGCCACGGCGGTTCGTCGAGCGGGTGGACTTCATCACCAGCCCTGGATATCTGACCGGGCCCGAGGCTCGCCGCAGCGCTGGCCTCACTCGCAACCTGCCGGTCGCGGTGGTCACCGATCTTGCTCTCCTCGGGTTCGACGAGGACACGGGCCGGCTGCGACTGGACGCGCTCCAGCCGGGCGTCAGCCAGGAACACGTGCAGGCCAACACAGGCTTCGAGCTACTGATCTCAGAGACGATCGCGGAGCTTCCGCCGCCGACCGAGCAGGAACTGAACGAGTTGCGCTGGCTGCGCGACGGCAATCGGAGTCAAACGCCGGAGACGAGAGAGGTGACGAGGGCACCATGACGATCGGTCCATTCATCGATATGCAGGGCGCGGTGGACGTCCACGTCCACTCCGAGCCGGACCTGTTTCCTCGCATCACCGACGACGCGGGGGTGGCGCGGCACGCCGTCTCGCTGGGTCTGCGCGCGTTCTCGCTCAAGTGTCATTCCGAGCGCACCACCACGCGCGCGTACATGACCATGCAGATGGTGCCGGGGATTCAGGTGGTCGGCGGCATCGTGCTCAATCGCGCCGTGGGCGGGATCAACCCGGCGGCGGTGGAGGCGATGCTCCAGCTCGGCGGCAAGCACGTGTGGATGCCGACGGTGGACGCCGCGTTTCACGCTCGCACCTTTGGCTCTACCGGCGTGTACGACAAACAGGCGAGCACGGTGGCGAAAAAGCAAGACCACGGCATCGAGGTGTTCGACGACGCCGGCAGGCCGATTGACGGATTGATCGACGTGCTCGACCTCACCGCGCAGTACTCGGGAATCCTGAGCACGTGCCATTTGTCGGTGCCGGAGGTCAAGCTGCTGGTGAAGACGGCGCGGGAGCGCGGGGTAGAGAAGATCATGATCACGCACCCGTTCTTCAAGGTCCCCGGACTCGAACTCGACGATCTCAAGGAGCTGGTGGACCAGGGCGCGTACGCTGAGTTCGGTTACTGCACGTCATCGCCGATGTGGAACCACGCGCCCCTGGCGCGACAGGTCGAGGCGATCAAGGCGCTCGGGCCCGAACGCTGCATCCTGATGAGCGACGCCGGCCAGCGGCACAACCCGATGCCGGCGGAGGCACTCCGGGCGTTCGCCCAATCGGTCTGGGAATCGGGCGTCAGCGAGGACGGGGTGGAGCGGATGATCAAGCAGAACCCGCTCGATCTCCTGGAGCTGCCGCCGCTCCCCGCTGTCCCGAGCGAGAGCAACGGCAGCGCCACCTTCGACGGCGAGCACCGCGCCGTGCCAATGGCGTCCACGGGCCCGGGAGCCGCCGCATGAGCGCGCGCGTCGGGCTGATCGTCCCGTCTTCCAACACTGTCATCGAGGTCGACTTCTATCGCCGGCTGCCGGCGGGCGCGACCCTTCACACCGCCCGCATGTACCTCGAGGAGACGACGCCACGGGGCGAGTCGGCGATGCTCGACGACTACCTGCCGACGGCGATCAACGACCTGCGCTCGGCCCGGCCGGACGTCATGGTGTTCGGCTGCACGAGCGCCGGGGCGCTGCGCGGCAACGACTACGAGGCCCAACTGATCGACCGCATCGCGACCGAGACGGGGGCACAGACGTTCAGCGTGTCGGCATCCGTACGGCGCACGATCCGCGCCGCCGGCGCACGGCGCGTCGGGGTGATCACGCCGTACGTGGACAGCCTCAACGACAAGATCCGCGAGAGTCTTCAGGACGACGGTTTCGAGGTGGCGGCGATCCACGGGCTCGGCATCACCGACAACTTCACGATCGCCGAGGTCGAGCCCGAGCGCATCGCGGAGTTTGCCTCGGAGTGCTTCGGCGGTTCTGGTGCAGGTGATATTGATCTCCTGTTCGCCTCGTGCACGAACTTCCGGGCGCTCGACGCTCGCGACGAGATCCAGGCCGCCCTCGGCGTTCCCGTGGTCACGAGCAATCACGCCGCCCTGACCGTCGTGCTGGACCAGATCGGCGCGCCCGCCACGGTCTGAGGCGCGATGTACGCCGCCGCCTTCGACTATCTCCGCGCAACGTCGTGGGCCGAGGCGGTGAAGCGTCTGGAGGAGCTGGGCGACGAGGCCCACGTCATCGCCGGCGGCCAGAGCCTGGTCCCGATGATGATGCTCCGCGTCGCGGCGCCGTCCGCGCTCGTCGACATCGGGGGCGCCGACGAGCGCACGATCGACCTCGTCGACGGCCGGCTCGTGCTATCGGCGCTCGTTCGCCACGTCGATCTCGAGCACTCCGAGCTCGTCGCGGAGAACGTTCCGATGCTCACCCAGGCGGTACGGCAGATCGGCAACGTGCGCGTACGCCAGCGCGGGACGATCGGCGGGTCGCTCGCCCACGGTGAGCCTGCGGCCGAGCTCCCTTGCGTCGCGATCGCCCACGGAGCGTCCGTGCACGCCCTCGGCCCGGACGGCGAGCGCGAGATCGCGGTTGCCGACCTTCCGCTCTTCCCGATGGTCACGACACTGAATTCGGGCGAGCTGATCACCCGGGTCGAGATTCCGGCGCTGCGCGACGGTCAGGGCTCGTGCTTTTTGGAGATCGCTCGCCGCCCCGGCGATTTCGCGATGGTCAACGTCGCCGCGATCGTCACCTGCGACGCGGACGGCACGTGCACCGAAGTGCGATTGGCCCTCGGGGCCCTCGGGTCGCGACCGGTCGACTCCTCGGCCGCCGCGCAGGAGCTCGTGGGCGCGGCGATCGACGAGGCCGCGAGCGAGTCCGTCGGGCGTGCGGTCGCCGGTGATGCTGAGATCGGCCCGAGTTCGCACGCCGGCGTCGATTACCGGCGCGAGGTAACCGCCGTCCTGGTGGCTCGCGCGCTACGCGGGGCGGCTGCGGATGCGCGTGACCGCCGTGCCGGGGTGAAGGTGGCGGCGTGACGGTGACGACACAGCACACGGTCAGCGTCACGATCAACGGGCGGCCGACGGATCTGGCGGTCAGCCCAAACCTCTCGCTGCTCGAGCTGCTGCGCACCGAGGCCGGCGCCCCCGAGGTCAAGCTCGGCTGTGGCGAGGGAGTCTGCGGTACCTGCACGGTCCTGCTCGACGGCGAGCCGGTGAACGCGTGCCTGGTGTTCGCGGTCCAGGTCGACGGCTGTGAGATCACGACCGTGCGCGGGCTCGCCGCCGACGGCGAGTTGCACCTGCTCCAGCAGGCGTTCCTCGACCACGCGGGCTCGCAGTGCGGGTTCTGCACCCCGGGCATGATCCTCACGGCGAAGTGGTACCTCGATCGCCACCCCCAGGCCGACCGTGAGGAGCTCCGCCGCGCGCTCGCTGGCAACCTGTGCCGCTGCACCGGGTACACCAAGATCCTCGACGCCGTCGAGGCATATCGTGACCGTTGAGTCGCCGCCCGTCCCGGCGCGGCTGCCGAGCGGCCGCACGAGTCCGGTCCCCCACCGCGACTTCGTCGAGAAGGTGGCCGGGACCCTGCCCTACGCCGATGACTGGGGTTTTCCCGGGATGCTGCACGGCGTCGTCGTCCGGGCGCGCGTGCCGTGCGCGCGAATCGCCGGCATCGATGTCAACGCCGCGAAGGCGGTCCCCGGCGTACGTGCGGTCCTGACGGCTGCAGACATCCCGCACAACGCGATCTCCGAGGAGGCGTCGGGGCTCGGGATCGACCAGATCATTCAGCCGGTGCTGGCCGCGGATCAGATCCGCTACGACGGCGAGCCCGTCGCGGCGATCGCCGCCGAGACCCCCGGGGCCGCGCTCGACGCGGCGGCGCTGGTGGAGGTGGACTACGACGACGCCGATGGCGTGTTCGACCTCGACGCGGCGCTCGCCGAAGGCGCACCGTCCGTGCATCCCGGTGGCAACTCCTACATCACATGGCGCTCCGCGATCGGCGACGTCGACGCGGCCATGGCCCGTGCCGATCACGTGATCGAGGAGACCTACCAGACCCCGCGCGTGGATCACGCCTACCTCGAGCCCGAGTCCGGCGTTGGCTGGGTGGACAGCGACGGGGTGGTCACGCTGCGCGTCTCGACGCAGGTGATCGAGCACGCCCGTCAGCTGGCCGACATCCTCCAGCTCCCGCACAGCCGGGTTCGCGTCATCGCCGCCTACATGGGCGGCGGCTTCGGCGGCAAGGAGGACATGACGGTCGAGCCCTACCTGGCCGCGCTGGTATGGAAGACCCGCCGCCCCGTGCGGATGGTGTGGGAGCGCCAGGACTCGCTGCTCGCCCGGCAGAAGCGCCATCCGTTCCGCATGCACTACCGGACCGGCGTGAAGGACAACGGAACGATCGTGGCCCAGGACATCAAGATCCTCGGGGACGCCGGCGCCTACCCGCTGCTCAGCTCGCGCGTGCTGTTCGCCGGCGGGGTCAACTCGACCGGCCCCTACCGCTGCGCCGACGCGCGGATGGAGAGCACGGCGGTGTTCACCAACACGGTCCCCACCAGCGCCTTCCGCGGGTTCGGCGCGATGCAGGTCGTGTTCGGCTACGAGTCGCAGATGGATCTGATCGCCCAACGCCTCGGCCTCACCCCGGTGCAGGTGCGCGAGCGTAACTTCGTGAACCGAGGCGACATCCGCGTCACCGGCGAGCCGATCGACACCGAGCCCGGGACGCGTGAGTGCATGCACCGGGCGCTCGAGGAGATGGGCGAGCTCTCAGAGCCCACCGCCTCAGGGCGCGTGGGACGCGGCTTTGCCTGCAGCATGCAGCCGTACGGCCGTTCGATGTTCTTCGCCGATCGCGCATCGGCGTGGATCGGGCTCGAGCAGGACGGCACGATGGTGATCCGCGCGGGCGTCACTGACCTCGGCGCCGGCCAGGCGGCGTCGCTGGCCAATATCGCCGGCGAGATCCTCGGGGTCACGGTCGACCGGACGAGCGTGCACATCGGCGACAGCGCCCTGACCCCCCTGACCGGCGGCACGTTCGCCACCCGCCAGCTCTACATGTCGGGTAACGCCACGGTCACGGTGGCGCGGGGGTTGCGAGACAAGCTCGCGCCGGTCGCCGCCGATCTGCTCGGCTGCGATGAGTCCGAGCTCGAGTGGGCCAACAACCTCGTCGGCGTCGCCGGGGACCGGGCGCGGGCAGTGACGATGGCGCAGCTGTCACGAACCGCGGAGGCGCGCGATGTCATGCCCTACTGCCACGACACGTTCCACGCGGAGACCGGTGAGTTCGATGCCGAGACCGGCCGGGGCCGTACCTATCCCGATTACACGCACGGTTGCCACGCGGTCGACGTGGAGGTCGACGAGCAGACCGGTCAGGTCCGGATCCTGAAATACGTCGCCTGCCACGACGTGGGGCGCGCCATTGACATGCAACGCGTCGAGGGGCAGATCCAGGGGGCGGCCGCGCAGGGCATCGGCTACGCGATGAGCGAGGAGGTGGAGATCAACGACGGGATCATGAGCTCGACGCTGTTCGCCAACTACCTGATCCCGACCTCGCTGGACCTCCCTGACCTTCAGGCGATCGCGCTCGAGCTCCACCTCGGGAAGGGCCCGTTCGGCGCCCGCGGGATCGGCGAGCCGCCGATCGGGCCGTGCGCCCCCGCGCTGGCCAGCGCCATCCAGGACGCGATCGGCGTCCGCATGCGGCGCCTGCCGATGACGCCGGAGCGAATCCTGTCCGCGATCCACGAGCGCGACGCGAGCCCCCGGTGAGATGAGCGCCGCCGCGACCGCGCTTGTGGCGCCGGACGGCGCAGGTGGGGTGGGTGGGATCGACATCCCACCGCGCGACGGCTCGCCCGGCCGCTTTCACGCGAGCATGGCCGGCTACGCACCGACCCCGCTCCGGAAAGCGCCCGCGGCCGCTGCCCGCCTCGGCGTCGGCGAAGTGCTCGTCAAGGACGAGTCGAGCCGGCTCGACCTTCCGTCGTTCAAGATGCTCGGCGCCTCCTACGCGGTGTACCGGGCGCTCCTTCAGCATCTCGGTCGCGACCCGGAAGCGGTCCCGACGATCGAGGCGCTCCGCGCCGAGCTCGACCACGGCGCGCGGCCGGCGCTGAGCGCGGCGACTGACGGCAACCACGGGCGCGCCGTCGCGCGGATGGCGAAGCTGCTCGGACTCGAGGCGCTCATCTACGTCCCGGCGAACACCGTGCAGGCACGGATCGATGCGATCGCGAGCGAGGGCGCGTCGGTGACAGTGCTCGACGGCGGCTACGACGACACCGTACGCCGGTCGGCCGCCGACGCGAGCGAGGAATGCCTGGTGATCTCGGATACCTCCTGGGAGGGCTACGAACGGGTTCCTGGCTGGGTGATCGATGGCTACAGCACGGTGTTCGCGGAGCTCGAGGAGCAGTTTGAGCGCCGCCCGGACGTCGTCGTGGTTCCAATCGGCGTCGGCGCGCTCGCCGCCGCGGTCGTCGCCGCCGTCCACGGCGGACCGGCGCCGCGACCGGTGATCGTCGGGGTCGAGCCGGTCTCGGCGGCGTGCGTGCTCGAGTCCGTCGCCGCCGGGAGGATCACGACGCTCGACCATCCGCAGGACTCGATCATGGCCGGGCTGAACTGCCCCACCCCGTCGCGCGTCGCCTGGCCGCTGGTCTCGCGCGGCATCGACGTGTACGTCGCGGTCGAGGATGAACGCGTGCCGGAGGCGATGCGGCTGCTCGCGCGCGACGGGATCATCGCCGGGGAGACCGGGGCCGCCGGGCTCGCTGGACTGCTTGCGTTGGGTGACGTGCCGGAGCTGTCGCAGGCGCGCGCCGCCGCCTCGCTCGGGCCGCAGAGCACCGTGCTGTTGCTGTCCACCGAGGGCGCGACGGACCCCGATGCCTACCGGCGGCTGACCGCCGAGCCCGCCGAGCCCGTCGAGGTCTGAGCGGCCATGATCGGGACCGGGACTCGAACTGTGCGCGAGGGCGCGTTCGAGCTCCTGCGCGAGCGCGGGATGACGACGATCTTCGGGAATCCGGGATCTACCGAACTCGGTCTCCTACGAGACCTTCCGCCCGACTTCCGCTACGTGATGGCGCTGCACGAATCGGTTGCGGTGGCGATGGCCGATGGGTACGCTCAGGCCGCCGGTCGGCCCGCGTTCGTGAACCTGCACAGTGCGTGCGGTGTCGGGAACGCGATGGGCGCCGTGGTCAATGCCTTCCACAACCGCGCCCCCCTGGTCATAACCGGGGGCAATCAGGATCGCCGCCACCTTGCGCTCGAGCCCTATCTGTTCGCGCGCGGCGTCGAGCTGATGGCCCCGTATGTCAAGCACGCCGAGCAGCCGGCGCGGGCGCAGGACGTTCCCGCCGCGCTCGATCGGGCCTGGGTTCTGGCGCAGGCGCGGCCATACGGTCCAGTGTTCGTGTCGGTTCCGGCCGACGACTGGGACGCCGGATTGCCCGCGGCCTCGCCGTCCGCGATCGCGCGACACGTACGCGCCGCCGGAGGGCTGGACGCCGGGGCCGTCGCGGAACTGGCGCGACGTCTCAGCGACGGCGTCGTCGCGTTGATCGTCGGCGCAGGCGTCGATCGCGATGGGGCATGGGCCGAGACGACGGAACTGGCCGAGCGGCTCGACGCGGCGGTGTGGGCGGCGCCCCAGGCGCCCCGGCTCGGCTTCCCCGAGGACCACCCGCTCTACCGTGGCCACCTCGCCGCTGGCTACGGGAGCGCGGTCGCCCAGCTGGACGGGGTCGACGTCGCGCTGGTGCTCGGCGCGCCCGTGTTCGCATTTCTCCCCTACGAGCCGAGCGACGAGTCGCTGCCCGCGATTCTCCACATCACCGACGACCCCGACGAGGCGGCACGCGGCCCGAGCGAGCTGAGCCTGATCGGCGACACGCGGGCGATCGTCGATGCGCTGCTCGAACGGATCCCGCCCCGACCCGCCTCCGAGCGCGCCCCCCGAGCTGCCCCAGCGATGCCGCCCACATCGGAACCGATCTCGCCGGCCTTCCTGATGGCCACGCTTGCACGCACGCTGCCAAACGATGCCGTCCTCGTCGAGGAGTCGCCGTCCAATCGCAACGACCTGCGTCGGCACCTGTGGATCCGTCGCCCGGCCAGCTTCTTCGCGACCGCCAGCGGCGGACTCGGCTTCGCCATGCCCGCCGCGGTCGGCATCAAGCTGGCGCAGCCCGGTCGGCCGGTGATTTGCCTGGTGGGCGATGGCTCGGCCCTATTCGCCCCCCAGGCCCTATGGAGCGCGGTGCAGCTCGGGATCCCAGTCACGTTCATCGTGGTCAACAACGCGCGCTACGCGATCCTCGAGTCGGTGGCCGCGTTCGGGGGCCTCGAGGGGTTGCCCAGTCTGGAGCTCCCCGGCGTCGATCTGCTCGCCATGGCCGCCACGTACGGCTGCCCGGCCGCGCGCGTGCGCGACCCGGGTGAGTTGCCCGATGCCATCCGGACCGCCCTTCAGAGCGACGGTCCAGTGCTGCTCGACGTCGTCGTGGAGCGCACCGTCCCGCCGCTGCTGCCAGCCAGGAGAATCGACATATGAACCCGCGTCCGCTTGATCTTGATCCGACCCGTCTCGGCCGCACCCTGGACGACATCGCCGCGATCGGCAACCGGTACGCAGGCACCCCGGGCGAGGTGACCGCTCGCGACTACCTGCTCGATCGCTTCAACCAGCTCGGCCTGTCCGAGGTTCGGCTCGAGTCGTTCCCGTTCCTCGCCTATGAGCGAGGCTCCGCGTCCTGCGCCCTGGTCGGACCGGCGCCCGCCGAGTTCGAGTGCAATCCGCTCCAGTACACCGCGACCGGCGAGGTAGTTGGGGAAGCGGTCTACCTCGGCGACGCCACCGAGGCCGATTTCGAGCGCCTCGATCGCCGCGGGGTCGAGCTGGCCGGGAAGATCGCGGTGGTGCACAGCATGTTCCCGTTCGACCTGGTCACGGTGCTCGAGGAGCGCGAGGTGGCCGGGTTGGTGCACATCTGCGAAACCCCGGATGGGATCGTCGGCAACTTCACCGGCGCCCTCTACCCACCGCCGTTGGAGCCGCCGTGGGAGGGACGCCCGACCGCCTACTGCGGGGTGACGATCTCAAATCCGGCCGGACGCGAGCTGATTGCCGCCCTGACCGACGGGGCGCCGGCGGAGATCCGCCTGGCCCATCAGGGCGGATACCTGGAACGCACGGCGCACAACGTGGTGGGCGTGATCCCGGGGAGCGAGCCCGGACAGGTCATTCTGTCGGCGCACTACGACAGCCAGGCCGAGGGGTCGTGCGTGTACGACAACGGCAGCGGCTTGGCCAGCCTGCTCGAGACCGGCCGCGTCCTGCTCGAGTCGGACCTGCGCCGGACGGTCGTGCTGCTCAGCTCGGCGGCCGAGGAGGTGGGGGTGTGGGGCGCCACCGCCTATGTACACGCGCACGCGACTGAGATGGCGGATGTGGTCGGCATGGTCAACCTCGACGGCATCGCCAGCGCCTATCCCGCCCACCGGGAGATCTGGTCGGCCGACGCCGCTTTGCTGGCGCTGGCGGTCGAGATCGGCGCAGCTCGCGGCTGGAAGGCCCATCGGGCGATGAACGCACGCAGCACGTTCTCCGACCACGCCCCGTTCACCGACGCGGGCGTACCCGCCTGTCTGCTTTGGCGCCCCGACTATCCCTACTACCACTCGCGCGGCGACGTCCGCGCGCTGGTCGACGAGCGCGCGATCGCCGAGACCGCCGGCGTGTCGGCGTCGCTCGCGCACCGGCTGGCCAGCGACCCGGCGCCGATCCCCGAACGCGTGGCGGCGCCGTGAGCGAGGAGGGCTTTTTCGACGTTCTGCTCGCCCAGCTGCGCGACGACCTGCGCGACGCGCCGGCGGCCGCGCGGCGGCACTTCACCGACGTCGGGCGGGTGGAGCGGTGCGGAAACATCGCCGAGCTGCGGGCGCTTGCTCGGCGGCGTGTGCCTGGTGTGGTGTTCGACTACGTCGACGGCGCGGCCTGGGACGAGCTGACCGCGGAGCGAAACCAGGCCGACCTGCGCCGGATCGCCGTCATGCCGCGCGTGCTCACCGGCACGGCCAGCGTCGACCTCTCGACCACCGTGCTCGGCTGTCGAGTCGAGGTGCCGCTGCTCGGGGCCCCCACCGGGATGACGGGGATCGTGCACCGCGACGGCGAGATCGGGGTGGCGCGCGCCGTCCACGCCGCCGGGAGCCTGTATGTCCTGTCGTCGGTTGGCTCGTGCGGCCCCGAGGAGGTGGGCGCGCACAGCCCCGGTCCCAAGTGGTTCCAGCTGTACGTGTCCGGCGACCGCGGGTACGCGCGGGAGCTGATAGGTCGAGCCCGCTCGGCCGGCTACCTCGCGCTCGTGGTCACCGTCGACGTGCAACGCGCCGGGGCCCGCGAGCGCGACCGGCGCAACGGCTTCACGCTGCCTCCGCGCGTGACCGCGCGCTCGCTGGCCCAGGGCCTGACGTGCCCGCGCTGGTCGATCGACTTCGTGCGCCGTCCTCGGTTCCTATCCGAGGCCGCGCGGCGCAGCCGCGCCTCCATCCGCGACGAGCCGGGGTCCGGCAAGCCGACCCTGACCGCGATGATCAACAGTCAGTTCGACCCACGTTTGAGCTGGAGCGACATCAGCTGGCTTCAGGAAGAGTGGCCCGCCCCGATCGTGCTCAAGGGCGTGCTCCGTCCGCAGGATGCGCAGCAGGCCGCGCGCCTCGGCATCGCCGGGGTGATCGTCTCCAACCACGGGGGGCGACAGCTCGATCAAGCTCCCTCGACGATCGCCGCCCTGCCGGGCGTCCTCGAGGCGGTCGGCTCGGAGATCGAGGTCTACGTGGACGGCGGCATTCGCCGGGGAGTGGATGTCCTGAAGGCGCTCGCGCTCGGAGCCCGGGCGTGCCTGTCCGGGCGGGCGCTCGTCTACGGCCTGGGCGCGGGGGGCGAGGCCGGGGCGAGACGGGCCATGGGTCTGCTCGTCGACGAGCTGCGGCTGGCGATGACCCTGGCGGGCTGCGGCTCGGTCCGCGAGCTCGACCGCAGCTGGCTGATGTCCACCCCGGATTCCCAACCCGAACGGAGCGAGCAATGGAGCACCAGCTAGCGCGAACCCCGTTTCACCATCGTTGGGAGCGCGATACCGAGCCGACCCTTCGGATCCAGTCGGGCGACGTCGTCGACCTCGACCTGGAGATGGCCGGAGCCGGCCAGATCCGGGAGGGCGACCGCTACGAGGACACCACCTTCGACTTCGACTCGATCTACCGGCTGCTGGGTCCGATCCTCGTGACCGGTGCCAGGCCGGGCGACACACTGCGCGTGGACATCCTGTCGATGACGCCCGGCGAATGGGGCTGGTGCGGCGTCGAGCCGGGCCTCGGATTGCTCCCCGAGGACTTCCCGGTTCCGTTCGTGAAGACCTTCGACATGCGCGACGGCAAGACCGTGCAGGTATGCCCGCAGGTGAGAATCCCATTGGCGCCGTTCCTGGGCACGATGGGAACCCAGCCGGACGCTCCGGCGAGTGCTCCCTCGTTTCCGCCCCACAAGGGCGGCGGGAACATCGATACCCGCCATCTGACGGCCGGGAGCACACTGTGGCTGCCGATCTGGTGCGACGGGGCACTGTTCTCGTGCGGCGATCCTCACGGCGCCCAGGGCGACGGCGAGGTGTGCCTCGCCGCCCTGGAGTGCGATATGCGAGCGACGTTGCGCTTCACGGTCGAGGCGCGCACGATCGGTGGGGTGGGCGGGATCCGATTTAGAACCCCGGGTGCACTCACCCCGCTCGTAGACGGTCGCGGCCACCACGGCTCGATGGGGATCGGCCCGGACCTGATGGAGGGGGCGCGGGTTGCCGTGCGCGACACGATCGCCTGGCTCGTCGAGGAGCACGGGCTGACACGCGAGGACGCCTACGTCACCTGCAGCCTGGCCGGCGACCTGAAGCTGCTCGAGGTCGTCGACGGCGGGATGTGGAATGTCGGCTTTACCTTGCCGCTCACGATCCTGCGAGACGACGGATGACCCACCCCACCAACCCTCCAGAGGGCCAACGATGGTTAGCCATCGGGAATGTTGAAATCCCTGTGGCGAAGATGTATACACCGCATACTCGGCAATTGCGCTCCACCGGGGCGACACCGAACATGGGAGACGGAGGCAGATGACGACGACGACGGAACGCACCGGGCAGAGCTCAGTCCTGAGCACGGGCTCGGTCGAGATTCGCTCGATCGACTACGTCCCGGAAAGCGAACGGCACGGAAAGCCGTGGCACCTGGGGCCCGTGTGGTTCCAGGGCAACGCCCAGCTCTCGACGCTCGCGGTCGGGGCGATCGGGGTAGCGGCGGGTCTGAACCTGATCTGGGCGATGATCGCGATCATCCTCGGAACCCTGATCGGCACCCTGTTCATGGCGTTCCACTCCGCGCAGGGTCCGAAGTTGGGTCTGCCGCAGATGATCCAGTCGCGCGCACAGTTCGGCTACTTCGGGTCGCTGCTGCCGGTGATCGTCGCGGTGCTGCTGTTCATCGGCTTCAACGTGTTCAACACCATCCTCGGAGGCCAGGTCATCCAGGAGCTGTTCCCGAGCTGGGGCAAGTTCGTCGCGTATCTACCGGTGGTCATCCTGTCGCTCGCGCTGACGATCTTCGGCTACGAGCTGATCCACACCGGGCTGCGCTGGGCTACCTGGCTGTTCATCGTCGCCTACGGCGTGTTCACGATCGGCGCGCTGTTCACGATCGGGGCGCCCCACAACGCGTTCGACCTGGGCAAGTTCAGCGGCGGGATCTTCCTTCTGCAGTTCGGGGCGGTGGTCAGCTATCAGCTGACGTGGGCGCCGTACGTATCGGAGTATTCGCGCTACCTGCCGCGTGACACGCCGAGTTCCACGGTGTTCTGGTGGACATACTGGGGCTCGGCGATCGGCGGGATCATCCCGTTCCTCGTCGGCGCGTTCATCCTGTCGGTGGCCACGACGGCCGCGCCGGTCGCCCAGGTCCACGACGTGGCCAACAAGATCTTCTCCGGCTTCGGCCCGATCATCATGATCTGCTCCCTCCCGGGGCTGATCGCGGTGACCGCGATGAACATGTACAGCGGCGGGCTGTCCACGTTGACCACGGTCGACACGGTCAAGCGCATTCGCCCGAACTTCACCGCGCGCTGGACCAGCGTCGGCTTCATCACGGTCGCCGGCACCGTCCTCGCGCTGACGCTGTCCTCGAACTTCCTGACGAACTTCAGCGCCTTCCTGACGATGATCCTGTACTTCATGATCCCGTGGACGGCGGTCAACCTGATGGACTTCTTCTTCGTCCGGAAGGGCAACTACGCGATCCGGGAGCTGTTCAAGCCGAACGGCCTCTACCACGCGTGGGGCTGGCGCGGGCTCACCGCGTACGCCATCGGATTCGTCGTGATGATCCCGTTCATGAGCATCCCGACGATCTACACGAGCCCGATCGCCAAGCAGCTATCCGGCGGTGACCTCTCGCCGTTCATCGGCTTCCCGGTGGCAGCTCTTGCGTATCTCTGGCTCGCGCGCGACATCGACGTCGCCGCCGAGACGAAGATCGCACTCGAGCAGCATTCGCTGCTTGAGGCTGAGGCGCTCAAGCACGAGGAGATCGGTGAGGAGCCGGCGTTCGACGTCGGCGCGCGCGTCGCCGACGAGTTCGAGGACGGCACCGTCGAGCGCCACCCGCAGGTGTGAGCGCCGGAGGCGCTTAGCGGCTTGGGCTTCAGGCCTGCTGAAGGGCCTCTAGCCCGCCGCGCAGGAAGTCGAGCACCTGGTCGAGGGTCGCCATGGCCTGCTCGTGGGTCATCGGCTCCCCGCCCTCCTCCGCCGCGAAGATCCGGTCGCGAACCGAAATGAAGGCTGCGGTCACCGACGCCGCGGCGAGCATCGGTTGCAGGTCGTCGGGCTTGGCCCCCAGGTCCTTGGCGATCGCCTCGGCGAGCATCGGCTCGAGCCGGGTGTGGCCCGCGTGCGCCTTCATCTTCAGGGCGGGGTTCTCGTTCATGACCTTCTTGCGCAGGAGGTCGTCCTCGTCCTGCGGCGGAATCTGCGAGATGAACTCGCGCAGGGCGTCGACGGTCGTTGTCCCCGCGGGGCGCTCCTCGAGCCGGCGTTTCAGATCGTCGAGGAACGATCGCTCCCCGCACAGCAGGATGTCCTCCTTGCTGTCGAAGTACGCGAAGATCGTCCGTGGCGCCACGTTCGCCGCTTCGGCGATCTCCGCCAGCGTCGTCTGGTCGTAGCCGCGCTCGGCGAACAGCTCCAGCGCCACGCGCGCGATCGTCTCGCGCGTCTGCTGCTTCTTGCGTTCGCGCAGCCCCAGCTTCTCCGAGGACGTGTCGAGCGAGGTCATTGAGCGTCAGCTTACCAGCGAACCTTCACAGAAGGAAATTTTGCAATGAGTGTTGACTTTCGGGCTGCACTGCCGATATAAATGCACGACCTGCAAAATTGCGACTTGTGAAAGCCGGAACGAAATGCTCAGAATCGCTCGCTGGACGATGGCGCACCGACGGACGGTCGTGGTGGCCTGGATCGTCGCCGTCGTCGGGATCTTCGCGGTCTCGAACTCGGTTGGGAAGAAGACTGCGAGCAGCTTCACGCTGCCCGGCACGGGCTCACAGCAGGCCGTCGACCTGCTGCAGAGCCGATTCCCGGCCCAGGCGGGCGACGCCGACCAGATCGTGTTCCAGGCTCGAACCGGCACGCTGAACAGCGCCGCCGATCG
>DATJRS010000118.1:0-16493 GCA_035504535.1 Solirubrobacteraceae bacterium | reverse complement strand
AGATCCTCGGGGGGATGGGGTACGCCGCGGAGTTCGACATGCAGCGCTACTGGCGCGACGTGCGCCTGTATCAGATCGGCCCAGTCACCAACGAAATGGTGCGCAACATCATCGCCCAAAACCTCGGCCTCGAACGCAGCTTCTGAGACGGTGAACGGGACACACGACGTCGTCGTCCTGGGTAGCGGTGCGGCTGGTATGGTCGCGGCGATCGCCGCCGCGCAGGCGGGAGCGGACGTCGGCCTGTACGAGAAGGCCGACCAGCTGGGCGGCACCACCGCGGTGTCGGGCGGGATGATCTGGATTCCCGCCAACCCGCACGCGCGCGCTCTCGGCGTGCAGGACAGCGTCGAGGAGGGGGTCAGGTACCTGATGTCGCTCTCCCACGGGCTCACCGACGAATCGCTCGTGCGGGTCCTGGTGGAGACGGGCCCGAGCGTCGTCGCCTGGCTGCAGCGCGCGACACCCCTGCGCCTCCGGGTCATCGAGGGCTATCCGGACTACCAGCCCGAGCATCCCGGCGGCAAGCCTGACGGTGGCCGCTCGCTGGAGTGCCCGCTGTTTCCGTTCGCATCGCTCGGCGACTGGGCCGACCGCGTGCTCTCGCCGGCCCGTGAGGTCCACGTCGAGCTCCACGAGCTGCCGATGGGCGGCGGCAGCGGCGTGATCGAGCCCGCGGTGCTCGCCGAGCGCCGCGCCCGCGACCAGCGCGGAATCGGCCAGGGCGTCGTGGGCGCACTGCTCGCGGGGTGCCTGGCCCACGGCGTCGAGCCGGTCACGGGAGCGCGCGCGCTGGACCTGGTCTTCCGGGACGGGCGCGTCGCCGGTGTCGAGGTCGAGATCGACGGTCAACCAGCCCGCGTGCTGGCGCGCCGGGGCGTGGTGCTCGCCACCGGCGGTTTCGAGCGCGACCCCGATCTCGTGCGCAGCTTCCTGCGTGGGCCGATGACGGCGCCCGCCGGCGCCGAATCCAACTCCGGCGACGGCCTTCGCATGGCCATGCGTCACGGCGCCGGACTCGGCAACATGCGGGAGGCGTGGTGGGTTCCGGTGATGTACGCGCCGGACGGTCGCACCGAGGCGGGTCCGCTGCTAGTCAACCGCGAGCGCACGCTGCCGCGCTCGATCCTGGTCAACCGCGCCGGTGCGCGGTTCGTCAACGAGGCCGCGAACTACAACGCGCTCGGCGGCGCGTTCCACGCGTTCGACGCCGGCGCCTTCGACTACCCGAACCTGCCGTGCTGGCTCGTCTTCGACCACGAGTACCTGTGCCGCTACGGCGTCGGGCTCCAGCCGCCCACCGACGAGGCTCCGGATTGGGTGACGACCGCGCCATCGCTCGAAGAACTCGCCGGCCCGCTCGGCGTCGACCCCGCAGGCCTGGTCGCCACCGTGTCGGCCTTCAACGCCGATATCGCCGGCGGCCGGGACCACGCCTTCGGCCGCGGCGACAGCGCCTACGATCTGTGGGCGGGCGATCGCGGGCAGGAAGGGAGACGCCGCACGCTCGGGCCGCTCGAGGCGGCTCCGTTCCACGCCGTGCGGGTCCACCCGGGTTGCCTGGGCACCAACGGCGGCGCTCGCACCGACGCCTCCGCGCGCGTGCTCGACGTCGACGGCCGGCCGATGCCCGGTCTGTACGCCGCGGGCAACGTGATGGCGGGGGTAACCGGCATGGCGTACGGGGGAGCGGGCGGGACGCTCGGACCGGCGATCGTGTTCGGCTATCTGGCGGGCCGGAGCAGCGCGATCGCTGAGGCCTGAACGGTCCGCGGCAAAAATCGCGCCAGGTCAATTCGTCGACGACGGACTCGTCGACGATCCGTGCGCAAGGGCGGAGCCATATTCACGTCAGCCTTCCGCTCTCAGTCTTCGCGTCCCAGGTTCAGGCCCGGCCATGGGCGGAGGCCTGACCGTCGATGTCTCGACTTAGCGAAGCCAGGAACTGGCTCAGGTTGGCCGTGAAGACGTCATTGTCATCGCCCGCGACCATGTGTCCCGCTGCGCGCACGTCGCACGTCGTCGCGTGGGGGATGAGTCGCTTCATGTCCTCGATGGCGTCGTCGCTGACGACGTCGGATTGGGCGCCGCGAACGATCATCACCGGCACGGTCAGCCGCCCCGCGGCGGCCTCGAGGCGGGTCGGATCGAAGCGCCGCTGCGGTTCGTCCTCGACCCGCATGAACGCCGGGTCCCAGTGCCAGTACCAGCGGCCGTCGGCCCGCTGGCGAACGTTCTTGCGCAGGCCGTCGAGGTTGCGCGGCCGCTTGCGCACGGGGTTGTACGTGGCGATCGCGTTCGCCACCTCCTCGAGCGTCGCGAACCCGTCTTGGTGGGCGGTCATGAAGTTCGTGATGCGTGCGACGCCCGTCGGCTCCGGATTGACGACGATATCCACCAGGACCACCGCGCTGGCCACGCCGGGGTGCTCGCCCGCGGCGACTAGCGCCGTGGTGCCGCCTAGGGACGCGCCGACCAGGACGGGCGTACGGTCGAGCGTGTTCACGAAGTTGACGAGATCGCCGACGAAGCCGTCGAGCGAGTAGTCCTCGTCCGGATGCCAGTCGCTGTCGCCGTGACCGCGCGCGTCGAGCGCGATCGTCGTGATGCCCCCGCTGGCCAGGCGCGCCGCGGTGCGCTGCCACGAGTGGCGTGTCTGGCCGCCGCCGTGCAGCAGCAGCACGGGATCGTTCCTGGGATCACCCTGCCAGCGCTCACCGGCCAGGCGAAGCCCGTCGGTATCGAGATCGAACACTTCGCCGGACGGAGCCATCCCGATGAGTCTATTTCTGGGAGCGCTCCGCGTCCTCGAGAGCGCGCTCCGCGCGCTCGCGTCCGTAGGCCAGCGGCGGCAACCCCGGCGCCACCGATTCGATCGACGAGCGCCGCTCGGCGAAGCGCCAGCGGCCGTCAGGGTCGCGACGCAGATGATCCGTATAGCGCCCGAACACGCGGACGGTCGGCCGGCCGTCGTGCTCGACTAGGACGACGAAGTACGACGTGACGTCGGCCTGCTCGCCGTCGACGTCGATCAGCGGCTCGATCACCAGGTGCTTGTGCCACAGGCCCGGTGGACGCGTGTGCTGCTCGTGGAAGTCCGTGAGCGCGGCGCGTCCCTCGACGTGGAACGGGGGATAGCCGGGCCGCTCTGAGCTGGCGGCGAAGACGCCGTCCTCGGTGAAGCAGTCGATCCAGCCCTGGGTGTCGCCACGGTCGATCGCGTGCCCGTAGCTGTACATGGTGCGGAGGATGTCGCGCTCGGCCTCGAGCGCGGCCACGCGGGCGAGCAGTTCATCGCTCATGCTGGAGCCCCCTCATGCCGGGACCTCACGGCCTCGGCCAGTTCGCGGGTCAACTGTTCCTGGAGGCGGAACTTCTGGATCTTGGTGGCCGACATTGGCCACCGGTCGATGAAGCGGACGTGGCGCGGAACCTTGAACCGGGCCAGTCCCCTCCGGCAGAACTCGACGATCTCGTCCTCGGTGACGCGGTGCCCGGGTCGAAGCTCGATGAACGCGGCCGGCACCTCCATGTATTTCGCGTCGGGCACGCCGACGACCGCGACGATGCTCACGCCCGGATGCGTGGCGATGAACGACTCGATCTCGATCGCCGCCACGTTCTCGCCGCCGACCTTGAGCATGTCCTTGGTGCGTCCGAGGTAGCTAATGCGCCCGTCGGCGGTCAGCGCGCCGATGTCGCCGGTGTGGAACCAGCCGTCGTCGTCGACGGCTTCGGCGGTGCGCTCGGGGTCCTTGTGGTATCGGTCGAACACGCAGTAGCCGCGTACGACGATCTCGCCCGGGACGGCCGGCGGCGCCGGCTCACCGCTCACCAGGTCGCGCACCTCGACCTCGATCCCGTCGAACGGGATTCCGCTCGAAGTGCAGCGCTGCTCGAGGGTGTCCTCGGGATCGTTGAAGGCCACCACCCCGCCACATTCGGTCAGCCCGTAGGAGCTGATTTGGACTGTGTGCGGCATACGGCTCTGCATGTCGCGCAGCGTGTCCGGCGGCGCGACGTTGTTGATGATGCGAATCCCGCGCCACCGGTCGGGGTGATAGTCGGGATGGTTCAGAAGCGCCTGGGTGATGGCCGGGAAGGTCGCGAAGCTGATCGTCGTGCGCTCGTCATCGAGCATTTGCAGGGCGCTCCCGGCCTCGAAGTGGGTCATCGACAAGAATGTGCCACCGCCGTCGAACACGCCGATGATCGGGAGGATCGCGCTCATGTGGAACATCGGAAGCGGATCCCAGAACCGGTCGGCGGAGGTGATGCGGAACTTCGTGCGGCCCGCCACGACGGCGGTGCGGACCAGCGCCTCGTGCGAGAGGACACATCCCTTGGGCATCGCGGTGGTGCCCGACGTGTACATCATCAGCGCCGCGCTGCGTACGGACGTGCGCCGGTGGCGGACCAGGATGTCCTCCTCGGATGCCCGCTCGACCAGTCCCGCGAACCAGTTGCCGGTCGCCATTCCCGCCACCTCGCGGGCGCCGAGCAGGACGACCCGGCGCAGCCTCGGGGCCTGGAGCAGGTCAAGCTCCACGTTGGCGGGGTGTTCGCCGAGGTCCGGCAGCGCCTCATGCAGACGCTCGACGTAGTCGACGTGCTCGATGACCACGTCGCTGGTGAACATCACCTCGAGATCGCCGTTCTCGATCACGTACGCGAGCTCACGAGGCGCGAACCGGGCGTTAATCGGGACCATCACGCCGCCCACGAGCGAGATCCCGAACAGCAGCTCGACGAACTCGAGACAGTTGGGCATGAGGATCCCGACGCGGCTCTGGGGACCGATGCCGAGCGCCAGTAGGGACCGGGCAACCGCGAACGCGCGTTGCTCGAGCTCGCGATAGGTCAGGCGGGCGCCCGGGAAGACGAGGGCCTCGTGCTCCGGGTCGCGCTCGGCCGCGCGGAGCAAGAGGTCACCGAAGCGCACGGTTTCCTGCCAGCGCTGGCTGCCCGTGCTGGCGACGCTCATCGCCCGGGTCCCGTCTCGAGCATCACGCCGAGCCCGATCTGGCGGCGCGGCCATCTCGCCGGTGGCTGGCGCAGCGGATGGCGGTCGCGCTCCTGCCCAAACCACAGCAGGTGCTCGCGAGTGGCGAACACCCAGCGCCGGTCGCGGCGGACGTAGTGGTCGCGATAGAGGATCGTCTGATCGACGAACTGGTGACCGAGGTCGACCTGCCCGAGGCAGTGAACGCTTCCCCGAGCATTTTGATCGTCGTCGAAATCGATCAGGTGATTGGTCACGTGCAGGAGGACCGTACCGAGCGTCTCCCACCACCGGTCGAGATCGCGGCGCAGCCGATGAATGTCCAGTGCGGGGAGCGGAACGGGGGTCTCGGTCTCGGCCCAGAGCGACAGCATCAGCTCGCGATCACGTAGCGCGAACGCGTGGGCATACCCGTAAGCGAGCTGCTGGATCCGGTGTACCGCCCACAGGCGCTCCGCCTCGGCCCGTTTCATCACGGGTTCCATGGTGGGGCCGGCGGCGACAGCGAGGCGGTGGGCTCGGCGACGAAGGCGAGGCCGCCGAGACGGAGGGCGACATGCCGCGCGAGTAACTCCTCGTCGCTCCAGACCGACACGATGAGCTGCTCACCGCCGCCCGGCGGCGGGCGCAGCAGGCGCAACGTTTCGACGCGACCATCGAGGATCATCGGGTCGAGCGCCCCGAGCGAGGCACCGAAGCCGAGCGCCCGGAACCGTCCGGTCGGGCCGGGGCGGACGGTCTGCACCTCGAGCACCGGTGAGCTCCAGGCCTCCTCGCGGCCGAACATCCTCGCCTCGTCGACCGCGATCCCCTGGGTGTACCAGTCGCTCGCGTAGGCGGCGCGCTCGGTTTCTCGATCGGAGAACCAGGTCTCCGAGCAGGCCAGGTAGGGAAGGTGAATCCACCATTCCCGGCGCGGACGATCCTGCACGTAGCCGACGAGCCCCGGGATCTGGAGCATCATCGCCTCATGATGCGAGCGCCAGTGAGCCTGCGCCTCGGCCCACGAGACCCCGGGTCGGCAGGGCGCGAGGAAGATCCGGTGCTGCACGGGTGGCTCACTCCGCGAGCAGGCGCCGCGTCGCCGCAATCGTGTGCTCGGCGCGCTCGAGGGCGCTCAGATGCGCCGCGGCGGCGACCGGAGTCTCGACGCTGAGCGGCGCGCCGGCGGGCATCGCCTCGACCAGCTCGCGCAGCGGGAGCTCCCCGTCTCCGGGGGCCAGCCGGTTCTCGACCGCCTCGGCGTAGAGAGCCCGACCACGTCCGTCCGGCGCGCTCAGCGGAGCGTCACACAGCTGGACGTAGGGATAGCGGTCGGGGTTGGCGGCCACCAGGGTCGCGACATCCGCCGGCGAGCCGCCCGACCGTCGCAGGTGGAGTGGGTCGACCAGGACTCCGCCGGCCTGATGACCCGCGCTGGCGACGATGCGGTCCGCCTGCTCCACGGTCTTGGTCGCGGTGAACACCATGAACTCGAGGACGGCCCGGAGCCCGAACGCCTCGGCTTCCCCGCAGATGCCGGCGAACCTCTCGCTCGCGCGTCCCTGGTTGGCGTCGAGGTTGATCACCAGGACGTGGCGAGCACCGAGCTGGCGGGCGCTGTCCAGCATCGGTCGCAGCAGTTTCGGATCGGTGTCTTCGCGCATCCGCACGACCTCGACGTCGAGCACGCCCAGGCCGTGGTGGCGGAGTCGAGCGATCGTCTCGCGCCGCGTCTCGGTATCGCCCGCGAGCGGGTTCGCCTCAGCGACGTTCGCGTCGGCGAGTCTCAGCGTCACCGAGTCGAACCCGGCGGCCGCGGCCACGTCGACGATCTCGGGCGGCGGCGCATCCAGCACGGTCAGCGTCGCCAACGCGATCTCGCGCCCGGCGATCACCGGCCGTCCATCTCCCACAGCCGTTCGAGGACCGGGTTCAGCCGATGCAGCTGGACCCGCGGGCGCACCTGGGTGCCCAGCGCCGCGGCCTCGGCGGAGCCTCCACCGACGACCGCCCAGTCCTGTCCGAACGCCTCGCGTCCGGCGCGCAGGCGAGTGACCAGCGAGTCGGCATCGCTCAGCGTCTCCCGGCGCGCCCGCGGCGCGCCGATCGCGGCGGGACCGAGCGCCTCGGCGGCACGCTCGTGAGCCAGGCCGAGCTCACCCGGGTCGGCATCCGCGTCGGCGAGGTAGCCCAGGCCGCGCTGAAGCGCCGCGCTTCGACCCGACCCGGAGCCCCAGATCTCCGGGCGCACCTGCGCCGGTGCGGGCGTCAGCCGGACGTGCGTCTCGAGGTTGTGCACGTTCTCGGGCAGTTCCGCGGGCACACGCCAGCGAGAACCATCGAACCGGAAGGGGCGTGCGGTCAGCGCCGTGCGCAGAAGGTCGAGCGCTTCTCCGTACTCCTGCTCGGCTCCGGGCGCCGGATGCGCGACGAGTACAAGCCGCCCCGCGATGGCCAGGTCGACGACCGCGACCTCCTCGGCGAGCTCGAACGGGTGGCGGTCACCCACGTCCACCTCGACGGCAAGCAGCAGATCCTCGACCCGGCCGGCCAACGCCGCCGCCACGATCAGCGGCACCGGCACCGAGCGCGTCTGGCGAAGCATGATCCCGTCCAGGCCGGCGGCGTGGGCGGCCTGAGCTTGCCGCGTGAGCGCGTCGAGGTCGGTGTCGGGCTCAGGTTCGAGCAGGAGGCGCATCAGCCCCCGACTCCCAACGGAGAGATTACGTCGGCCAGCCTCGGCGGAAGCTCGCTCGCGACCCGGTGCATTTGCTCGCGCAACTCGGAGCGGGACGCGAGGTCGAAGTTGATCCGGAGGCAGAGAAAATGGGCGCCGGCCTCGAGCAAAGCCCGGAGACCTTCGGCGACCTCGTCGGGCGTACCCATCAGCGAGGCATCAGCGACCCGCGCCATCTGGCGCTCGAGCGCGTCCGGCGCCTCGTACGCGGGCTTGCCCTTCAGGATCCACCACCCAGCTTCCTCGCGGAAGTTGTTCACGAAGCGGGAGTGGATCGATCGCGCGCGCTGCGGGTCGTTCTCTATCCAGACGTCGCGAAGCACGCCCACCGTCCCGTTCCAGTCTCCATGCGAGTGGAGCGTGTCGATACAGCGGCGGACCTCGTGTGGCCGCAAGGTTTGCGGCAGGATCACGTTGCAGCCCTTAGTAGCGGCGCGTTCGAGCGCGCGCGGGGCCATCCCGCCCATCCAGATGGCGGGTCCAGGATCTACGGGAGGATCGCCGTGCTCTCCCGCCCACACCGCGGGCAGCACCTCGAGTGCCTCGTCCATCCGCCGCCCTCGCTGATCGCGCCGCAATCCCAGGGTGTCGAACTCGACGTCGCGGTGTCCGAGTCCGATACCGAGATCGACCCGTCCGCCGGAGCACCGATCGAGCACCGCCGCTGTCCGCGCCAGGGTGAAAGGATCGTGCTGGGTGGCCAGGAGGACCGCAGTCCCCATCCGCAGTCGGCTCGTCACCCCGGCGACGAGAGCCTGGGCGTGGAGCGGCGCCGGGCACCACCCGTCGTACCAGACGCGATGCTCGGCCGACCAGATCGAGTGAAAGCCCAGTTGCTCAGCCAGGACGGCGTCCTCGCCGAGCGCGCGGTAGTCGGCGACGCGGTTGCGGGGGTGAAGCGCCATCGAGCGCATCGTCCAGAGTCCAAGACCGATGCGATCCAGCACCCTCGGCGCCGTGGTATCGTCCGCCATGGCCATGGGATTCTACCGAATGGTTGGTGGAAACGCCAATACCGCATTTAGTTTGCCTACCGACTGTCGGACTGGCTAGAGTTGGACCGTGGCGCCCGCCCTTGACCACGTCCCGGTTTCGTTCGAGGAATGGCTGGCTGCGTACGGGCTCAACCCCGAGCGCGACGTCCCTTTCAGGACAATGTCGGGCGTGCCGATCGACCCGCTGTACACCGAGCGCGACTTCCCGGCTGAGCGAGACCAGGGCATCGGCCTGCCGGGGCAGTTTCCCTTCACCCGTGGGGTGTATCCGTCGATGTATCGCGGCCGGTTGTGGACGATGCGCCAGTTCGCCGGTTTCGGCACCGCCGATGAGACCAACAAGCGCTTTCGGTACCTGCTCGAACATGGGCAGACCGGGCTGTCGACGGCGTTCGACATGCCGTCGCTGATGGGTCTCGACTCAGACCACCAGCGATCGCTCGGCGAAGTCGGGCGAGAAGGGGTCGCGATTGACACGGTTACCGACATGGAGACGCTATTCGGCGGGATCCCGCTCGACGAGGTGACCGTGTCGATGACGATCAACGCGCCGGCGGCGATCATGCTCGCCTTCTACGTCGTGGCGGCCGAGCGCCGAGGTCTGGGCAGGGAGCGGCTCGGAGGAACGATTCAGACCGACATCCTCAAGGAGTACATCGCCCAGAAGGAGTGGTGCTTCCCGGTCGACCCCGCGATGCGACTGGTCACCGACATGATCGAGTGGTGCTCTGAGCACATGCCGCGGTGGCACCCGGTGAGCATCAGCGGTTACCACATTCGCGAGGCGGGCGCGACCGCGGCCCAGGAGCTCGCGTTCACGCTCAAGGACGGGCTCACCTACGTCGAGCACGCGATCGCCCGGGGCGTGGATGTCGACGACTTCGCGCCCCGGCTGTCGTTCTTCTTCAACGCTCAGATCGACTTCTTCGAGGAGATCGCCAAGTACCGAGCGGCGCGTCGCATCTGGGCGCGCGAACTCCGTGACACGTTCGGCGCCAAGAAGCCCGAGTCATGGCGGATGCGCTTCCACACCCAGACGGCGGGTGTGTCGCTCACCGCGCAGCAGCCGCTCAACAACGTCGTCCGGACGGCGATCGAGGCCCTGGCCGGGGTCCTCGGCGGCACCCAATCGCTTCACACCAACTCGTTTGACGAGGCGCTTGCGCTCCCGACCGAGGACGCCGTCCGGATCGCGCTGCGCACGCAGCAGATCATCGCGCACGAGACAGGCGTGGTGAACACGATCGACCCACTCGGCGGCGCCTATTTCGTTGAGTCGCTGACCGATCGGATGGAGGAGCTCTGCTACGAGTACTTCGACCGGATCGACCAGATCGGCGGGATGGTCGAGGCGGTCAAGACGGGCTTCCCGCAACGGGAGATCGCCGACGCGGCTTTTGAGCTCCAGCGCGAGATCGAGTCCGGCCAGAGGATCGTAGTCGGCGTTAACGCGTTCACCGAAGGCGATGATGGGGCCACCCCGGTGCTGTGGATCGATCCGGCGCTCGAGCGCAAACAGATCGAGCGACTGCGCGCAGCCAAGGCCGATCGAGACAGCGCCGCGCTCGAGCAAGCGTTTGCCGCCCTGAAGGCTGCGGCGGCCGGCCTGCAGAACATAATGCCGGCGCTGCTCGAGGCGGCCCGCGCCCACGCGTCCGAGGGCGAAATCGTCGCCGCCCTCCAGGAGGTGTGGGGCGATTACCGTGAGCAGCCGGTGTTCTGATGAGCGCCGCGGGCCGCAGGCTCCGAGTCGTCGTCGCCAAGCCAGGCCTGGATGGCCACGACCGGGGAGCGAAAATCATCGCGCGCGCTCTCCGCGACGCCGGCATGGAGGTCATCTACACCGGGCTTCATCAGACTCCCGACCAGATCGTTGAGACGGTCATCCAGGAGGATGCCGACGCGGTGGGGCTGTCGATCCTCTCGGGCGCGCACATGACGCTGGTACCGCGCGTCGTCGAGCTGCTGCGCGAGCACGACGTCGACGACGTCGTCGTGACCGTCGGCGGCACGATCCCCAACGAGGACGTCGCTGCGCTCAAGCAGCTCGGAGTCGCCGAGGTGTTCACCCCCGGAGCCTCGACCGAGGCGATCGTCGACTTCCTCGAGGACTCGTGCGGCCGGCGAGCGAGAATGCCGGTATGACGCAGGCGAAGATCTGCTGCCTGTGCGGAGGGTTCGGCGGGGCCCGGTTCGCGCCGGGCCTGGTTGAGAGCGTCGGCGCTCGGGACGTCGTGCTCGTGACCAACCCGGGCGACGACGTCCGCTTCACCGCGCTCGAGGTCTGGCCCGACTTCGACACCGTGCTCTACGGCGTGGCGGGCGAGTTCGACGAGGAACTGGGCTGGGGCCGGCGCGGGGACACGACGGCCTGCGTCGAGGCGCTCGGGGACGAGGGGTGGTTCCGCATGGGCGATCGCGATATCGCGATCAGCCTGCTCCGGACCGCCTGGCTGGCCGCCGGCCTCGACCGTGGTGAGGTCGCACGCCGCTGCTGCCAGGCGCTCGGCGTCGAGGCGACGATTGTGCCCGCGGGCGCGCAGCCGCACCGGACGCGGATCGAGACCGCGGACGGCTGGCATTCGCTTCAGGACTACCTTGTGCGCCGGCGCGCGTCGGCGGCTCCGCTCGCAGTGAGGGTTGAGCCGCGGGCTGTGTCCGCGACGCCGGAAGCGCTCGCCGGGCTCGCTGGGGCGGGGCTGGTCGTGCTCGGACCATCGAATCCCGTCGTCAGCCTGATGCCGATCCTGGCGGTTCCGGGCCTGGTGGACGCCGTGAGCGAGGCGCCCCGCGTCGTCGCGGTCAGCCCGGTCGTCGAAGCAGTTGCACCCCGAACGCCTCCGGAGGCCGGGCGTCACAGCGTACGGGGCAGGCTGATGGAGATGCTCGGGCTGCCGCACACCGCGGATGCGGTCGCCGGGCTGTGGGCCGGGCTGATCGACGGATTCGTCGTCGACACGCGCGACGGCGATGCCGCGCGTCGGGTTGAGGAGACTTTCGGGATCCCGGTGCTCCGCACCCATCTACTGCCACCGGAGGAGAAGCAGCGGACGGAGTTGGCGGCTCGCGTGGTCGGGTTCGGGCTCGGTCTACCGGCGCGGCGCGAGCGGCGCGAGCCCAGGCTGTGGTGGGCGGCAGGAGCCGCTTCAGGGTCAGCCTCCAGACGCGCGGTCCCCGCGGGCGACCGGGCCGCATAGGACGCATTCCGCGGTCCATCCGAAGGGCAGGACCTGTACCCGGAGCTTGCGCCCGCACTGGGTGCAGAAGCGTGGAGGGTCGAATGCGCGCCGTCGCTCGCGGCAGCGCCCGTGTCCGCCCTCGGCGTTCGGGCGGCCGCATCCGTCGCAATACAGGGGCGGTTCGGTCAGCGGGTCTGCGCGAGAGGCTTGACTGGCATCGAGAGCTCCTCGAGCAGATCGAGGTCGTGCTCCGCCGAGCGGCCGAGGGTCGTGAGGTAGTTTCCGACGATCATCGCGTTGATCCCGCCGAGCATGCCCTGGCGAGTGCCGTCGTCGCCGAGGGTCAGCTCGCGTCCGCCGGCGAAGCGCAGCACGCTCCGCGGCAGCGCGAGCCGGAACGCCGCGATCGCACGCAGCGCGTCGTGCTCGTCCAGGACAGGTAACGCGGCGAACGGCGTGCCGGGACGCGCATCGAGGAAGTTCAGCGGAACCTCGTCTGGGGCGAGTGTGGCCAGCTGGCTGGCGAACTCCGCGCGCTGGGCGATCGACTCTCCCATCCCAATGATCCCGCCGCAGCACACTTCCATACCCAGCTCGCGCACGAGCTCTAGCGTCTCCATCCGCTCCTCCCACGTGTGGCTGGTGACCACCTCGGGGAAGTAGGAGCGGGCCGTCTCGAGGTTGTGGTTGTAGCGGTGGACTCCGAGCGCGGCGAGCTCCTCTCCCTGTGCCCGGGTGAGGATTCCCAGCGAGCAAGCGATGTTGATCTCGACCTCGGCGTTGATCGCAGCGATCGCGTCGCGTACCTGTGCCATCAGTCGCTCGTCCGGCCCGCGGACCGCCGCTACCAGGCAGAACTCGGTCGCGCCGCTCTCCGCTGTCTGGTGCGCGGCCTGCACGAGCGCGGGAATGTCGAGCTTGACGGCGCGCACGGGCGTCTCGAACCGACCCGACTGCGAGCAGAAGTGACAGTCCTCTGGGCAACCGCCGGTCTTGATCGAGATGATCCCCTCGACCTCGACGGCCGGCCCGCACCACCGCATCCGGACCTCGTGCGCGAGCGCCAGCGCGTCGCCCACGCGAGTGTCGGGGAGCCGAAGCACCGCGGTGACCTGGGCCTCATCGAGTGGCACACCGCGCTCCAGCACCTGCTCGCGGGCCAGCGCCATGATGTCATCTCCCATCGCCGTCCTCCTTCGCCCGCCGGCCGTCGGTACCGACGAAGTCGCCGGCGCTAACCCGGAGGCTCGTGAGCTTGTCGCTGATCACGTCGAGGTCGCGGTGCGGTACCGGGGCGGTGCCGAACTCCGCCTGATTGAGTACACGAGTCGCCTTCTTAGCGACCTCGCGGCCGCGAGGCGTGATCGTTCCGAGCGTGGTGCGGCGGTCGGTCGGATGAGGCGAGCGCTCCGCGAACCTCTCGCGCTCGAGACCGTCCATCAGATTTGTCACGCTCGTGCGGTGAACCTGTAGCCGGTCGCTCATCTTGCCGAGCGGCAGCGAGCCCGTCCGGCTGTAATAGAGCAACATCAGCGCCTCGTAGCGCGGAAACGTCAGGTCGAACGGCGCGAGCGCCTCGTTCAGGCGGCCGATCAGGATCTGGTGGGCGCGCGTTATCGAGGTGACTGCGCGCATCGGCGGGGTCGTGTCCGGGCCCCAGTGCTTAGTCCATTGACGGGAGGCTTCGGCGATCGGGTCGAACGGGAGAGGTGCCGACATTAGGATGTGCTTCATAGTATCGGTGGTTCACCCATTTTCGGGCAGGCCCCGTCAGGGCAGCTGGGCAAAGAGTCGGCGCGCTATTGCGCCATCGCGCGCGCGATCACGACCCGCTGGATCTCGTTCGTGCCCTCGTAGATCTGGGTGATCTTCGCGTCGCGCATCATGCGCTCGAGCGGATACTCGTTGACGTAGCCATAGCCACCAAGCACCTGCACAGCCTCGACGGTGACGCGCATCGCGTTGTCAGAGGCGAACAGCTTGGCCATCGAGGTGTGCTTGCCGACGCCGGGCACGCCACGATCCACCAGGGCGCAGGCCTTGTAGAGGAGCTCGCGCGCGGCCGCCGTGCCGGTCTCCATGTCGGCCAGCTTGAACTGGATGGCCTGGAGCTGGTTGATCGGCTGGCCGAACGCGATCCGCTCCTTGGCGTACGCGTTCGCATAATCGGTGGCGCCCTGAGCGATCCCGACGGCCTGAGCGGCTGCGCCGAGCCGGGTGCGCTCGAGCGTCGCGAGCGCGATGCCGAGACCCTTGCCCTCCTGTCCGATGAGATTGCCGCTTGGCACGTGAACGTCCTCGAGCACGGGCGAGCCGGTCGGCGACCCCTTGATCCCAAGCTTGTGCTCGACGTTGCCGATTGAGAACCCTGGGCGGTCGGCCTCGACCAAGAACGCCGAGCTTCGGCCGGCCTCCAGGTCCGTCTTCGCGAACACGACATACACGTCGGCAATACCGGCATTGCTGATCCAGTTTTTGGTGCCATTGAGGATCCACCCGTCGCCGTCGCGGACCGCGGTGGTCCGCATTGCCGCCGGGTCCGAGCCCGCCTCCGGCTCGCTGAGCGCGAATGCCGGCGCGACCTCGCCGGTGGCAAAGCGCGGAAGCCACTTGTCCTTCAATTCCTGGGAACCGAAGAGCGAGATCGGGAGCGAACCGAGCTCCTGAAGCATCAAGATCAATGCGCTCGACGCACACACTTTCGCGATCTCCTCGACCGCCATCTGCAACATCAGAGCGCCGGTGCTGGTGCCGCCGTACTCGGTCCCGAACGGCAGCGCCAGCACGTCCTGCTCGGCCAACAGGCGGCGGACGTCCCACGGGTACTTGGCGGTGCGGTCGATCTCGGCCGCGCGGGGCGCGATCTGCTCTTGGGCCAGCCGGCGGATCAGGTCGCGAAGGTCCAGGAAGTTCTGGGGTATGTCGTAGAGATCGGTGTGGCTCATAGCCGAAGTCTAGCTGATGCGTGGAACACCGACTATCGGAACCTAGCATACATAAGATGTGACCGATCGTTATTCGGTCGGTGAGGTCCTCGGTTCAAATCCGGGCGCCCCGCTTAGAGGCCTGCAAGATCTGGGCTTTCTCGAGTCACCAAGGCACTCGTCCTGGTCCGCCGGCGGATGGGCAACCGCGCAACGTGCCACCGCGGGCCGGATCGGGATCGCTCGCGGCACCAGGGTACTGCTCGGCCCGCGCACCATGGAGCGCCTCGACGACGCGTTCGCCGGCGCGGAGATCAAGCTATCGGACCGCTATGACCGTACGTAGGTCGCAATGAAAGCGTCGGGCAGGGTGGGATCGAGAGCGGGCAACGTGGCCTCAACCGCATCCCGGACCGCTGCCATCGCCGTGACGCCGAATCGCGCTGCCCAGTCAGACTCGACTTCTCGCACCAGCGTGGCGTACCGGTCGCGGACTCGCTGTCCCCTCTGGGTGAGCTGGACGACCTTGATCGGCCGTTCGCCGGCAACTGGCTGGACAGAGACCAAGCCATGGCGTTCGAGGCCCGAGGTGCCGCTGCCGTTGATCCCGAGAACGCTCGGTACTTCTTCGGTGGGCACGGTGTTCTTCGTGCCGAAGCCGTGAACCAAGCCCTCTGCTACCACCAGGGCCCCGCCGCGCGCATCCGCGTAGTCCACCATGAATGCCACCAGCAGTTGCGAGAACAGCGCGGTCAACGTCAGCATCGACACCGTGTCGCCGTCGCCTCGTAGGACCGGGGCCCAGTCCTGGCCGTGCGCTGGAACGCGCGGTCGTCCGCTCTGGGCGGGCCGGAAACGGCCACCGGTCACGCTGAAGTCGGCCGAGCCATAGCTGATCGGATAATGGGGCAACTCGAGCTCGAGCTGCCCGACCACGGTCCCGAGGACCCGTCGCATGTATTCCGGGTCGACTCCCACCCGCTCGAACCAGCGACCCTCGACGCCCTCAGTCATCGCCGCCCAGCGGGCCGCCACATTCCGCCCCGAACCAGTGAGCCTGACCGCGCCTTGGGCGCCGGCGGCGCCTGTGCCTTCGATCCACCCTGACCGGGTCGCCGCCCTGGCCAGCTGGCGAACGGCGCGCTTTGACAGCCGTGTGCGCTCCGGCAATTCCCGCTGACCCACGTCATCGCTCAGGGGCACGGCGCGAAGCAGGCCGAACCACATCGCCGGCGACGGCATCCCTGGCCGCCCAGCCCCAGCGCCAACGAACTCATCGCTCAGATCGCCCAGCGCCCGGGCCAGCAGACCTGACAGCGGAACCTCCCGCATCGGTCGAACCCTACGAGATGCACGCTGCTCGCCGATAGCACTTGATCGACGAGCGGCATGGAATGCGTCTCCGCGGAAACACAACCCTACGGTTGCGCGACGCCGACTTGCGACCCGCTGCCTCAGCTCCGTCAGACCGTGGAAAGCGCTCGGACTTGGGTGAGCCGGATCGAGTTACCGGAGGGGTCGCGGAAGCCGGAGTCGATCCCGTAGGGACGCTCGGAGGGCGCTTCGGTGAACTCGACACCGCGAGCGGTGAGCTGCTCGTAGTCCGCGCGGCAGTCGTCGGTCGTGAGAAAGACGGTGCCGGCGAAGCCCTTCGCCATCAGCCCACGCACCTGC
>DATJRS010000117.1:0-3375 GCA_035504535.1 Solirubrobacteraceae bacterium | reverse complement strand
GCGGCCGCCCGAGGAGGCAGTGGAAGCGGCGCGGCGGGTGTTGGGCGAGGATCGCGGCGGCTAGGAATGACGCGCCGGGACGAAGAGCTCGTCGAGGCGGACGGACGCGGGCCGCCCCGAAGGCATCCGGCTCCTTCAGTCCGATCCGCAGCGCGCGCGTGAGGGTCAGCACGCCACGGTGCTGGTCGAAGATGGTGCACGCTGACCGGTGCTTGCACGCGTCGTGACTCAACGCCCGGGAGCTGGCAGCTCAGGAACGCTCGCGAGCCGGCGCGCGGTGGACTTCAGCGACATCAGGCTCACGGTGGCGATCGGGATGTACGCGGCGACGCTGTCGGCGCTGTCCCAGGTCGCGTGCAGGGCGACCGCCAGCGCGAACACCCCGAGCAGACGGAGCACCGCGCCAAGAGTCCACCCGCGGTCGGCGGCGTGCCATAGGGCGGCGGCGGTGAGCCCCGTCCAGGCCATGTGAGTGGCAGGGCTAAACAGACCACGCTCCAGCAACAGATTGTCGACCGCCGCAATGTTCCCGTGCGAGCCGACCAGCGCCGTCGCGCTGTAGCCCATCGTTTCCATGGCGGCGAAGCCGGCGCCGCACGCTACGCCGACTAGCAAGCCGTCGGCGGGTCGCCGGCAATTTGTCAGCGCGAGGACCCCAATCGGAACGATCAGTTTGGCCGCTTCCTCGATCAGTCCGACCGCGATGGCCGGCAGCGTGCCGAGGTCGCGCAGGGTGTGATATTCGATCAGAGACGCTGTGACAACGCCGATAACCCCACCAAGGAACGCCACCATGACGAGGGCCCCGGTTCCGACGCCGAACCTGAGTTCGCGTCCGTAGACGAACGCGACAAACGACACGGGCACCACTGTGGCGCCAAGCAAGAGCAGAGCGGGGAACAGGTTCGGATTGTTGGTGTTGGCTAGGACTTGACGAACGACCTCGAACAGTCCAAACCCGACGCTCAGAACCGCGAGCCACGCCCAGCGACCGGAGAGCAGCGCCCAGGCTGGAGCGGGCGTATCGCGTCCCAGCCCCGGCGCTAACTTGCGTAGAAAGCTGGCGCGAACCCGAACTGGAACCTGAGGTCCTGAGAACCAATCACCTCGGTCCCTCGTCGCCGATCTGGCGTCGAGCACGATCAGTAACCCGCCCCTCTAGCCGGAGGAAGCGCCTCAAGCCTCTTGAGCAGCTCCGATCGTCGCGTCTCGAGCTCGGTCTCGGGCATCCGCAGTGCCGCTGCGACCTCGGCTGCCGGGAAACCTGCGAGCAGCATGTCGAAGACGGCGTACTGCGCGGCGTCGAGATGGTCGCGTAGCATCGCTCCGACACCTGGCGGGACCGCGGGTAAGAAGCGCACGCCGCGGGCAACCCGGTCAAGCATGCCGGCCCATTCCGCGGCGCAGTCATGCATGCTGACCAGGGCGTCGGCGTCAGCCACGGCGCAGGATGCCGCGAGCATCCCGTCCGGCTTGGCGCAGCAGATCACCACCGCGGGCGGGGTAGGCGTCCGTCTGAGCTCGCAGCATGCCTCGAAGCCGCTCTCGGCCGGTGGTCGATGAGCAACCACCGCGATGTCGAACCGCTCGCGCTCCGCCATCGATCTCGCCTCTTCGGTGTGCCCGGCCACTCCTGCCAGTCGAAACCCGGCCTCGGCTTCCAGCAGCTCGCAGACCCGGTCTCGCAGCCAGCCGTCAGCGCCGACCACGAGGACGCCGAGGCGCGGGGATCGTTCTGCTGTGTCGGCCTGGCGTGAGGCTGAGCTCCGGGAGGATTCGATCGTGGTTGTGATCATGTTGCCTGGCTCCTTCGCGGTCGGTCTCGTCGGTGTCGAGAGCGTCGCGCGGAGCGGCGCATCACGTCCTCAGTAGCTCCTTACTGCTCTCCGTGCCCCGGGCCCTTAAGTAGGTTTCGGCCAAGGTTCAGTAGTCGTCTACGGAGGGCCGGTCCGGCCGCCCGCGCGATCGTTCGCGGCCGGGGCAGCAGCCCGCCAGCAAACGGATCGAGGAGCGAGCCGCAGTGACGCCGATGGGCCAACTGAGCCTGTGCGCCGAGGATGACTACCTGAACGCGACATCCAGACGTGCGACGATGCTCGCGGTGCGGCGGCTCTCGGCCGGCGAGCGGGCGCTGTGGGGGCACGCCCGGGTGCGGTTGGGCGAGCTCGTCTCGCGCAGTCTCGTTCTGATTCCGGGCCTGTACGCAGCCGATCCTCCAGGCGGTGGCGGCCGGCATGATCGCGTTCGCTGGACTGGTGGTGTCGGACGCGGTTCTCGTCGTTCAGTTCGGGGCCGGGCAGTACTCGCCGCGCCTCGTGCACGTGTTCCGACGTGATGCCGTGATCAAGAACGCGATCGGGTTGTTCGTGGCTCCGGGTGTGTACGCGCTCGTCGCGACGGGGGACATCGGCGGCTCCACGCACGATGGTCCTGAGACGCTCACCGTCGTGGTGGCGCTGTTGCTGATGGTGGTGGCGCTGGCCGCGCCGTTTCCGTTCAGCGAAACCGCCTGGTGCGGATCGCGCGACGGGCGGACGCCAGCCGGGATGTGCTCCCGCTCCACTCCGGGGCGGTCCTGGAACCAGGCCGTGCGGATCTCGGCGACGTCCCGGCAGAGCCCATCGGCGCGTGGGGCGCCAAGGCTCACCAACCGGGTGCGTTATCGATGGCTCGCGGGCGGTCCGCGGTGGCGGGATCATGATGGTTCGCTTTCAGAATGATGGGTTCCAGTTCGCGTTCGAACGAGCGCTCGCTGGAAGCTATCGGCAGTGCGCCGACGTGGGCGAGGTGCTCGCGACGGCCGCGCGAATAACCGACGGCAATGCCGACTCCTGGATCCAGGCGTGGACGTCGACGGCTGGTGAGGCGTGGGCAGCGGGAATCCAGGCCCGCGGAAGCGGCCGGCCGGTCAGCGCGCTCGCGCATTTCAGGCGGGCCGCAACCTATTACGCAACCGCGCTGTCTCAGATCGCGCACTCCACCGAGGCACATCGCCGGCTTGATATCTGGCGGCGTCAGCGAAGCTGCTGGGAGCAGATTGTGGACTTATGTTCGCCCTCGGCGGAACGGATCTCCATCGCGTATGAAGAGACGGTGCTGCCGGGTTTCTTCTTTCCCGCAGCCGGCTCGACGGGTGAGCAGCGTCCGCTTGTGATCATCAACAACGGGTGTTATCAGGCAACGTCTGAAATGTGGGCGGTGGCGGGCGCCGCAGCGGCCGAGCGTGGGTACCACTGGCTGGCGTTCGACGGGCCAGGTCAGCAGGCGATGCTGTTCGAGCGCGGGGTTGCCTTTCGTCCCGACTGGGAAGCCGTGCTTAGGCCGGTGGTTGAGGCGGCGCTGGCCAGGCCAGATGTCGATCCTGACCGCCTAGCG
>DATJRS010000116.1:0-63695 GCA_035504535.1 Solirubrobacteraceae bacterium | reverse complement strand
TTGCGCGGATCTCGAGGGAGCCGGCGGTGTGCGAGCCGATGAACGACAGCTTCGCCGCTGTCTGACGGCGTCGGGCATGAACGATCGCGTCCCAGAGATGTGGTGTGAGCGCGATCAGGGCCACGTTGTTTGATCGATGGGGGCTGCGGCGGCGACTGCCGAGAGCTGCCATGTGATGCGTTATGCTGTATGTATGAAGCGGACGACGATCATGCTCTCGGACGAGGTCGATGCCCGGCTGCGGCTTGAGGCGCGGCGGCGTGGCGTCTCGGTCGCACAGGTCGCTAGGGACGCGATCGAACGGGAGCTGCCGCCCCAGCCCGACGGGCGCCTGGGTTTCTTCGCGGTGGGTGAGGGTTCGCCCAGGGATGCCTCCGAGCGGGTCGACGAGCTCGTCGCCAAAGGCGTTCGGCGCCGCCGCGGCGGGCGTCGCCGGTAGTGCTGATCGTCGACGCCGGGCCGCTGTATGCGGCGGCAGCGAGCAGGGATAAACACCACGAGCGATCTGTGGAGCTGTTGTCGGCCGCCTCGAGGCCGTTGCTTGTTCCGGCGCTCGTCGTCACCGAGGTGTCCTACCTGCTCGGGGACCGAATTGGCCCCCATGCTGAGATGGCGTTCGCGCGGTCGCTCGCGGATGGGGAGCTCGTGGCCGAGCCCGTGCTCGACTCGGACTGGGAACGGATCGCGGAACTCGTGGCCCAGTACGTCGACCTGCCGCTGGGGATCGTCGACGCGTCGGTGGTCGCCTTGGCCGAGCGGCGGGGGCTCGAGGTGATCGCGACCCTCGACCAGCGCCACTTCCGTGCCGTCCGGCCCAAGCATGCGGAGGCCTTCACGCTCGTCCCGTGAGATCGTGAGTCGTGAGGCGAGGGTCGGTCAGCTGGCAGAGCCCGGCGGAACGCCAACCGACCGAGGTAGCGTGCGAGGACGTGTCAGGGACTGCGGGCGGACTGGGACACCTGCGCGGGTGGTCGAGCAGCGCCGAGCCGTCGCCCATCGCGGCGGTACCGCGAGTCCGGAGGCGCTCTCGCGGCGGGCCGAAGCGGTCGCCGGCGGCGAGCGTTGTCACGTGGCTGTTCGGCACGTGGGGAACGGCCCGAGCATTGGCCACCGATCAGGCCGGAGGGATGCAGACGACGGTGACGGCAGCTTCATCGCTCTCATCTGCCAGGGAGTTGATCTCCCTGCCTAAACCCCGGGAATCCACCGCAAAAACCGAGGATCCGAGCGAAGGTGCGACTGGACTAGAACAACACGATTTGCAGGGCTTTTCCGTGTGCGGGTCGGATTTCGACCATAATTCGGGTCGGTGAGGTCCCCGGTTCAAATCCGGGCGCCCCGATTTTTGCCTGCAAATCGTGTCTTTCTGGCTACAGATTAGAGCCGTAAGCGGTGCTTGGGAGGGGCTCGCGGCGCCGGGGTTCTTCTTGCGAAAACCCTGGAAATAGGGGGATTCGCAGTGAGGGCAGCGTCCACCGGCGCTGTCGGTGAGGTCCCCCGTTGCGCTCTCCACAGCCGAAACCAAGAAATGCCTGGTAGATAAAAGGCTTATACGGCGCGATCCGGGCGCGATCACGGCGCTCCCTGCCCAATCCCTGCGTAAACTCGGCCAAGCCGGTTCGAGCCTGCGCTGCCCAATCATGGCGACGTCCTTTGTGCTTGCTGGGTCCGCGCCTTCGCTAGCACCCGCCGCATGGGTCTCGCTCCGGGTCAGGCTCGCCGCCGCTGATGCGCGCTATCCGCGCTTAAGAGGTCTCGGCGGGTATTGGTTTGAAGCACCGCCGGACCGGCAAAGCGGGTCACCGCGCTACTTGACATGTAGCTTCCGCATCCTCGAGGGGAGACTAGAAGCTCGGGGTCGACCCGGCGGTGCTGTTGCCGGTCGTCCGGGACAGCGTGGTCGTTGGTGATCGCCGCGGGCGCCTGGATCTAGACCACGATCGTCTCACCGAGTTCCATCGGCGTGGCCCGGTCGGTGGCCGCGGCCAGCCGCTCCAGGGCATGGTCGACCGGCTCGTATACGCCCGGTAGGTCGTAGGCGCCGTAATGGATCGGAACCAGCCGGTCGGCCCGGAGCAGCCTGGTTGCCAGTGCTGCCTGCTCGGGGTCCATAACACCGGGCAATGGACTGCCTGGCTCGCGGTGGGGAAACGTGAGTCGGGCGCCGTTGATCGGAGCCAGCACGACATCGGGTGGTCCGTATCGCTCGCGAATGCGCCACCACCAGCCATGCCAGATCGTGTCGCCGAGGTGCAGCACTCGCTTGCCGCCTGCCTCGACCAGCCAGGACACCTGCGGATCTCCGGTCCCGTCCACGGCGGGCAGGGCGGTGAGCGTGAACGCCCCGACTCGGGCGCCAGACCAAGCTGCGGCGGGCTGCCGGGCGAGGCCGGCCCTCGTGAGCTCGTGGTCGGCTTGGAGAACCGCCAGCCGCTCGGCCCCTTCGCCGCCGTAATCGACCGGCTCATAGACGGTCGCGCCGGTGCGCAGAGCGGTGCTGAGCGCTGGGGCGTCCGCGTGGTCGCGGTGCAGGTGGGTGAGCAAGCCGGCAATCGCGCCCGGCCGGGCAGGGACGACGTCAGGGGCCTGGATCGCCCGAGCGCGCTCCCCCATCCACGCGAACACGGCTGCCGACTCCTTGAGTGGATCGACCACGACCCGTTCACCCTGTTCCTCGAGTTCCACGCCGGCCCAGCCAAGCCATCTGATGCGCATGCATCCCTCCAACATCTCCAGTAACAGAACGATCGTCCGCAATATATAAGAAACGAACGTTCGGCTTGTAAAATCGACTCCCATGCCACGCCGATCCGCCACCGACGTTGCAGACTCGAGGACCCAAACGCTCGCGGCCGCAGTGGAGGTCGCGTCGGTGGTGGGCCTCGAGGGGCTCACCATTGGTCGACTGGCTGATCGGCTCGGCATGAGCAAGAGCGGGCTAGTCGGCCGCTTCGGCTCCAAGGAGCAGCTTCAGCTCGCGACGCTTGAGCGAGCCGCCGAAGTCTTCCGCCGCACGGTGTACGAGCCCGCGTCCACGGAGCCGCCGGGGCTCGCTCGCTTGAACGCAATCTGCGACGCGTGGGTCGCCTATCTGGCCCGTCCTCCGTTTCCCGGTGGCTGCTTTCTCACCACTGCGATGGTGGAATTCGATGGGCGTCCGGGACCGGTCAACGATGCGGTGAAGAACGTGATGCGGCGGTGGCTGGGTGTCCTTGAGCGAGACGCGAGCACGGCGATCGAGAACGGCGAACTCCCCGCAGACACCGACCCCAAGGACGTCGCGTTCACCATCAACGCGCTGGCCGTCGGAGCCAACTGCGACTTCCAGCTAAATCGGAACCGCGGGTCGCTGCAACGCGCCCGGCGCGCGATGGCTGCCGCGATCAGTCGCTGACCACGTCCACACCACGTAGCCCTCCGTCCGCCGCCATGCGCGGGGCGCCGCTGAAGCAGGCCGAAGCCGGCTTACCAAGGTCGGCCTCGAAAGTCGCCAACAGCGAGGCGCCGGGTCACGCCGGCCGGTCGGCGGGTCGCCTTCCCTCCGATCCGCGCGAAGCCGGGGACTATTAACGCTTGTTGGAGACTCTCGCCCGCACCGATGGGCTACGGGTTCGCTGATCGACTGCCCGGCGCTGGCGCATGCAGTGCCCGCAGGGCGGTGTGCAGCATCAGTTCGACGTAGCGGTCCGGCTTGACGCCAGCGTCGTTGACGAGGTCGTCCCATAGCCGGAAGGACGTGAGTTCTCGCAGCAGGACGGCGGCCTCCGTGATCGACCAGCTGGGGTGCAGGCGGCGCTCGTCGCGCATGCGCTCGGCCAGTGCGGTCGTTCCGTGCAGGCGCTCCGCCATGCGGTCGCCCCAAGCGGCGGCGCTCGCGGGGTCGTGGTGCCGCGCGGTGTGGAGCGCCCGGGCCAGTGGGGCGATCTTTGGATTGCGAGAGGCTTGCATCTCGAGGAACGCCCGCAGCGCGCCCGTGCCGGTTGGCGCGCCGTTCACTGTCGCCAGACCCGCGGCAAGCGACTCGCGGTCATCGGTGTACTCGACCAGGGCCAGTAGCAGCGCGCCGCGGTCCGGGAAGTGAAGGTACAGCGCTTGGCGGGAGATCCCGACCCCGGCGGCGATCGCTGACATGTTCAAGGGCTCCCCTTTGCTCGCCTCGACGAGTCCGCGGGCCTCTGCGAGGATCCTCTCGCGCGTGCTTGACACCTGTCAAGTGTAGCGCTAGGCTGCCTACTTGTCACATGTCAAGTAGAAGCTGAGCGAGGAGACCCACAGATGCCAGGCAGCTATCCACGAACGATCGACAACGGCGTCGGTGAACGGCTCACATTCGTCGGCCTGCGAACGGACCCAGATGGGCGCGACTACCTGGACATCCGCAGCGAAGTGGCGCCAGGCTCAGGTCCGCCGATGCACGTTCACAACCTCCAGACCGAGTCGATCACCGTCGACGACGGGCGGATCGGATACGCGATGGCGAACGGCCCCGAGCAGTTCGCGGGACCCGGCGAGACCGTCCAGTTCCGACCAGGCGAGGTGCATCGATACTGGAACGCCGGAGCGGAGTCCGCACGGGTCCATGGTTGGGTGAGCCCGCCGCAGAACTTCGAGTACTACTTGACACAGATGTTCGACTCGATGAAGCGCACCGGGAAGGCACCGAACTCGCTCGACATGGCATTTCTACTCGGTCGCTACAGCAGCGAGTTCGGCGGCCCGCCGGTCCCAGCACCGGTCGAGCGGGTTGTGTTCCCGGTCATGCGTCTGATCGGGCGGCTCACCGGCAGGTACGCGCGATACGACGACGCGCCCCCGCCGGTCGCTGCCTAGCCATGCGCTGGCCGGCAGCCCAACCTCACGCGCTGTGGGCCTTGCCTCCTGTTTCGCCAATTACGAGATCGGGGCGATGAACGCCGGTGCGACAGCTCGCGTTCTCGATGATGCGGATGATCGGCCGCGCAACCGGGTGCCGGCACTTCGCGCATGCGCCGGAACCCGTGGCAGCGGCCTTCCCGGGCGCATAACCACGCGCTTGATTGGCGCCGTGCACCCGTCGAATTCCAGTCAATTCTGAGCCAGAGCCACAGGGAAGGAAAATGTCGGACATCTCTATTCAAGAAGCAGGCGGCACCAAGCTGCCGCTTTGGAACGTGTTAGTCGGCGGGCTGGTCGCCTCCGTGGCGCTTGCGTTTGCACTGCGGACATTGGGACGGAGCGCGTTTGACGTGCCTTCCGGTCTACCGTCGCTTGCAACCGTGGCGTTGCTGCCGGCGGCGATCTTCCCCGTCGTTGGCAACTGTTTCGGTTTCTTCATGTCATTTCGTGCGAAGCCGAGCGCACACTCGACGACGGTCTTCATTGGCGTCGGCGTGTTGTTTGGGTGCGTCGGGGCGGCGATCTCCGCGAGCAAGCTGCCTGCCGCGGCGAGCACGGCGTCCGTCGCGATCACGCTTGCTGTCGCCCTGCTCGCAGACGTGCTGATCATCGGCGCGCTGCTCGTCCTCGCCTCAAGGTCCGCACGCTAGACACGCGAACCTTTTCAGCTCTACGCAGACGTGATGGAGCGCGACCCGGTCGGCAGCCAGCAGACCTGAGTCGTGCGGATCGCTGGCTCCGGGCGATTGGTTCGCCGACCTGCGATCGTCAGCGCTCCGGCGAAAAACCCGCAGAACCACGAACGTAGGTCTCAGAGGCTCAAGCGGGTCGCCCTGCTCTTCGCCGATCTCCGGGCGCGCCGCGTCGTCGACGGTCCGACCGCGATTGGCGCTCGGCTCCGACACTCTCGGGCGGCGCGGGACGCAGGCTGCTCGTCGTCGTTCAGGGGTAGCCTGCGGCGCGTAGCTCGGCGAGTGTGACCATGACCGTGCGGGGGGTGGCGCTCAGGGCGCGGAATCCGAAGTGTTCGCAGAAGTGCGCGGCGGACTCGTCGATGGCGTGGACGACGACGGCGCGGATGGCGAGTTGCTCAGAGGCGAGGGTTGCGCGCCGCAGCGCGTCACGGAGCAGGGTCGCGCCGAGGCCTTGGTTTTGATGGCGGTGGTCGACGGCGAGCCGGGCGAGGATCGCGACCGGGATGGGGTAGTGGCGCGAAAGCCCCTTACGGGTTTGCTCGGTTGCCTGTGTGTGTTCGAGCTCGCCGGCGAGCAGCGCGTAGTAGCCGATCACGACGCCGCGATCGGTGAGGACGAACGTGCGGGCCGCGTCTCGCCGTTCGCTTTGCCCGGCGCAGCGGAGTAGCCAGCGGTCCAGCGTCTCGTTGCCTGATTGGAACTGCGAGACGTCGTGGCGAGCGGCGTCGTAGCGCTCCGTCGCCGCTCGCGGCGGGCTCACCTGGCGCGGAGATCCGCGAGGCGCGCGACGGTGTCGTCGTCGACCCTGTCGAGCGCGTCGAGGAAGCGAATCGCCTCGTCCTCGGTAAGCGTCATCCGGCGCTGGTCGGCCAGCACGTCGGCCGCCCGGCCTGCGGCGGCTCGGCGGAAGAAGTCGCTTAGCGACTCCCCGACCGCGGCCGCGGCGGCCTGGTCAAGGGAGCGCTCTTCGTCGGTGAGTCGAAGCTCGAGTCGCTGAGTACGCATGCCCACATTGTACGGACAACGTACGGGATCTCAAGGGTTGGGCCGGGAAGATGAGTGTGCTGGCATTGAACGGTTCCGCGATTGGGCAGCAACTCGACCTCCCTGCCTAAACCCCGGCAATCCGCCGCAAAATCCGAGGATCCGAGAGGCCGAACGGACGAGCGAAGATGAACTGATTTGCAGGTATTTTCCATCGCGAGCTCGGATTTCGCCCATAATTTCGGGTCGGTGAGGTCCCCGGTTCAAATCCGGGCGGCCCCGATTTTTTCTCGCAAATCGCGAACCGCTCTTTTGCTGAGCCCGACCCTCAGCTCACCGGTCGACGTCGGACGCCGCACCCCGCTCGCCACAGCATGGCGGGTCGTCGAGCGAGCCCTCGACGCCACGATCGAACAGGCCGTGATCGCGGCCCGATAAGTGAGTTGTCGTGAACCCTTCGACCGCCAGGCACGGACCGGCTAGCCGTAGGAGCGCGGCGGCTGGTCGGTCTGAGCGTGGCCCGCACACAGCGAGGGGCCGTCCGAGCACGCCTCGTCGACGAACTCCTTCGTGAACGGGCCCTTGTACGTCGTGCCGCCGCCTACGCCAGGCGCCGTTGCCGGCCGGTACGGATAGCCGCAGAAGTAGTAGCCCATCCGTCCTCCGCACACCCACCACTTCCCGGCGATCTTGACGGCGGCCGCGTCGAACGTGTCTGCACCGTCGGCCGTGAAGTTGATGATCGGGTCATGCGTGGACTCGGATCTTGTGAGGGTTCGGCGGGCGGCGCCGCACGACATGTGCCACGGATAGACCGCGACCCGACCCCAGTACTTGCTGTGCGCGTACCCGCATCGCGGGACGTTCACCGGCGAGGCTGCAAAAGCCGCAGCAGCCACGATCATGGATCCCAGAACGACAACTACTGCCACACAACGCGTGGCTGCTCGCATCTACTGACTCCAATCTTTGACGTGATTCCGAAGAGCGGACCGCGGCCCAAGACCTCCATCCATTTCGCGCAGTATCTCGCCGACGGCGGCGAAGAACCCGCTTCGCGCGGCCAGCGAGGCCCCGAGCTACGAGAAGACACTACGTCCTGGCCTGCTCCAGGTTCGACTGGTGGGGTCCGGAGAGCCAGTCCGCATGCGGTCCCAGACGCGCGTCGGCCGGTTCCTCTCCTCGCCGTAGCGCGTCGATGTAGGCACGATCGGCGGCGACGCGGGCCGCCACTTCGGGACCCTCGGCAACGGACCCGTGGCCGGGGACCAGGACATCGACGTGTCTGGCGGCCTCTCCCAGCCGGTCGAGGGCCGTCTCGTAGGCGCCCACCTGATCGGGGCGGCGAGCATCGAGGAGCGGGATCAGGACATCGGAGAGCATGTCGCCGGCCAGCAGGACGCGACGGTCCGCGAGGAGGACCGCGGCGTGGCCGACCGCGTGCGCCTGATGCTCGATGATCTCGCCCGGCACGGGTCCGCCGTCCGCGGGGAGCGGGGTGACCAGGGCGATCAGCTCGAGAGGGATGCCGGACGCGCTCTCGGCCGCCATCGCCTGCGCCCGCTCTCGGGATTGACCGGCAGCGTTGGCGCCGGCAGGGGTGGCGTAGCGCGGCACGTCGCCGAACCGGGCATGCCAGAGCAGATGGTCCCAGTGGGGATGGGTGGAGAACCCGGCGAGGACCGGAATGCCGAGCCGGTCCAGCTCATCCGCGAGCTGGTTGAGCTCGGAACCGTCGATGCCGGGATCGACCAGGATCAACCCGTCCTCCCCGCGCACGACGATGGAATTGGTCCAGACCCATGCACTCTGGCGGACCCAGACGCCGTCGGCCACCTGAGTCAGCATCGGTTCACTGTGCCAGGTATCTCTGATCGTTATCGGCGAGGCGCTGACGCCCTCACCCGTGGATTTATGGAGATGCCGTGTGGGGCTCGAGGACGAAGATCTCGGCAGCGAGATCACCGCCAGGATCGGTGCCGCTGACACAGGCCAGCGCTCGTCGACTCAGGACTCGCCCCACCTCGGAGCGCTTCTTCTCCTCAAGCGCGAGCTGTACCAATAGTCGCTGTTCACGGACTCGCGCGTTCTCCCCCAGCGCCACGAGCTGACGCTCGGCAACGGTCATGATGTCCTCCAGCAGCACGACCAACGCGTCCGGTCCGGAGAAGTAAGCGCGCGCTTTCGTCGGACCGCGCCCGAACGCTTCCTTGTACAGGTGCACCATCACGTTCGCGATCTCCAGCAGAGGGCTCGGCGCCGCTGGTGCTTGTTCACGGCTTGAGCTGGTCAGCGCGTCTACCCTCACCACCCCTGGCCGTCGCGCGACACGAGCGCGGCTCGGCGACCAAGTGCCTGGGCGTGGAGACTCCCTGGTGGCACTGACGGACAGAACGAATGCTGCGACCCCCTGCGGCGGTGAGGCCGGCCCGCCGCCGAGGGAGAGAGAAACGCTCGGCGGCGAGCCGGGGGCGGAGGAGCTTGGTCGGATCGGTGGTTGTCGTTGGAGTTGGAGGTTCTGCGCAATCGGCTGCTCGGAAGCCCGGTCACGCGGCCGGGGGTGGATCAGTTCGATTCGCGGCGGGACCGTTCGAGTTCGGTCTCGTCGCGGACGACGTTTAGGTGATCGGTCACGCCGGTGAGCTCGAACACGCGCCTGACCTGCGGCGGGCCCTGGACGATGAGCAGCTTGCCGCCTCGTTCGCTCAGCCGGAGGTTGGAGGCCAGAATGGGGTGCAGTCCGGTCGGGTCCAGGAAAGTCGTCTGACTCAGATCGACGGCGATGAGATCGTACGAGTCCTCTGCGCACCGAAGCTCGCGTTCGACGACGGGCGCGGTGGCGAGGTCGATCTCGCCGCTAACCGAGAGCACGATCCCGTCTTGCAGGCGGCGGCTGGCAATCCGGATTGGATCCTGTGACCGGCCGTCGGCGCTTTCAACCTCGGTCATCTCAGCATGCTTTCTTGAGCTCACCGCATCGACGCGCATGTGGCGTGGCGCTCGGGGTTGCGGGAGAGCCCGTGAACCGACGACGGCCTCGCGGCTTTGTTCAACGAGCAATGCGGCGCGCTCGTGGGCCTCTCGGCTCGCCTGCGTCCTCGCGCTCCACGCTCGCTCGATGGCGCGAAGAGCGCTGGTTTCCGCACCCGCTGTGGTGCGCGCCTCCCGCCGGAGCGCGTCGACCACCGACCCTGCCTCCGTCAAGCTTGACCGTAGGCCAGGATTTGGGGTTCGCCGGTTGCTGTTGCCGTGCGGTATGGCTGCTCGCAGCGTCATGAGTCGGATAAGAACTGCAGAGGACATGCTCACTTCTTGATGAGGGGTTGTCAAAGAGGTGTGTGGGTTTCCAACATGGCGCGGCTGCATCTTGCATAAGAAATGGCACCCTGGGCGGTCGCGCCTGCGCTACCCTCGCGCGTCAGTGCTCGGCGCTCGTGGCATCTACAGCATCGGTGCCGTGTCGCGGATGCTCGGTGTGTCTCAGGCGGCGATCCGCAGTTGGGAGGAGCGCTATGGGCTGATCGTCGCCGAGCGCAACCAGGGCGGGCGCAGGATCTACACGCGCGAGCAGCTTGAACAGCTGCAATTCGTGAAGGAGCGGCTCGACGAGGGGCTATCCGCGGCGGACGCGCACCGCCTGCTTGCCGACCGTGAAGCGGGCGCCGGGCCGGGCTTGGAGCGGCGGGAGTTGAATTCTGCGCGGGTCCTGGTCCTCGTGGCGGAGAGCGATCCGTATGGCGCGGAGCTCAACGACGTGTCCCTTCGCAGCGAGGGGTTTGAGGTCGAGATCGCGATGAGCGCGGCCGAGGCTGAGGAGAAGTTTGCCTCCCAGAACCCCGCGCTTTCGATCGTGGAGCTGATGATCTCCGGGGGGGTTGGTCGGGAGCTGTGTCGACGACTGAAACGGCGGCGCGGGACGCCGCTCCTGTGCATCTCGAGCTTGGATCTTCGCGAGCAGGCGCTCGCGGCGGGTGCGGACGCGTTTCTCAAGAAGCCGCTCGAGCCGCGGCAGCTCGTCTCGACCGTAAGGGATCTCCTCCGACGCGGCGAGCCGTCGCGGACACCTGCCGGCCGCCCCGATGGCTGAGCGCTTCTCAAGCGGTGAAGGGCGCTTGGACGCGGTTCTCGGCGGGGGGCTTCCGGCGAACGCACTCAACATGATCATCGGTCTGCCGGGCAGCGGTAAGACGATCCTTGCGGAGCAGTTCATGTTCCACAACGCGTCGGTTCAGCGGCCGGCGATGTATCTCTCGACGGTCTCAGAACCGCTGGAGAAGATCGTGCGCTACGGGCAAGCTCTCGACTTCTTCGATGCCGACACGATCGGGACGAGCGTGTTCTTCGATGACCTGGGCCGGACGCTCAACGACGGCGGCCTCGATGATGTTCTCGGCGAGATTCGGGCGCTGATCGCAGAACGCCAGCCGGGGGTGATCGTGATCGACAGCTTCAAGCCACTGTCGGCGTACGCCCCGAATCCGCAACTCTTCCGCGGCTTCCTGCATGACCTCGCAGGGACTCTCACGTCCTTGGCAACGACCACGTTCTGGGTTGGCGAGTACGGGTCGGACGAGATCGCGACAGCGCCGGAGTTTGCGGTCGCCGATGCAATCATCTCGCTCGCTACGCGTCGCGACGCCGAACGTGCGATTCGCCACCTTGAGGTCCTGAAACTCCGCGGAAGCGGATTCATGTCCGGCGAGCATGCCTACAGGATCGCCAGCGATGGCCTGCGCGTCTTTCCAAGGCTCGCCGAGAGTCTTCCCGACGAGCCCTACGAGGTGGGCTCCGTGCGTATGTCCTCCGGCATCCCCGCGATCGACGAGATGCTGGCTGACGGTTACTGGTCGGGCGCGTCGACGATGGTCGCTGGGCCGTCGGGGTCAGGAAAAACCTTGATGGGCCTGCATTTCATCTTCAACGCCGCCGCCGCGGGACACCCCGGGATCATCGCCACCCTCCAGGAGAACGCGACACAGCTCGAGCGCATCGTGAACGGCTTTGGCTGGTCACTGGACACCGAGTCAGTCGAGCTGATGTACCGCTCACCCGTGGACCTCTATCTCGACGAGTGGTTCTACGAACTTCTCGACGTGATCGAGACGAGCGGCGCCCGCCGGGTCTTCATCGACAGTCTCGGAGATCTACGCCGCGGATCGGTAGACGAACTTCGCTTCCGCGAGTACCTCTATTCGCTCCTGCAACGCTGCGCAAAGCAACAGATCAGCGTCATGATGAGCTACGAACTACCGGGGCTATTTGGCATCTCACACATTTCGGAAGGTGACATCTCCCACCTCTCCGACAATGTCATCCTGCTGCAGTTCGTTCGCCGCGATGCCAAACTTCGGCGCGCGCTGACCGTTCTCAAGACCCGCGCGAGCAGGCACGAACCCGACGTCCGCGAATTCAAAATCACGTCGGATGGGATCGTGCTCGGCGAGCCGCTCGGCGACTTGACACGTTAGCCCAACCGACCAGCTTCTGCCGCGCTCGGGGGAGTGTTCGACCAACTGCCGAACGACTTCGTTGGCTCACGCGCGCGTCCACGCACGCCAAGCCGGTTGGCGCGATTGGGGAAGACGTCGATCCGTTGCGGGATGCGTGGGCATCGGTTGAGGCGAAATCTGTAACGCCTGGTGGCCGAGAGGGACTACACGGTGGGCGGTGCTGCGGCACGCCCGGCCACGCCCCTCGTCTCGATCAGGAGTCCTTCGCATGCCCCAGCTTTCTATCCGTCGCCCGTCGCCCGCGCTCGTGGTGGCGGTGCTCGCCCTGCTGTTCTCCGTTGGCGGGAGCGCTTACGCCGCCGTGACCCTCCCGGCCGGGAGCGTCGGCACGCGCCAACTCGAGAACGGGGCCGTGACCTCGTCCAAACTCGCACGGGGCGCGGTGAGCGCGGGCGACGTAACCCCGGGAGCGCTCCTGGCCAAGGACTTCAAGGCGGGACAGCTCGGGCGGGGAGCAACCGGCGCGCGGGGGCCTGCCGGTCCCCAAGGGCCCGCCGGAGCTCAGGGGGTCCCGGGCGCCACCGGAGCGCGCGGCCCGCAGGGACCGGCCGGCGCGCAGGGCGCGACCGGCGCGCCAGGCGCCGCCGGACCGCAGGGCCCGGCCGGACCACAAGGACCCGCCGCCAGCGTGCGCTTCTACCAGGTGACCTCGACGATCACCGTCCAGGCCAACAGCTACGGCGGCCTGAGCAGCGCCTGCGTGCCCGGCGCCACGGTCACCGGTGGCGGGTTGTCCGACACCCTGTACTACGGATCCTCGGGCGAACTGCTCGAGTCCTGGCCGACGAGCTCGAACGGTATCCAGGGGTGGGCGGCCGACGTCTACAACGGCTACAGCCAGCCTGAACAGTTCACCGTGTACGCGATCTGCGAGCAGACCAGTGGCAGCTGAACGGCCCTCGCCGTCGAGCTTCATAACCTTGCGGGGTGCTCGCTGTCTTGCTCGTTGCCGGATCGCTCGGGCTGAGTAACTTTGCCGCGTCGATCGCGATCGGCATCGCCGGCGTCGATCGGCAACTCCGAGCTCGGGTCGCGCTGGCGTTCGGCCTGTTCGAGGCGGGCATGCCGATCCTTGGGTTACTCCTCGGTCGCGGGGTATCGCACGCCCTCGGTTCGCGCGCCCACATCGTCGGTGGTGCGCTGCTGATCGCCACCGGGGCGTTCACTGCGGTTCAGGCGGCTCGAACGACCGGCCCGGCCCGGTCCACCCTTGACTTGCGAGGCGGCCGGCTGTTGCTGGTGGCGGCCGGCCTGAGCATCGACAACCTGATCGTCGGGTTTGCGCTCGGCGCGTACAACGTGTCGATCGTGCTCGCGGTCATCGTGATCGCGGTGGTCAGCGCCGCGATGTCGCTGATCGGCCTGGAGCTTGGCGATCGCCTCGGGGCCCAGGTGGGGCACAACAGCGAAATACTCGCCGGGGTTGTGCTGATCGGCGTGGGTGCAGCCATCGCCACCGGACTCTTATGAGTTTCGTTCCGGCAGGGTAGCCTGGGTCGGGTGTTCGACCATGTCGGCGTCGCCGTGTCTAACCTTGCGGCCTCCGAGCGCTTCTACCGGACGGTGCTGAGCGTGCTGGGCGTCGAGCCCAGCCATGCGGACGCCGAGCTGGTCGAGTGGGAGGATTGGGACATCGGGGCGACGGACGCCGAGCACCCGGTGACCCGCGGGCTCCACGTCGGGTTCCGCGCCGGCGACCCCGGGCAGGTCGACGCGTTCTGGCGGGCGGGCGTCGACGCCGGGTATCGAGACGACGGGGCGCCCGGGCCGCGCCCGCAGTACGGCCCCACGTATTACGGCGGCTTCCTGCTCGACCCCGACGGCAACAGCGTCGAGGCGGTCCACAGCGACCGTGAGCACCCGGCTCCCGTTGGCCACATCGACCATCTGTGGATCCGGGTGCGTGATCCGCAGGCCTCCCGGCGTTTCTACACGACGATCGCCCCGCATGCCGGGCTGCGCCTGACGCATGAGGACCCCGGCCGCGTGCAGCTGTCAGGCCCGGACTACAGCTTCTCGCTCGTCCGGGACGGGCGGCCGCTCACCGAGCACGTTCACCTGGCGTTCCCGGCGCGGGAGGACGCCACGGTGCGCGCGTTCCACGCCGCCGCGCTCGCGGCGGGCTACGAGGACCACGGCGCGCCGGGCGAGCGCGTGGTCTATCACCCGGGCTACTACGGCGCGTTCGTGCTCGACCCGGACGGGAACAACATCGAGGTCGTCAACCACAACCGGAGTTGAGCGACGCGGGCGTACTTTCCCGACCCGGTCACTGCGCGATGTCACCGGCCGCGGCAACGGTGCCGGACCCGACGGGGTCGTTGCGGTCCCACTCTCTGATCGTGTGGGTGAGTCCGACGGCGGCGAGACCGCCGAACACGGCCGGCACCCCGAGCGCGATCGCACGGTAGGCGAGCGCTCCGGCCGTGGCCACCGTCACCGGGAGGCCGTAGAGCACGAGTGCGCCGATCAGGCCGCCGTCGACCGCGCCCAGGCCACCCGGTACCGGGATCTCGCCGGCGAGCTGGCCGATGAGGTAGGCCATCGCGAGCGGCTGCAGCTCGGGCTGTCCGTGGAAGGCGCGCACCGACGCCCACAGCGCCGCGATGTCGAAGAACAGGTAGGCGGCGCCGGCGGCGAGCGCGCGAGGGTCGCGCTCGCGAAACAGCTTGATCGCCCCGCGGGCGCCCGTGCCGAGCGCGACGGCGAGCTCGAGCAGCCACCAGCGCCAGCTGTGCTCGCGCTGCTTGGCTTGCCTGGCCTTCAGGCCGGCCAGCCGGGGCACGAGCGCCACCGCGAGCGCGATCAGGATCGTGGCCCCCAGCGCCGGCACGGCCGACAGAGCGACGGAGCCGTGGCTGGGCACGAGTCCGATCGCGCCGAGCCAGCCCAGGAGAGCGACGGCTCCTACGTTGAATGCGCTCGTGAACACGAAGAACTGGGCGCTGCGATCAATCACCTCGTCGGTCGGCATCCCGCGCCGGTGCAGGACCCAGCCACCGGTCGCCAGGCCACCCGCGCCGCCGGCCGGCACGAGCGCGTTGAGGCCGATCTCCGACATTCCGATCTGGTAATTCAGCCGAAACGACATCCTCGGCGCGAAGATCGCGCGGAACAGGAACACGTAGGCCAGGGCGGACGAGAAGCGGAAGCAGGCGGCCAGCCCCAGCCAAGCTCCGTTGCCATGCGCGAGTCGGGAGCGGATGGAGCCGAGGCCCGGCAGGGCGACGATCAGCGCCACCACGACCGCGGCAAACAGCAACACGCGGATCAGGCCCTTGCGAAGCTTGGGCCCATGCAGGGCCGCGGGGAGATCGCCGGAGCGGCTTTCGGCCACCGGGTGGCGACGGTGTCCCACCAGGGCTTGCGGCGTGCGCGGCAGTCGCATCTACGCCGGCAGGTAGCTCGCCGCGGCGCGGGGGTCGGGATCGAGTATCTCGATGATCAAGGAGGACCACGCGAAATCGGTCGTCCCCATCCCGGCTCCGTCGTACGGGTCGTAGTACTCGCGCAGCCCGGCGGCGGCGACCGCCCCGGCCAACCGGGTCGCGAAGACCTCCGCCTGCTCGTCGTAGCCGAGCCGGACCAGCCCGAGCCAGAGCAGCCAGGCCGCGTTGATCCAGGTGGGTCCCCGCCAATAGCGCCTGATCCCGAACCGCGACTCGCGACGCGAGAACGTTGGGTCGGTTGCCGGAACCGAGGGCGGCGGAACCGGTAGCCAGAACCGCTCGGGGTCGAACAGATGCTCCTCGACGAGCCGGCGGCTGATCGCCTCCGGCAGATCGGGAAGGGCCAACGGCGACAGCGCCGCCCATGTCACTGTCGGTTCGGTCTTCGGCTCCGGCACGGCGATCGGCCTGAACAGTCCCGCTCGCTCGTCATAGCAGCGTTCGATGATCGTGCGCGTCAGCGACGGCCGCCCCAGCGCCATCAGCGACAGCGAGTAGAACACGTTGGTCATGACCTCGCAGCACACGGGTCCGCCCTCGGCGGCGATGCGGCGCAGGTCGTAGCCCCGCTTGCGGTTGCGGCGCACCAGCTCCAGGAAGCCCGGACGATCGTCGGCATGGCCCTTCCAGATCGCGTCGAACTGAGGGGAAGCGTCGAGCCCGGACTCGTCGGGCTGCACGATCCAGATGAGCCCGTCGCCGTCGAGGTCACGATTCTCGGCGAGCCAGTCGTAGTGCCGGCCGATCGCCTTGACTTCGGCCGGGTCGCCGATCGCGATCCGCCAGGACCATGCCAGGAGCGGGGGCTGGATACTCGCGGTCATCGTCGCGTCGCCGGACAGCACGTTGTACGTCAAGCGCTGGCGCTCGTTCAGCCGCGTGTCCCAGAAGATCGTGTGACCGATGAAGCCGTCTTCCCGCTGGGCGGCGAGCAGCGACCCGAGCTCGGCCCGAGAGTGGGCGGGCTCGAAACGCCGCCACACGATCGCCGCGAAGCACGAGTCCCAGTACCACTGAAACGGGTAGTGGCCGGGGCTGGGGCGCGTGTAGGCGAAGCGAACGCCGTCCTCGTGACGGACGCCCTGGCGCCAGTTCTTCGCCAGCGTGGCCTGGCACGCCGAGCGAATACTGCTTAGATCAGGCTGGGTGATCGCCACTAGGGGGGATCATGACCGGTCCGCGCGCTCGCCCAGCTGAACCTCACGCTTGCTCGGGTCCGGCCTTCTCCGCTTCCAGCTGGGTGCGCGCCTGCTGGAGCTCCCGGCGGGTCCGCGCGTCAACTTTGGGATAGTGGGGATCGATCTCCATCAGCGTCCGGACGAGCGCCGCGCCCACGGCGATGTGCGCGAACCACTTGTGGTCGGCGGGGATGACATACCAGGGCGCCCACCTGGTGCTGGTTTGGCTGAGCATTTCGGAGAACGCCGTCTGGTACTCGTCCCAATACTCGCGCTCGCGCACGTCGGCGGCCGAGAACTTCCAGTTCTTCTCCGGGTTCTCGATCCGCTCCAGGAACCGGCGGCGCTGCTCCTCGCGGCTCAGGTTGAGGAACAGCTTGACGATCCGGATGCCGTTGTCCACGAGATAGCGCTCCCAGTCGTTGATCTCGCGGTAGCGGCGCTTCCAAATGCCGCGCTGCGCGGACGCGGATGGCAGCTCCTCGTGCTCGAGCAACTCGGGGTGGACCCGCACCACGAGCACCTCCTCGTAGTGGGAGCGGTTGAAGATCCCGATCTGGCCGCGTGCCGGGAGATGCTGGGCGTAGCGCCAGAGGAAGTCGTGGCTCAGCTCCTCCGCGGAGGGCACCTTGAAGCTGTGCACGGTGACGCCCTGGGGATTGACGCCGCTCATGACGTGCCGGATGGTCCCGTCCTTGCCCGCCGCGTCGATGCCCTGGAGGACGACCAGGACGCCGAAGTTGTCCTGCGCGGCGAGGCGGTCCTGGTACTCGGCGAGCAGTTCGATGCTCAGGCTGAGCTGCTCCTCCCCGTCCCGCTTGGTCAGCCACCCGGCTCGGTAGCCCGGATCGCGGTCCCGGGCGAGCACGATCTTGCTCCCGGGGGCGACCCGCAAGGGATCGATCAACCGCTTGAGTTCCTGGGCGCGTCGGTCACTCATGTCGACGTGTGCCGGACGACGATCACTCAGGCTGGTTGATCGCCGCGAGCTTGAGGGGCACCGTGCCGTAGGGGTCGAGGCGATAGACGAGCGACACCCGGTGGTAGCCGTCGGCGATGTCGGACTGGCCGACGCCGCCGAGGACCAGGACCGGGCTCAGAGACTTTCCGGCGATCACCTTCATCAGGTCCTTCACGACCCCGGGGTCATCGAGCGGTGCCGGCGCGAGTCCGGAGGCGCGCAGGATGTCGTTCGCCCGGCGCGTGGTCAGCTTGGCCTTGCGCAGGCGATCGACGGCCTTGTCCGTCTCGGCGGGCGACAGCTTCAGCGAGACGTACGCGTGCGCGGCGGCGTAGTCGTGGTCGGCGACGTCTTCCTCCCATTTGATCGGGAGTTCATCTTGCTCCGGCTTGGGGGGCTTGTTCTTAGGCATTCGGCTGCTCCTTGTTGGGGCGATGTCTGGCTACGAGGTCCTCGAGGCGTCCCGATGCGGCGGCCCGTGCGGCCTCATCGCCGCCCGGGCCGCGGAGGATCCAGGCGAAGCCGACGGCGATCACGGCTCCCAGGAGTGGCCCGGCGACATAAGCCCAGTAGGCGGTCCAGTCGCCGGCGACGAGAGCCGGACCGAAGGAGCGGGCCGGGTTCATCGAGACACCGCTAACCGGAGCGGCCCAGAGCCCGGCGAGCGCGATGTACCCTCCGACGCCGAGCGCGCCGATCGTGCCCACGTTCTGTGCGGCCGACGCGGTGCCGAGGACGACGCTGACGAGTCCGCCGGTCAAGGCGATCTCCATCAGGAAGGCCTGCCACGCGTGATACCCGGGCCCGGGCAGGGTGGCACCGAGGTGCTCGACATTGCCAAACACGCCGAGCAGGAACAGGCAGGCCAGCGTCGCTCCGAGGAGCTGCGCCACCACGTACGTGGGCACTCGACGCCAGGGGAAATCACCCCGCAGTGCGAACGCCACCGACACGACCGGGTTGAGGTGGGCGCCCGAAACCGCGCCCATGAACAGGATGACGGCGAGGACCGTCAGCGCCGGAGCGACGACCGCCGCGGCCAGGCTGATCTCGCCCTTGCCATGCAGCAGCCCACCGCCGGCGGCCGCCAGCACGAGCAGGTACGTCCCGAGCACCTCGGAGAAGAGCCGCCGATAGCCGAGCCGCGGGTCCTGAAACTCGGCAACCGAGCCAAAGGCGAGCCACGCCCGGTAGCGCGCTCGCGGCGCCGGCGAGACCTGAGCGACCGGGTCGGCCTCGGTCATGCGGATGACATTCGGCAAGCCGTGGTCAGTCCCTTTCGGCCCGGACCTCGCACGTAGGAAGGCAGTACGGTAGGATGTAACGGTCTTTCTATAAATAGACCGTTGCAGTGAGGAGGTCGATCGTGAGCGTCTACTCGATCTGGGAGTCCCGCTTTCCGCCGGAGTCCGCCCGGGAGGGAGTGCAAGCCACGCAGGCGATCTGGGGGGACATGCCGGGTTTCGACGGCTATCTGGACCACGAGCTGGTTCAGGACCTCGACCAACCCGGGCATCTGTTCGTGCTCAGCCGCTGGAGTAGCCGTGAGGCGGCGGAGGCGGCGCTCGTCTACCTGTCGCATCCGAACGCCAAGCGCGTGGAGGCGCTGGTGTCCGAGCCGCGCCGGCGGACGGTCGCCGCGGCGGTTTGAGGGAGTGCGGCGCGGTGAGGGGTGTGGCGCGGTGAGGGGTGTGGCGCGGTGAGGAGCGCGGACCTGGTGGTGACGCTGGCGAATGCGCGTGCCGACCGGCGCCCGGTGGGTGCCCCGAGCGCGATCTTCCATGATGCGCTCCGCGACGCCGACTCGGCAGGTGAGCTGTTGGGGCCGTTTCTCGGGCGGCCGGTGGATCGCGCCGAGCTGAGCGCGCTCCGCGCACTTCACCGCGCGACCATTCCGGTCGTGGACGCGCTGATCGACGGCTCGCCGCCGCTGCTCGATGCGCTCAACGCGTTGGCGGCGCGCGAGCCGGCGATCTACGTGCTTGAGCGCAGCACTCCGGAAGGCGAGCTGCGGGCCGCGATATCCCCGAGGCGTGAGTCGGCCGCTGGGAGGCTCGTGCTCGACGTCGTGCGTGAGCTCGGCGAGCTTGACCCGGCTCGCCTCCGGCGCTGCGAGCGACCCGAATGCCGGCTTGTGTTCTACGACGCGACTCGCTCGGCGACGCAGCGATGGCATGCCGAGAGCCCGTGTGGTCTGCGCGAGCGGCAGCGGCGCCACCGCGCGAAGCACCGGGTCTAGTCGCCTAGCTGGTCTCGAGCGGGTCGAGCAGACGATGCGGCGCTCGCAACGCGATAGCGACCGGGTCCTGGCGGCGTGCCTTTCGCCCCGGGCGGGGCTCGGTGGTGATGTCCTGAGGCGCGGGGGTGAGTTGGCACCGCGGGCAGCTTCCGGCGTCGTCGAGCGGCGTGCCGCAGGCGGCGTGCTTGAAGATCCCGCTGTTGGCGGCGCGATGGCGCTCGCCCCAGCTCATCAGCGCGTGAAGCGCCGGCCACAGGTCCTTGCCGGTTGGGGTCAGGAGGTACTGGTGGCGGCCGGAGTGGCGCGGGTCCGGGGCGCGCTCGAGCAATCCCTCCTGCACCAGCCCGTTCAGGCGCTCGGTCAAGACCGCCTTGGGGATGTCGAGGTGGGCCTGGAAATCGCTGAAGCGCCGCACCCCATAGAAGGCGTCTCGCAGGATCAGCGGGGTCCAGCGCTCGCCGATCACTTCGAGCGCGCGGGCGAGTGCGCAATCCTGGTCTGCGTAGTCCTTGCCGAGCATGTGTGGGAGTGTAGTGCCTCTGGTTCGATCATTGAACTCGCGTCTGGTAGGCTTCGGTTCGATGGGTGAACTCAGACGACGGGGGAGAACGTGGATCCCGGTCGCTGGCGTGCTCGCCGGCGCGGGCTGGGGCTCGAACCAGTTCACGCCAATGCTGCTCGTCTACCACGCGCGGCTTGGCCTCTCGACCGCCACCCTCGAAGGGCTGTTTGGCGCGTACGCGGTTGGTCTGATCCCCGGGCTGCTGGTGACCGGTTGGTGGTCTGACGCGCACGGGCGTCGCCCGGTCGGCGTCTCGGCCGCGGTGCTGTCGCTGCTGGCCAGCGTGAGCTTGGTCGCGGGCGCCCACGCGGTGGCGCTGCTGTTCGCCGGTCGGCTGCTGGCCGGGCTGGGCAGCGGCGCGGCCTTCGGCGTCGGCACCGTGTGGTTGCGGGAGAACTCGCTTGCGCCCTTCGGCGACGCCGACCACGCGACGGTGGCGCGCCGCGCGGCCGTGGCCATGACGATCGGGTTCGCGCTGGGGCCGCTGGTCGCCGGGCTGCTGGCGCAGTGGGCACCCGACCCCACCGTGGTGCCCTACCTCCCGCACATCGTCTTGATGGTGGTGGTGCTGGTCATCCTGCGCGCGGTACCGGAAACGCTGGCAGCGTCCGGGCGTGGCGCGACGAGGACAAGGTTGTCGGCGGCTAGCATCCGTCGCTTTCGCCGGCTCGTCGTGCCGATGGCGCCCTGGGTGTTCGCCGCACCAGCGATCGCGTTCGCGCTGCTCCCAAGCGTCGTCGGCGCCGGCCATGCCGCGGACGGAGTCGCGATCACCGCCGCGGTCACCTCGTTGACCGCGCTCTCCGGGGTGCTGATCCAGCCTGTCGCCCGCCGTCTCGAGGCTGGTGCTCGCGATCAGGCCGGGAGCATGCTGGGGCTGCTCGTGCTCGCCACCGGGCTGGCGCTCGGCGCGCTCGCGGCAGCGGTACATGAGACCTGGCTGCTGGTCCCGTGCTCACTCGTGCTCGGCAGCGCCTACGGTCTGTGCCTGGTCGCGGGTCTGGTCGAGGTGCAGCGGCTCGGGCCGGAGCGGGCCCTCGGCGCGCTCACCGCTGCCTATTACGCGCTCACGTACATCGGCTTTGCGGCGCCGTACCTGATGACCCTCGCTTCCGGGGCGGCGAGCTACGCCGTCCTGCTGCTGATCGCCAGCGGCCTGGCCGTTCTGACCGCCGGCGTTGTCAGACAGGGCGCGAAGGAGGTCGGCGAGCGTCGGGGGCAACCCGTGGGCGCTCGGCTGGGTAACCCATAGTGCCCTGACGCCCACTAACGATCAGTCCATGCGGACACGTTGCGAGGATCACCTGCTGGTGGCCCAGGCTCGAAGCGGCGACCGGAGCGCGTTCGCGCGGCTGGTCGAACGGCACTATCCGGTGCTGCTGAGCAGCGCTCGGCGCATGCTCGGCGACCCCGAGCTGAGCCGAGACGCCGCTCAGGAAGCGGTATTGCGCGCGATGCTCGGGCTCGACCGCCTGGCCGACCCGGCCCGCTTCGGGGCCTGGCTCGTCGGCATTGGCTTGAACGTGTGCCGGTCTCTACTCGGCACACGCGCGCGCGAGAACAACTCAATCGAGTGGCTGCGGGAGGAGTCGGGGGTCAGGGAACTGGTCGCTCTCGACCTCGACCCGGCCAGCCAGGCCGAGTCGAGCGAGCTCTCCGCCGGTGTGCGTGCGGCCGTCGCGGGTCTGCCGGTCGGCCAGCGAGCGGCGGTTGCGCTGTTCTACCTGGCCGGGCTGACGCATGCCGAGATCGCCGAGGAACTCGCGACGAGCACGGGCGCGGTCAAGACCCGCCTGCACAAGGCGCGCTGCACGTTGCGCGCTCCACTGAAAGACCTCTACGAGGAGCACATTGCGATGACCGACCCCACCCAGGAGCTGATCCCGATGCGCGTTGCCGAACTGCGCCGGACGGCCGCGCCCGACGGCGAGGCCGCGCGCCACATCGTGTTCCTCGCGGACGACAGCGGCAAGCATCGCCTCCCGATCTGGATCGGAGAGTCCGAGGCAACCTCGCTGGCGCTGATCCTCGACCACGTCGAGCTGCCGCGGCCCGGGGTCTACCAGTTCGCGGCCGCGCTCCTGCGCGCGACCGGCGCCGAACTGCGCGAGGTCCGGGTCGTCGAGCTCACCGACTCGGTCTTCTTCGCCGAGGCCATCCTCGCCGATGGCGCGGTCGTCGACGCACGCCCCAGCGACGCGCTGACGCTGGCGCTGGTGACGGGCGCGCCCATCCGGGTCGCGCGCGCCGTGCTCGACCGAGCCGCCGACCAGCGGGATGCCTGGCGGGAGCACTACGAAGAGGCCGAACGGGCTCCCGACGATGCTCGCGCGATCGCTGACGACGCCCGGCGCCGGCTGGCGGCGCAGGCTGCCGAGCGGGCCGAGCGCTCGCGCCGCACCGGCTGACCCCCGATCGGCTCGGCTCGTATCCGGCCTGGCGTCTAACGTCAGGCGTTCATGCCCGCTGTCTTCATCGCGACGCTCATCGACGGCGAGGCGGTGCTCCGGTTTCCCTACGACGACCGCCTCCGCATGCTCCTGCGCGCGATTCCCGGCCGCCGGTGGGACCCCGAGAGCCGCGTATGGCGGCTGCCGCTCGATCCGGATCGAGCCCATGCGCTGACCGCCCTGCTGGACGCGGTTTCGTATCGGGTCGAGGTGTCCGAGGCCCTGGATCGCAGGCTGGCGCGGCAGAGTGCGAAGCGTTCGCGGGATGAGGTGCTGGTCGACCTCGCGCGGCCGGACAACAACTGGTGGTTCAGCTTCGCCACCGATGGACCGGCGGATCTGATCGATGCTCTGCTCGACCATCCGCATGGTTACCGGCTGGCCGAGCTCGACCGCGGCTTGGTGCCGGCGGATCAGCGCGCGGGGCTGCTCCTAGCCTCGTGCCTGGAGCGCGATTCGAGACTGTGCCTGACCGATGATGCTCAGCACGCGCTGACCGAGCTCATGCGAGCGCCGGCGCCGCGGGCACAGCCGCCGGGGCAGTCGCTGCGCAGCGATGTCGAGCTGTGGCGCGACCGCCGAGGGCGCAACTGGATCGTGATCGCGCCCGAGCACGCACCGCTGGCGCGGGCGCTGGCCACCGCCGACCGGCTCGAGATGCTCGATGGGCCGGGCGGCTCGGTGGCGCTGGCGGCCGCGCAGTACGATGCCGTCCCGATCGCGGAGCTGCTGGCCGAGCTCGACCTCGGCTCGATCGACCCGCGCGTCGAGCGCTGGCTCGCGCGCACCACGATCTGGCGAGGGACGATCGAGGTCGACGGGCCCCGCGAGGCGCCGGTGTTCCTCCTGCTCGGCGACAACGAGCGCCTGCCGACGGCCCTGCGCGATCGCGCGAGCGGGTGCTACGGGGGCGCCAGCATGCCGCTCACGCTGGCGTCGTGGCGGGCGATCGAGGCGCAGCCGCTCCAGGGCTGGATCAGTCCGGCGGCCAGGCGTTGCATCGTCGCACTCGAGGCGGGACAGCCGGCGCCGCCCGCTGTACTCGAACTCTCGACCGTTCACGAGCAGCCTTCGTTCGTGCTCGCCCCCGGGCACGACTCCGGGATGGTGGCGGAATTCGCACGGTTGGCGGGTGTACCCGCGGTCACCGCCGATCCATTCTGGGTGCCCGAGCTCGACCGGTTCGTGTCCGAGCGGGATCCGTGGGTGACGCCCGACGCGCTCGTCCGGCTCCAGGAGATCCGTGAGGAGCATGCCCGCGCCGCTGGGCTGGTCGCGCTGTCGGCCGCCACCGATGCCGAGCTCGAGATACCAGGCCTCGGTGGCGCTCTGAAGCCCTTCCAGCGCGCCGGGGTCCAGTACCTGCTCGAGCAGCGTCGCGCGTTCCTGGCCGACGAACAGGGACTCGGGAAGACGATCGAGGCGCTGGCCACGCTCGAGGCCGATGGGGCCTACCCGGCGGTGGTGGTGTGCCCGGCGAGCCTGAAGCTCAACTGGATGCGTGAGATCAGCCGGTGGGTACCGACGCGCTCGGTACAGATGCTCGATGGCAAACGCGGTGGCGTGGCGGCCACCGAAATAACCATAATCAATTACGACATCGTGGCCGGCCGGCTCGAGGGGCTGACCGATCTATGCCCGCGCGCGGTCGTGCTCGACGAGTCGCACTACTGCAAGAACCCCCGCGCGCAGCGCACCCAGGCCGCCCAGCAGCTGTGCGCCGCCGTCCCGCGCGAGGGCCTCGTTCTCGCGCTCACGGGGACGCCGGTAATGAACCGCCCGCCGGAACTGATCTCGCAGCTGCGGATCCTCGGCCGGCTCGGTGATTTCGGATCGGGCGCGCAGTTCGGCGAACGCTTCCGCGGTCCGGATGCCCATCAGCGGCTGCACTGGCACCTGCGGGCGCGCTGTTTCGTGCGCCGTTTGAAATCCGAGGTGTTGCCGCAGTTGCCGGCCAAGACGCGCGCGGTGGTGCCGGTCGCGCTCGACAACGAGCCCGAGTACCGGCTGGCCGAGGAGGACGTGATCGCCTGGCTGCAGAGTCAGCCGCTCGACCTGCACGAGCTCGACGCGAGGGTTGCCGCGGCGCTGCGGGCCGAGCGGCTCGTGCGTCTGAACGCGCTGAAGCTGCTGGCCGCCCGCGGCAAGCTCCACGGCGCGCTGCACTGGATCCATGACTTCCTGTCCTCCGGTGAGCCGCTCGTCGTGTTCGCCCGCCATCGCGAGATCCAGCGCGCAGTGGTCGAGCGTTTCCCGACCGCGCTGCACGTGCTCGGCGAGGACACCCGTCGGGCCCGCGACCAGGCGGTCCAGGACTTCCAGGCCGGCGAGGGTCGCCTGATCGTGTGCTCGATCGAGGTCGCCGGGCAGGGCATCACGCTCACGCGCGCGTCGAACGTCGCCTTCCTCGAGCTCGACTGGACGCCGGCCAAGCACGACCAGGCCGAGGATCGCTGCCACCGGATCGGTCAGCAGGACGCGGTCAACGCCACCTACCTGCTCGCGGCGGACACGATCGACGAGACGATCGCGACGCTGCTCGAACGCAAGCGCGCCGTGATCGGGGCGGTCACCGACGGGCGCGAGGAGGACGGGCGCGGCGTCGTAGACGCCCTCGTGGCCGAGCTCCGCGGTGAGCCGTACCGACACCTACGCGCGGTCGCCTAAGCTCCAGGACGGATCGTGTCCGCCCCCATCTCAGTAGACAGCGAGCTCGCCGCTCAGATCGAGCGCCGCCGGCGCGCCGTGGCCGAGCGCTGGAACGTTGGCTCGGAAGTGGTGGTGATCGGTGCCGGAGAGCCGGTCCACATACCGGGCCGCGCGGACCGGACATACCAGTTCCGCTCGCACAGCGAGTACTTCTACCTGACCGATCGCGAGCGGCCCGGTGGCGTGCTGGCGTTCGACGCCGACAGCGGGTGGGTCGACTTCGTGATGCCGGTCTCCCGTGAGGAGCTGGTGTGGGAAGGCGCCCCGGTGGATGCCCAGGACGGCGTCTCGACGGACGAGCTCGAGAGCTGGCTGGCGGCTCGCCGCGGGCGCCCGATTGTGAACCTGGGCGCGCCGATCGCCGGCGTCGCACCGGCCGAGGAGCTCGGCGCGGAGTTCCGTCGCCATCTGAACCAGGTCCGCCGCCCGAAGGACGCGCTCGAGCTCGAGCGGATGCGGATCGCCGAGCGTGCCACCAGCGCGGGCTTTGCGGCGGTCGTGCCGCTGCTCGACGCGGGCCGGACCGAGCGGGCGGTGCAGATCGAGCTCGAGGCGGAGTTCTTCCGCCAGGGGGCCGACTTCCTCGCGTTCGAAACGATCGTGGCCAGCGGCGCCAACTCGGGGGTTCTGCACTTCCCGCCGACGGCGAGGGCGCTTGCCGACGGCGAGCTCGTACTGATCGACGCCGGCGCCGAGTTCCGCGCCTACGCGAGCGATGTGACCCGCACCTATCCGGTCTCGGGCTCGTTCTCGCCTGAGCAGGCCGCCATCCACGAGCTGGTCGCGCGCGCCGGCGTCGCGGCCGCCGCCCGCGCCCTGCCCGGTACCGAGTTTCGCGACATCCACCGGACCGCGGCCACGACGATCGCGGAGGGACTGACCGACTTCGGCCTGCTGCGCGGTTCGAGCGACGCGCTGGTGGAGAGCGGTGCGGTGTCGCTGTTCTTCCCGCACGGCATCGGCCATATGGTCGGGCTGGGTGTGCGCGACGCCGGTGAGGTGCTTCCCGGCCGCGAGCCCGAGCCCGGGATGCCCCGCCTGCGCGCCGACCTCCCGCTCGAGGCCGGACACGTGGTGACGATCGAGCCGGGGATCTACTTCATACCCGCCCTGCTGGAGGATCTGGATACTCGCGCAGGGCTGCGCGAGTTCGTGATTTGGGACCGGGCCGAGGCGATGCTCGGGTTCGGTGGTGTCAGGATCGAGCACAACGTGCACGTGACCGACGAGGGGCCCGAGGTCCTGACCGCCGACATCCCGCTGCTCGGCTGATCCACGCCCGACCATGACGCGTTTGGAGGTGCCCGGACACGACATCGTCGGCGTCCGTGCCATGAATCCCGGGCCGTACACGCTGACCGGGACCAACTCGTGGATCGTCGGACGCGGACGGGCCTGGCTGGTCGACCCGGGGCCGGCGCTCGATGAGCATCTCGCGGCCCTGTCGGATGAGATCACGCGTCGCGGGGGCCTCGGTGGCATCGCGCTCACCCACGACCACGGCGATCACACCGAGGCGGTGCCCGCGATGCGCGGCCGCTATCCGGGCGTCCCGGTCGCCGGCGCGCGCGGAGACGTGGACATGCGTTTGGGGGATGGGGATGAGTTCGGCCCGCTTCGCGCGATGTCGCTTACGGGCCACGCACCGGACCACCTCGTGTTCATCGCGGGCACGGCGGCGCTGACCGGTGACGCCGTGCTCGGCGAGGGGAGCGTGTTCATTGCGCCCGATCCGGGAGCGCTCGTCGCCTACCTGGAAGGGCTGACCCGGCTCGCGCAGCTCGGGTTGGAGGTGCTCTGTCCCGGGCACGGGCCGGTGATCGGGGACCCGCAGGCAAAGCTCGACGAGTACATCGCGCACCGGCTCGAGCGCGAGCGGCGGCTCGTGGTGGCTTTGGACCAGGGTAAGCGGAGCGTCGACGAGCTGCTCGACGAGGTGTGGAGCGAGGTACCGCCTGCGCTTCGCCCGGCCGCCGCCGTCACCCTGGCGGCGCACCTGGACAAGCTGGCCGGCGAGGGCCGCCTGCCCGCCGGGGTCGAGTCACCGCAGGGGCGGCTGTCGTGAGTCGAGCTGCATAACCCGACATTTCGCGCGCGGGCGCCGGGCCGTGACGTGTTAGGCATGTGGGGCATGCGCAGCGCGTCACGCCCCGGCGCAACTCGGTGCCTTGACGCATTATGCAGGTCGCCCTCGGTTCGCATATAGTTATACACATATATATATGTCTATACCTATATGCAATGAGGGCGGGCGGGGCGAGAGGAGGCGAGTGCAGACGCTCCCGAGGCGTCAGGTGGCCGGCGCGATGGCCAGCCGCTGGCGGGCGATCTCGACTGCGGCCGTCAGCGGCGTGGTCCCCGAGGCCTCGGCCTCGTCGAAGATCTGTTGCAGCGTGTCGCTGATCCGGCGCACACGTTGACGGGCGGCGGCGGGATCGTAGCCGTGCAGCTCCTCGGCGATGTTGATGATCCCGCCGGCGTTGGCCACGAAGTCGGGTGCCCACAGGATCTGGCGGTCGGAGAGCAGGTCGGCCACCGATTCGTCGGCGAGCTGGTTGTTGGCCGCGCCGGCGACGATCCGGCAGCGCAGCCTCGGCACGGTGGAGTGATCCAGCACGCCGCCCAGCGCGCACGGCGCGAGCACGTCCACCGCGGACTCGAGCGCCCGGTCGGGCTCGCACCAGTCCGCGCCGAGGTCCTGGGCCAAGCGGCGCTTGGTGGGGTCGATGTCGCTCAGCACGAGGTTCGCGCCCGCTCGGGCGCAGAGCTTGGCGATACGCGACCCGACGTGCCCCAGACCGACCAGCGCCACGCTGCGCCCGCGCAGCGAGCCGGATGAGAAAACGCGCTCACAACAGGCTCGGATCGCGCTCTCCACACCGAGCGCCGTGAACGGGCTGGGATCGCCCGAGCCCCCTCGGCCACGGGGAAGGCCGGCCACGTGGCTGGTCCGCTGCGCGATCACGCGCATGTCGCGGCTCGACGTGCCGACATCCTCGGCGGTGATGTAGCGGCCGTCCAGCGCCTCGACGGTATCGCCGAAGTCCAGCAGCGCCGCGGTCCGCTGCGCCGAGGAGAGGGGCACGCCCGGGGTGGTCATGATCACGCCCTTGCCCCCGCCCAGCGGCAGGTCCGCGACCGCGGACTTGAAGGTCATGGCCCGCGAGAGCCGCAGGGCGTCGCGCAGGGCGTCCCGGGCATCGGCGTAGCCCCACATGCGGCAGCCGCCGAGCGACGGGCCGCGCACCGTCGAGTGGACGGCGACAAACGTATAAAGACCCGAACGCTGCCCGCGTCGGACGAGCACCGCCTCGTGGTCGAGCGTCTCGAGGTAGCCGTCGGTGTTAGCCGATGCGCCCGCGGACCGTGTGCTCACTGCGAGGGGGACGGTGTCCCACCGGTCGCGGTGCCCGTCGATGAGCCCGTGCCGGTCGAGGAGGTGCTCTGGGAGCCGCCGGTGGACCCGTCGGAGGAACTCGACCCGGTCGAGCCGGAGGAGCCCGACTGCGTGCTCGACGTCGAGTCGCCCGACGCCGAACCGGATTGGGTTGAATCGGTGCCGGTCGAGGACTGGGTCCCGTTTGCCGATGTGGTCGATGTCGTCGATGTCGCCAGCGTCCCGCCGGCTGCGGTTGTGCTCGTGTCTGCCGGGTCGCTCGGGGCGGCGCCGCCCCGGCCGAGGGTGGTCGAGATCCCCCCGGTGGCCGCCGACGTCACGCTCACGGTCACGGTCGTGGTGGTCGTGGTGGCCGGCTTGGTTCGCGTGATCGCCGAGGTCGACGCGCTCGACGGAGTCTGCGTCGAGCCGCCTGGGTCGCTGGCCATCAGCGAGTGCGCCGCTTGGCTGACCACGGATGACGACACCGCGGGCGCTTCGCTGCTTTGACTCGGGATCGCTGCCGGGGCCGACGGCGTGAACGACGGGTGCGAGCGCTGGCGCGAGGCCACGCGGGCGTGATGCACGTGGTGGGCCGGGGCGGGAAGCGTGTGCTGGAGCTCGACGGCTCCGCCCGCGGTCACGACCGCCGCGGCCAGAAGGGTTGCGACGTGCGCCGCGCCGGCGCTCATCGTGCCCACCGAGACGATCGCGGTTCCGCCGCCCGCCGCTCCGCCGGCGGCCAGGGCTCCACCGGCGGCGCCGCTCCCGGCTCCGCCGATGCCCAGCACGTTGGCGAGGACGCCGAGCGGGCCGAGCGTCGGCACGATCGCCGCGAATCTGCGACTCACCCCGCGCAGGTCCTGGCGGAACTCGCGGCAGCCGGCGCAGTCGCGCATGTGCCGGCGAGCGGTGGCGTTCGGGCGCAGCCCGCGGTCGTGCGAGAGGATCAGCTCCTCGCGGATCTCCGAGCACGCTGTGTCGCGTGCCTCGATCGCCTGAGCCAAGCCCAGCCTGGCTCTGACCAGCAGCGACTTGACGGCCGGGATGGTCACGCCCAAGGCGGCCGACATGTCGGTGTAGGACATGCCGCCCAGCTCGCGCATGAGAAGCGCCGAGCGCTGCTGGTCGGGCAACCGCCGTACGTCCGCGATCAGGCGGCGGAGCGACTCGCGTCGGTCGGCTTCGGCGATCGGGTCGTGCGCCGGCGAGCGCAGCAGCTCGAGTACCTCGGGCGGGGGGGGCGCGGGGCGCCGCAGCTGGTCGATACAGCGGTTGTGCGCCACGCGGTAGAGCCAGGCGCGGAGGGCGAGCTCGCGATCGGAGGCCCGCAGCCCGGCGTACGCCCGGACGAAGATGTCCTGGAGGGCGTCCTCGGCGTCCTGGCGATGGGCGAGCATCTGGCGCGTGTAGGCGAACAACCGCTGGCGGTAACGGTCGTGGATGACGCGGAACGCGTCGTCGTGACCGGCGCGGAACAGAGCCACCAGCTGCTCATCGGAACGCAGACGAAGCAGTGGCGCAGAGGCGGAAGCAGCGGGGCGGGACCCCGAAGCCGTCCGAGTCCTGCCTACTGCTGCCGGTGCTGGGAGTGCGGAGGCTTCCACCTTGAACCCGTGCTCACTCTAACGGAGAGGGCGGCCGAAGGTTTCGGAATCCGTACCGGGCGTTGACTCGAATATGCGGACTCGGCGGCCGGGTGTCAGGACAAAGACGCGATCGTGTGCGTGACCGCGCTGACACGACCCCGCGAATGTGTGTATTGGGTTGGTTCGGCGGGGCGGCGATACTCTCAGGCCGACCCCACGATGGACCCTGCTTCGGGCATTGCCATTCCAGTCGCGTTCGGCGCCGGGTTGATCTCGTTCCTGTCGCCGTGCGTGCTCCCGCTGGTGCCGGGCTACATCTCGGCCGTCGCCGGCGTGGCGCCGTCGGAGATCCGGGCCCGGCGGGTGATCGGGCCGAGCCTGTCGTTCGTGGCGAGCTTCTCGGCGATCTTCATCGCCCTCGGGCTGATCGGGCAACAGGCGCTGCACGGCACGCTCACCGGGCCGGCCGCCCTGAAGGTCTGCGGGGCCTTGATCATCGCGATGGGCGTCGTCTTCGTCCTCGCGCCGTTCGTGCCGGCGCTGTCGCGCGAGTGGCACGTCGGCGGCCTGATGCAACGGGCGGGGCGGGGCGGTCCGGTGATAACCGGCGCCGCGTTCGCGCTGGCCTGGACGCCGTGCACGGGACCGACGCTCGGGGCGATCATCACCGCCACCGGTGCCTCTGGTTCCGCCGCCCACGGCGCGTTCCTGCTTGCTGTCTACTGCGCTGGCCTCGGCGTCCCGTTTCTGATCACCGGGCTGGCCTTCGGGAAGGCGACCTCAGCATTCGGCGTGGTGCGCCGGCACTACCCGCTGGTGATCGGCACGGGCGGTGTGGTGCTGATCGGCATGGGCATCCTGATCTGGACCGGTGAGTTCACCCAGCTCAACATCACCGTCGACCACTGGCTGCAGACGCTGGGGCTGCCGGACTTCAACTCGGATACCTAGCTCGCCCTCGGGCCCCGCCGCAGTCCGACCCCGCCAGAACTCCGACCCACCAGAACTCCGACCCACCAGAAGTCCGACCCAGTCCTGGTTCCGACCTGTCTTGTCTCCGACCGTTTTGGCTGGTCTTAGGCCCCGTTTTGGATACGTCCGGCGCCTATTAGGGCACCCTAATCGCCGAACTCGCCCTGCTAATGGTCTCGGCCGGATTCCTCGTCGGCATCCTGACTGACCTGGTCGTGACCTACGGCGGCGGGGGCGGCCCACAGGGCCGAATTACGCTCCCGCTCACGCAGCCACGCGGCCTCGGCACTCGCCGAGTGACGATTCGGCACGGCGCCGTCGCCCTCCGGGATGTGCGACGGGGCGTCGTGATCGATGTCCTCGTCGGGATGGGCCTGACGCCAGCGCGCGGCTGCGGCCTCCGCGCTCGCGGAGTGCCGTTTCGGTTGGTTGCTCTCCTCGGTCACCACTCACCTCCGTTGGTCGACACGCACCAGCGTAGTGATGTTCGGGCCTCGCGCCTACCTCGGGCCTGCACTGGTTAGGCTGCGCGACCGAGATGAGTCCGAGCATCCCCCTCCCGCCGCACGATGCCCCATTGAGCGGCGGCTCACCGTTCCCACCGATCGCGGACTACGCATTCCTGTCCGACTGCCACACCGGGGCGCTGGTCGCGCCGGACGGGAGCATCGAGTGGATGTGCCTGCCTCGGTTCGACTCACCAAGCGTGTTCGGCTCGCTCCTGGACCGCCGGGCGGGCTCATTCCGCGTAGGTCCGTACGGGATCGTCGTGCCGCTGTCGGTGCGCTACGTGCCCGGCACGATGATCCTCGAGACAACCTGGATGTGTCCATCGGGCTGGGTCGTCGTCCGGGACGGCCTGACCATCGGCCCGTGGCACGACCAGCACGCCGACGAGAGCTCGCACACGCGGCCGCCCACCGATCACGACGCCGACCACATGCTCGTGCGGGCGATCGAGTGCATCGAGGGCCAGGTCCAGGTGGAGGCGGTGTGCGAGCCGATGTTCGACTACGGGCGCACGCCGGCGCACTGGACGATGGTCGCCGAGGACTGGTCGGCGGCCGAGGCGACGGACGGCGAGACGGTGCTGCGGCTGATCACCGATCTGCGGATCGGGATCGAGGGCAACCGCGCGCGGGCCCGCCACACCCTGACCGCAGGCGAGGAGCGGTTCGTCGCGATGGGGTGGAGGCACGGACTCAACGGCCCCGACCACTGCGCCAACGCCAACCAGCGGCTCCAGACGACCTTCCACTACTGGCGCAACTGGCTGGCCGGCGGCCGCTTCCCCGACCATCGCTGGCGCCAGCACCTGCAGCGCTCGGCTCTGACCCTGAAGGGACTGACCTACGCGCCGACCGGGTCCACGGTGGCGGCGGCCACCACGTCGCTACCGGAGACGCCCGGCGGGGAGCGCAACTGGGACTATCGCTACTGCTGGATGCGCGACGCCACCTTCACCCTGTGGGGGCTTCACGCGCTCGGCCTGGATTGGGAGGCCGACGACTTCATGCAGTTCGTCGCCGATCTGCAGCGGGTGGACAACGGTGCGCTGCAGATCATGTACGGGCTGGGCGGCGAGCTCGACCTGCACGAACTCGAGCTCGCGCATTTGAAGGGCTATGAGGGCTCGATCCCGGTCAGGATCGGGAACGGTGCCTACCGCCAGCACCAGAACGACGTGTTCGGCGCGGTGCTCGACTCGATCTACCTCCACACCAAGATGGGCGGTCACATCCCGCAGCGGCTGTGGCCGGTCGTCCAGGACCAGGTCCGTTGCGCGATTGCCGTCTGGCAGCAGCCCGACCAGGGCATCTGGGAGGCGCGCGGCGAGCCCAAGCACTACGTCTCATCGAAGCTGATGTGCTGGGTGGCGCTCGATCGGGGGGCGCGGCTGGCCGAGCTCGAGGGGGAGGCGGAGCTGGCCGCCGAGTGGCAGAGCATCGCCGACGAGATTCGGGACGACATTCTCGAGCACGGGGTCTCCGACCGGGGCGTGTTCCGTCAGCACTACGACACCGACGCGCTCGACGCGTCGACCCTCCTGATCCCCCTGACCCGCTTTCTCCCGCCCGAAGACGTGCGCGTCAAGGCCACCGTGTTGGCAATCGCCACCGAGCTCTCCCAGGACGGATTCGTCCTGCGCTACCGGGTGCAGGAGACCGACGACGGGCTCACCGGAGAGGAGGGCACGTTCCTGATCTGCTCGTTCTGGCTGGTCTCGGCGCTGTCGGAGATCGGCGAGGCCGAGCGGGCCACGGAGATGTGCGAGCGGCTGCTGGCGCACGCCTCCCCGCTCGGCCTGTACGCCGAGGAGCTCGATGCGCGCACCGGGCGCCACCTCGGCAACTATCCCCAGGCGTTCACGCACCTGGCGCTGATCAACGCCGTCATCCACGTGATCTCGCAAGAAGAGGCGGCGGCTTAGCGGCTGGCCGGCTGGCCCCGCTCAGCGGCTGGGCGGCGGCGGGAGCGTCGGCCCACCCTGGCCGGATGGATGCGGCCGGCGATAGCCGAGCGCGGACTGGACGCTCGAGGGTCGCCAGTGGGCACCACCGCGGGGCGTGGGCACCCCCTCGGCGTTGAGCGCGTCGGCGATCGCCTGCAGGCTCAGGCCCCGCTCGCGCAGCTCGGCGATCCGCTCCGCGACGTGCGGTGCTCGGACTGCCAGGCCCGGGCGACCGCGCCGCCGCTGCTGCGGCTGAGGCTCACGGCTCCAGCGGTCGACCTCGCGCACGAGCGCCAGGGTGCGCCGCCCCTGCGCTGTGGCGGTGTCGAGTCCGACGTCGGCGGCCACGAAGTCGGCACCCGCCGCCCCGAGCCAGTCGAGCAGCCGGTTGAGTTCCTCGAACGAGCCGGCCACCGAGCGCAGCCGGTGGACGAACAGGGTGTCGGCCCGGCGGGAGGAGAGCTGTCTGAGCGCGGCGGCCAGGCCGGCCTCCCCGCCGACCACGGCGGTCAGCTCGAGCTGGTCGGGGAGGCTGAGGGGGGAGCCGGTCCCGTCGCTCAGGAACGCCACGGTACGTCTGGCCACGTCCGCCCGATTGTACGCAAATAGTTTGCGTACGGGGGTCTTTAGACCGGCCGGAAAAGTGCTCACTCGTCGCTCTCGGCTGGTCGAGTGCGACGTTCTCCGGCGGTCAGCTCAGTCGTCGTAGCCCGGCTCGCCCGGGAGGACGATCCGGGCGGTCTCGCCCTGGAGCAGCACGCGCGGCTGGACCGGGTAGACCTCGCGACCGGCGGCGTGCGCCAGGAGCTCGTCGGCCGAGCCGAAGGCCGAAAGCTGCTGCAGGTGCTTGATGGTCGGGAAGACGAGGAAAAGGTCGCCGCGATCGCGGGCGGCGAGCGCCGCGGCCGGCTCATACCAGCGCGCGTCGACGACCTCGCTGCCATCGACCCGGGCCTGCACCCCGGCTGGCGCGGGGGCGAGGTAGAACCAGGTGTCGAAGCGGATCTTGACCTCGGCCGGGGTGATCCAGCGCGAATAGGCGACAAGCTGCGCGGGATCGGCGAGCGTGATGCCGGCCTCCTCTTCGAGCTCGCGGATCGCGGCGGCGCGATGGCCGGCGTCGCCGCCGCCTTCGGTGGGGTCGACGGCTCCGCCCGGGAACACCCAGGCGCCGCCCATGAAGCGCGCGGCGGGGTTGCGGCGCACGAGGAGCACCTGGAGTGCGTCGGCTCCGCCCCGGAGCAGGATCACGGTGCCGGCGGGTCGCGGCTCGGTGGTCTTGCCGGGGTTCAACGCCTCGCCCGGTGGGCCTGGCCGGTCGGGGCTCACGGCTGCCTCCTCATCGCAGGGCATTCTCCACGACTCGCAGCTAGCCTTCTTCGAGTGAAGTGGATCTGCGGATCGTGCGGGTTCATCTATGACCCCGCCGAGGGCGATCCCGACGGTGGCATCCCGGCGGGCACCCCTTTCGAGGAAATTCCAGAGACATGGTTCTGTCCCGTGTGCGGAGCGCGCAAGCGGGACTTCGAGCCCTACGACGACTAGGCCGCTCCGGCGGCGACTCCGACCGATGCCCCGCAGATCGTGCGCCGCCCGCGGCCTCTATGCCGCGCGGGCCACCTGCTCGAAGTCGTAGGGCACGCTCGGGTCGACCTCCTCGTAGGGCACGGGCCGATCCACGTCGTCGGGTTCGAGCTCGTAACCGCGGTAGCGCTCGGAAGCCCCAGACCTTTCGGAAGCCCCGTAACGCTCGGAAGCCCCGTCACGCTCGGAGGCGGCGTACCGCTCGGAGCCCTCGTAACGCTCGAAACCCTCGTCGCGCGAGTCGTAGTCCGCGGCGTCATAAACCTCATTGGCGATGGGCACGGACCGCGGGTCGAACCCGACCGCGCGGGCGGCCCGCCCGAGGACGCCGGCCGCGGCGCGGAGTTCCTCCTCGCGGTGCGAGGCCATCACGGCCAGCCGTAGTCCGGCGGCGTGCGGCGCGACCGCGGGGGGCCCGACCGCCTCGACGAACACGCTGCGGCTCAGCGCCGCATCGCACATCCGCAGTGCGAGCTCGGGATCGCCCACCACCAGCGGGACGATGTGGGTCGGCGCGCCCCGCAGATCGAAGCCCTCGGCGGTCAGACCGGCGCGCAGGGCAACCGCCCCGGCCCGGAGCTTGGCGACGAGTCGGGGCCGTTCCTCCAGGAGCCCAAGCGCGGCCAACGAGGCCGCCACCGCCGGCGGCGCGGGCGCGGTCGAGAAGACCAGCGTGCGCGCGGCGTTCAACAGGTACTGGGTCATCACGCGGTCGCAGGCGACGAAGGCCCCGTAGGAGCCGAGCGCCGCGCCGAGCGACCCGACGATCACATCGACCTCATCCTCGAGTCCGGCATCGGCAAGCGCTCCGCGTCCGTCCGGCCCCAACGCTCCCAGGCTGTGAGCCTCGTCGACCAGCACCCGCACGCGGTGGTGCTGGGCCAGCTCGACGATCTCCTCGAGGGGCGCCAGTTCGCCGTCGGTCGCGAACAGTGCGTCGGTCACGATCAGCGCGCTACGGCCCTGTGCCTGCGCGAGGCCCCACGCCAGGTGCTCGGTGTCGCAGTGGTCGTAGACGAACACCTCCGCCCCCGACAGACGGCAGCCGTCGACGAGCGAGGCGCCGGCTTGCTCATCGGAGAACACCACGTCGCCGGGCCGGGCCAGCGCGGCGATCACGCCGGCGCCGGCGAGGTAGTCCGAGCCGAACAGCAGAGCGCTCTCCCGGCCCACGAACGCGGCCAGGCGCTCCTCGAGCCGGCGATGGATGGTCATCGTGCCCGACACCAGCCGGGACGCGCCGGCGCCCACTCCCCAGCGGGTTGCCGCGTCGGCGGCCGCCTCGCGCACGCGAGGGTGATCGGCCAGGCCGAGATAGTTCTCGGAGGCCAGCAGCAGCACCGGCTTGCCGTCGAGAACCACATGGGGTCCCTGCGGACCACTCACCAGTCGCATCCGACGCTGCAGTCCCATCGCTCGCAGCTCGCTGAGGCGAGCCTCGATCTCGACCATGTGTGACCTCCGGACGGAGTAGTTGCCGGGAGCGGGGCAGGGCCGGCTGTCTCGCGCGAGAGTAAGTGTCCCGCCGGACAGATCCTCCGCAGAGACCCCCGGCGAGCGCTTCCCGGAAAATGCGGGATGCAGCTAACGACCCTGCCAGCGCGGCGGGCGCTTCTCGGAGAAGGCCCGGACCCCCTCCCGAAAATCCTCGGAGGCGAAGCACGCGCGCCGCAGCTCGATCAGCTCGCGCTCGGTGTCGGGATCCATGGCGCCCCGGGCGTTCAAAACCGCGGCGATCACTCGCTTATTCCCGCGCTCGGCAAGCGGCGCGTTCGCGGCGATCTCCTTGGCCAGCTCGAGCGCCTCCTCGGCCAGGCGGCCCTGCTCGGCAATCGCGTTGACCAGTCCCCACTCGCGCCCGGTGCGCGCATCGATCCGCCGGCCGACGAGGAACAGCTCGCGGGTGCGGGGCGCCCCGATCGTGTCGATGAACTTGCGGATGCCGGTGTGCGAGTACACCAGCCCGAGCTTGGCGGGCGGCATTCCCATGACAATCGTCGAGGCGGCGATCCGCAAATCGCAGGCCAGCGCGAGCTCGAGCCCGCCGCCGATCGCATGGCCGTTCAGCGCGGCCAGGGTCGGATACGGGTACGCCTCGAGGGCGTCGAGCGCGGCCGCGAACGGGTTGGCGACCAGCCGGTCGGCCTCATCGGCGAACCGACCGCCCCCGCGCAGGTCGCCGATGTCGTAGCCGGCCGAGAACGTCGTCTGCTCGCCGGTCACGATCACGCACCGGGCGTCGAGCTCGGCCAGCGTCGACGTGAACGCGTCGAGGATCAGGTGGTCGAGCGCGCCGCGCTTCCCGGGATTGGAGATCGTCAGCCGGGTGACGCCGGGCGCCGGCTCATCGACGAGCAGTCGCCCTCCCGGCGATGGATGATCGCCGTCCGCGTCCGCGTCTGGCTTTGGGGGGCGATTACTCGAGGACAACGAGGGCGTCCCCTTCGGAGACCGACTGACCCTCCTCGACCAGAATCTCCTTCACCACTCCGGGGTCCTCGGCCTCGACGGGCATCTCCATCTTCATCGACTCGAGGATCACCACCGTGTCGCCCTCCTCCACGCTATCGCCGACCTCGACCTCGATCTTCCACACGGTTCCCGTGATGTGGGCCTCGACCTCCGGCAACGCTCGACTCCTTATGTGCAGGTTGGTTAAACGCGCCGGAGGATAGGCGACCGGTGGGCGGGGCTCAGTACTCCCCGGGCAGCACCGGGCAGCGGAACGTCAGCTTGCCGACGTTGTGGCCCGGCGGGCGCGTGCCCGTGAAGGTCAGCGCTGCCTGCTTGAACGCCAGCTGGGTCTGACCCGGGCAGCTCTTCGGCTTAGACAACGTCACTTGCACCGGATAGGACTTGATCTTGCCGCCGGCGCAGTCGGGCGTGCAGTCGTTCTGGTTGTAGGTGCCCGCGCCCTTGGCATTCGAGCTGCTCCAGCTCGACCACTTGAGCTTGCTCAGCCAGATCCCGGCATCGCCGCACGCGATGACGATCCGCTTGGGCTTGAACTGCTCCTTGTAACAGTTGATCGCGAACGGCTTGCCCGAGCTGGTCGCGGTGGCTGCGAGGGCCACCGACGGCACGGCCGCCAGGCATGCGATCGCGACGACGATCTTCAGTGCGTTTCGCATGGTCGGCAAGACTACGAGAATGAGTCGGGATCCGGACCGATGCGCTCGCCGCGGTCGAGCTCAGACAGTCGCTTCATCTCGGCCTCGCTGAGCTCGAAGTCGAACACTTGGAAGTTCTCCTCGATCCGCGAAGGCGTCACCGACTTCGGAATCACGACGTTGCCGAGCTGGATGTGCCACCGCAGGACAACCTGGGCCGGCGTGCGTTCACGTTCGGAGGCGATCTCCTCGATCACCGGGTCATCGAGCACCTCGCCCTGTCCGAGCGGGCTCCACGCCTCGGTGGCGATGCCCCGCTCCGCGTGAAATCGCCGCAACTCGGGCTGCTGCAGGCGCGGATGGAGCTCGATCTGGTTGACCGCCGGGACAACCCCGGTGGCGTCGATGATCCGCTCCAGGTGCTCGATCTGGAAGTTGGACACCCCGATCGAGTGGAGGTATGGGACCTGCCGCACGGCGCACAGCGTCTGCCACGCCTCCACGTACCGATCTTCCTGCGGGACCGGCCAGTGGATGAGGTACAGATCGACGTAGTCGCCGCCGAGCATCGAGAGGCTCTGCGCAAACGCCGCCTGGGCCTCTTCGCTCGCATGCCTGCCATTGATCAACTTGGTGGTGATGAACACGTCGCCGCGCTCCAGCCCGCTGTCCTGGATGGCGTCGCGCACGCCATCCTCGTTGCCGTAGGCGGCTGCGGTGTCGATCGACCGGTAGCCGGTGCGCAGGGCGTGGCTGACCGCCTGGGCGGTCTCCTCGGCCGGCACCTGGAAGACGCCGAACCCGAGCTGGGGCATACGATTTCCGTCGTTCAGGTCCACGTAAGGGACCGATGTGGTCTGAGTGGTCATAGCGAGAGGCTTTCCACGGGTGACGGCGCGAAACACGTCGAGTAGCCTGATCGCTGTGTCATCCGGCGACAGCGCAGTCGACCTCGAGTTGCTGGCCGCCTCGCTGCGGGCCGACACGAGCGACCTGACCGCGTTCGTGGAGAGCCTGGCCGCCAAGCTCGAGGAGGCCGTTCCCAGCCGCACCAAGGTGGAGCGGCGTCGCAGCGGCATGTTCGGCCCCAAGGCGGTACGTCGAATCACCGTCGATCTCGGCAACCGCCGACTCGAGTTGAGTCACGATGGCGGGGCGGTGCAGACCAGTTGCTCGCAGCTGTCAGGCGGGATCGTCCTGAAGCGCGAGGCGTTTGACGCAGACGACTGGCTGGCCGCGCTCAGTGAGGCCCTGGCCGCGGAGGCGAAGCGCAGCGAAACGACCCGGAAGGCGCTGGAGCGGCTCCTGACCGGCTAACGAGGAGGATGGATGGGATTCCTTAGACGTGACGACGACGCACAGGGGCCGCAGTCCGCGACACAGGGTGGGCGGGATCCGTTTCCCCCGGACGAGGCGCCGCACCAGGCCACCTATGAAGCCGGATCGCTGGCCGGCATTCCCGACTCGGGCCGCGAGCGGATCGAGCGGATGAAGCAAGAGGTCGCCCGGGGCTTCTTCACCAGCGACCTGTCGATCAACGAGTTCCTCCTGGTCAAGCAGTCGGGCTTCGAGCCGCTCGGACTCGTGCTCGGTAGCTCGATCTACCACATCGGTTTCCAGCAGGCGATGTGGAACCAGAGCCAGGAGCTGGGCGTGCTCACCCAGGCCATGTACCACGCGCGCGAGCTCGCGATGACGCGCATGGAGGAGGAGGCCGACCAGCTCGGGGCCGACGGGATCGTCGGCGTTCGCCTCGACATCGGCCGCTACGAGTGGGGCGCCGACCTGGCTGAGTTCATCGCGGTCGGAACCGCCGTGAAGCACCGGGAGGGGAAGCTGCACCGAGCGCCGAACGGTCGGCCGTTCACGAGCGACCTAAGCGGCCAGGACTTCGCGACGCTGCTGCGCGCCGGCTACCGGCCGGTTGGCCTGACGATGGGCAACTGCGTTTACCACGTGGGCCGCCAGGGGATGCTGGCCTCGCTCAAGCAGGTCGGGCGCAACGTCGAGATGCCCAACTACACCCAGGCGCTGTACGAGGCGCGTGAGCTGGCGATGGAGCGCATGCAGCGGGAGGCCGACGACCTCCAGGCCGGCGGGATCGTCGGCGCGCGGATCATCGAGCGCAGCCACGGCTGGGGCTCGCACGTGATCGAGTTCTTCGCCATCGGCACCGCGGTGGTCTCGACCAGCGACGAGCACCAGATCGAGAAGCCGACGATGGTGCTTCCGCTGACGGGATAAGGATTCCCGCCCACCCCACCATGCCCGACGTCGAGATCAAGCCGCAGGTCTACAAGGACCCCAGGCCGAAGGAGCACTTCGACCGCTACCACGAGATGGTCCGGGATCACCCACCCGAGGCCAAGGTGTACGAGCCGACCCGGGTGCTGACCGTGATGTGGGCGCTGATCGCCTACCGGGCGCGCGGGTTCGGGAGCGAGCGGGTGCCCAACGGCCCGGTCATCCTCGCCCCCAACCACGCCTCGTTCATGGACCACTTCTTCACCGGCGCGTTCATCCGCCGTCGGGTCCAGTTCATGGGCAAGTCGCAGCTGTTCAAGGGGGTCGGCGCCTGGATCTTCAGTCACGGAGGGGTGTTCCCGGTCCGGCGCGGCCAGCAGGACGAGGAGGCGTTCATCACCGCCTTTCGCATCCTGGAGCGCGGCGGAGCCGTCGTCATGTACTGCGAGGGGGGCCGGTCACGCACCGGGAAGATCGCCGATGAGGCCCGGCCCGGGATCGGGCGCCTGGCGCTCGAGTCCGGCGCGCCGGTGGTTCCGGTGGCCGTCCTCGGCTCCTACCAGGTGCGCAACTGGAAGCGCCTGCAGTTCCCGAAGGTGACCGTTCAGTACGGCGAGCCGTTCCGGTTCGAGGTGGTCAAGCAATCCAGCCGCGAGCAGCAGCAGGCGGTGGCGGACTACACCCTCGAACGGATCCGCGAGTTGCACGCCGAGCTGTCCCGCGTCGGCCGGCGCGGCGCTCGGCAGGCCGCGCGCAAGCGCCTGGAGCGCCCGGCAATTTGATCTTCTTGGGCCGCCTCCGGCGGCGTCCGTGGGGCCGGTCGGGCCCATCCTGTCCCGTGCCGCGCCTTCCCGGAGCCGAAATTTCCGCCATTCCGGATGGAGGTCACCGCTGGTTCCGGATTTCTCGTCCCCAACCCGAGTTATCCGTCATTAGCCGCGGGCGCGATCCGGAATGGCGGAAATTTCCGGTTTGAGCGGAATCGGAGCGGCGGTCCGGGTCAGGCGCCTCTGCCTAAGCCGTGGCGATCGCGGCGGCCTCGCCCAGCCCGAGCTCCTCGATCGCCACCTCGCGCATCTTGAACTTCTGCACCTTGCCGGTGACGGTCATCGGGAACGAGTCGACGAACTTGACGTAGCGGGGGATCTTGAAGCGAGCGATCTGGCCCTTGCAGAACTCGCGGATCTCCTCCTCGCTGACGGTTGACCCCGCTCGCGGGATCACCCAGGCCATGAGCTCTTCGCCGTAGCGCTCGTCGGGCACACCGATCACCTGGACGTCGGCCACCGCCGGGTGCGTGTAAAGGAACTCTTCGATCTCGCGCGGGTAGACGTTCTCGCCGCCGCGGATAACCATGTCCTTGATCCGGCCGACGATTCGCACGTACCCGTGCTCGTCCATCGTCGCCAGGTCTCCGGTATGCATCCAGCGCTGCGCGTCGATCGCCTCGGCGGTGCGCTCGGGGTCGTTCCAGTAGCCCTGCATGACCACGTACCCGCGCGCGCAGAACTCGCCGGGCTCACCGCGCGGGATCGTCCGGCCGGTCTCCGGATCGACGATCTTGATCTCGACGTGCGGGGACGCCTCACCCACGGTGCCGCAGCGGTTCTCGAGCGTGTCGTCGCAGCGCACCTGGGTCGTTACCGGCGAGGTCTCGGTCATCCCGAACGCGATGCTCATCTCATCGATGCCCATCTGCGAGCTGACGCGCTTCATGACCTCGATCGGGCAGGGCGACCCCGCCATGATCCCGGTGCGCAACGGGCCCAGGTCGAACTCGGAGAAGCGCTCGTGGGCGAGTTCGGCGATGAACATCGTGGGCACGCCGTAGAGGCTGGTGCAGCGCTCCTGCGCGCACGCCTCGAGCGTGGCCGCGGGCTCGAAGGTCTCGGCGGGATAGACCATGCAGGCGCCGTGGGAGGTCGCGGCCAGGTTTCCCAGCACCATGCCGAAGCAGTGATACAGCGGCACCGGGATGCACACCTTGTCGCGCTCGGAGTAGCCGAGCAGGAGCCCGACGAAATACCCGTTGTTGAGGATGTTGTGGTGGGTGAGCGTCGCCCCCTTGGGAAAGCCGGTGGTGCCGCTCGTGTACTGAATGTTGATCGGATCGTCGAAGTCGAGCTCGCGGGCGTGGGCGTCCAGGTCGCCGGTGAAGCCGGCACCGGAGGCGACCTCCTCCCAGTCGGGCGTGTCGAAGAAGATCGCTCGCTCGAGCGCCGGTAGTTGCGGCCGGACGTGGTCGACCATGGCCACGAAGTCGGTGTCCTTGAGCTGCTGGGTGGCGAAGATCCAGCGGCAGCCGGATTGCCCGAGGGCGTATTCGAGCTCGTTGGTGCGATAGGCCGGGTTGATATTGACCAGGATCACCCCGGCTCGGGCGGTTGCGTACTGGATCAGGGCCCACTCGGCCCGGTTGGGACTCCAGACCCCGACGCGGTCGCCCTTCTCCAGGCCGGCCGCCAGCAGGCCGCCGGCGAGCCGGTCCACCGCGTCGCCGAACTCGGCGTACGTGTAACGCGCGCCCTGGCGGTAGGACACGAGCGCCTCGGCATCGGGCACGCGGCCGATCGTCCGGTGCAGGTTGTCGCCGATCGTCTCGCCAAGCAGCGGCTGCGGGCAGACGCCGTGAGCGTAGGACAGCATCGTGGTTGGCTCCTTCCTCGCTGGTCGAGGCGATGCTACTGCGCCGCCGTGGCCGCGTCACTGGGTACTTTCCGCTCGAAATGACGGTCCTGCGTCAGGGTCTCCTGTCCGCGCGCGCTGTGGCCCTCGCCGGGGGTCCATCCCGTGCCGTGATCGACGCGCTGAGCGGCGTGGGCGCGCGGCTGCTCAGCCTCGACGAGACGCTGGACGAGGACCGCGCGCGGGAGTGGGCCGCTGCGACGGCGCCGATCCACGCCCTCGTCTACGACGCCGGACCCACCTTTGCCACCGGTGGCCAGTCGGCGCTCCGCGAGGCGACCGAGCGGGCGTGGATCGCCACGCGAGCCGTCGGCGCCGGGGCGCTCATCCCGGCGGGCGCCGGCAAGGTGGTGTTGATCGCGCCGCGGCCGGATCGCGGCCCGCTCGCCGCTGCGGCGAGCGCGGCGCTCGAGAACCTGGCCCGCACCCTGTCGGTCGAATGGGCGCGCTACGGCGTGACCGCGGTGGCGATCGCCCCCGGCAGCGCCACCCGCGAGGAGGAGCTGGCCGAGCTCGTCTGCTTCCTGGTCTCGCCGGCCGGCGACTATTTCGACGGCTGCCTGTTCGAGCTCGGGGCTGCCTGACGCCTCATACGGATCTCTTATCGCTCGCTCACGCTGGTGCTACGGGCCGGGTCGAAGCTAAGCGGGCATGTTTGACCACGACTCCGAGGTGCAACACCGATGACCGACTCCGACCGCGCCGACGCGCGCGCCCGCGGCCAGGCGATGAGGCAGGCGCGGCTGGCCCGCGCCCGGTCGCTTCGCCGGCGCATCATCGCCGGGGCGCTGGCCCTGTTTGTCGCCAGCTGGCTGCTGATCACGATCGTGCTCGTCTCCGGGCACGACCCGGCGCTCGCCAAGAACTCCTCCTCGACCACGGCCGCCTCGACCCCGTCCACGACGACGAGCTCGGGCACATCGACCGGCTCGACCTCGCAGAGCAGCGACTCGTCGTCATCTTCAAACAGCGGCTCGAGCGGTAGCACGAGCAGCGTCACGACGAGTCAGTCATGAGCGCCACCGTCGCCCCGCCCACCGAACAGCGCGAGACGTTCGCGTGCTTCGGGTCCCAGTGCACGGTGATCGTGGCCGACGCCCTGGCCCATGAGGCGGCCGCCGCCGTGTTCGTGGCGCGTCGGCGGCTGCTCGAATGGCACGACCAGTTCTCGCGCTTTACACCCGACAGCGAGCTGACCAGGCTGAATGCCGACCCGGCCGAGACCGTGGCCGTGAGCCCGATGATGCGCCGCGTCGTCGAGGCCGCGATCCGAGCCGCGGAGGCAACGGGCGGCCTGGTCGATCCGACCCTGGTCGATCAGATCGAGCGCGCCGGATACGACGCGCACTTCGACCAGCCGGGTGTCCCGCTGCTCGCCGCGCTGGCAGAAGCGCCGGAGCGCCGTCCGGGCGGACCGGCGCCGGCCGGGAACTGGCGGCGAGTGCGGACGGACCGGCGGACCAGCTCCGTGACCCGCCCGCCCGGTGTGCGGATCGATCCGGGCGGAATCGCCAAGGGCGTCTTCGCCGACGAGCTGGCGGCGGCGCTGTCTCGCTACGAGGCATTCGTCGTCGAATGCGCCGGCGACCTGCGCCTGGGCGGGCGGCTCGCGCCGGAGCGTGAGGTCCACGTGGCGAGCCCGTTCGAGGACGCGATCCTCTACACGTTTGGGCTGCGATCCGGTGGCGTCGCCACCAGCGGCATCGGCAAGCGCAGCTGGATCGGCCCGGACGGAACGGTGGCCCACCACCTCCTCGACCCGCGGACCGGACGGCCGGCCTTCACCGGCATCGTCCAGGTCACGGCGCTCGCGCCCACCGCGATGGCGGCCGAGGCGCTCAGCAAGGCGGCGCTCCTGGCCGGTCCGGGCGAGGCCGACCGGGTCCTGGTACACGGTGGCGTGATCGTGCTCGACGACGGCAACTACATCGTGCTCGATCCGGGATATTAGTTCCGCGGGCCGGACCGACGAGGCCTTCGGCCTCGCGGCCCTCTAGCTGGGAAGGCTCGTCTCGGGTGCTTCGGCCCAGGGGACGATCACCGCGTCCTCGAGCGGTGAGTCGCGCGCGACTACGTACTCGGCCGGCTCGGTGTCCGACACGTTCTCGACCACGTGCGTCTGGCGCGGTGGTACGTACAAGAGATCCCGTGGCTCAACGGTGAGTACCTGCTCGAGACGGTCACCCCACTTGATCCGCATCGAGCCCGACAGCATGTAAACGGCGCTCTCGCAGTTCTCGTGGTAGTGAGGTCGCGATTGCGCGCCCGGCGGCACGCGGAACACGGCCATATAGATGTTGTGCGCCCCCGTGGTTGCCTGCGAGATCTCCGATCCGCCAACGAGCCCGCGTGGCACGTCCCGGTCGGCGCCGGGTTTCACGACCTTCATGCCCGCCGAGTCTAGTGCGGACGGGTCCGAGAGTCAGTGGGTGCCGGACCGGGGCGTGACCTCGATCTGCAGCGGCGCCGCCTCGTGGTCGACCTGGAGTGTGGTGTGGTGGATCTGGAAGCGCTCATCGAGCAGGCTCGCCAGAGACCGCCGCAGCTCATGGCAGTCGTCGCCGGCTCGGACGACGACGTGCGCCGAGAGCGCCGCGAAACCGGAGGTGACCTCCCACACGTGCAGATCGTGGACCTCGACGACTCCGGGGTAGGCGGCCAGCGCGTGCCCGATCTCGACCGGATCCAGCCCGGCCGGTGCGGCCTCCATGAACACCCGGCCGGACGCCTTCAGCAGGTCGTAGGCAGCGCGCAGCATCAGCGCCGCGATGAGCAGCGACGCGATTGCGTCCGCGCGGTCAAACCCGGTGGCGAGGATCACCGCGCCGGCGATCGCGGTCGCGATGAAGCCGTACAGGTCGGTCAGGATGTGCCGGTAGGAGCCTTCGACGTTCAGGCTGCGCCCGTGGTCGTGGCCGTGATCGCCTCCAAGGATCCGCGCCGCCAGCAGATTGACCACGATGCCGGCCAGCGCGACTGCCAGCACCACCCCGCCGTGAACCGCTGGAGGCGAGACCAGGCGCACGATCGCGCCATACACGATCAGGCCGGCGAGCACGAGCAGCGTAAGTCCGTTGGCCTGAGCGCTGAGGATCTCGGCGCGCCCGAGGCCATAGGTCATCGACCCATAGGCGGGGCGGGTAGCCAAACGGGCGGCCGCGAGCGAGATCGCGAGCGCGGCCGCGTCGGTCAGCATGTGGCCGGCATCCGAGAGCAGCGCCAGCGACGAGGACAGGATCCCGGCGACGATCTCGACCGCCATGAACGCGAGGATCAGGGCCAGCGCTATCGCCAGAGAGCGCCGGTCGGCGTCGCGGCCGTGAACGTGGTCGTGCCCGTGCGAATGGTCGTGCACGATGGCGTTGATCGTAGATGCCCGGTCGGTGGCGCGCGCAGCGAGGCCTTCGGCCTCGCGAATGACTGATCGGGCGGGCCGCACCGACGAGGCCTTCGGCCTCGCGGCCCGCTTCAGTTCATCGACGGATCGGCGGGCATGCGCGCCACGAGCGCGTAGCTGCCGCCCTTGCGCGTCAGCACCTCCGACCACAGCTCCTTGGCCTCCTCGGCGAACGCGTCCCCGAGGCGCGCCGGCTCAAGGATCCAGTCACCGCGCTCGAGCTCGCCGTCCAACTGACCCGGGCCCCATCCGGCGTGGCCCAGGAACGCCCGGCCCGCCCGGACGCCGACCGACAGATCCTCGGACGAGGGCCCGGTCCCGAGTACGCCGACGTCGTCGAACGCCAGCAGCGCGGCGTCGGTCGGATCCTCAAACTGGGCCAGGACGATCACCGCGGACGGCTGGACAGGTCCGCCGATGAACAACCGCTCAGCCGTGTCCAGCATCTCGCCGAGTTGGGGCACCGCTTCCCCGACGCTGGTCTCGGACGGTCGGTTGAGGACCAGGCCCAGCGCACCTTCGTCGGTGTGCTCGACCACGAGCACGACCGTCCGCCAGAAGTTCGGATCGAGCAGCGACGGCCCGGCCACGAGTAGTTGACCTCGTACGGATTCCATCACCAGCGAGGACTACCCGGATTTGGTCCACTGCTGCCGTCGGCTCTGTCGGTGCCGGGGGTGTCGGCGGCCGCCCGCGGGCCCGCCCGGCCGGCTACAGGCGCCGGTGGCTCGGCATGGAGGAAAGGCGCTGGCGAGCGTCTTCGGCCAGCCGGGTCGCCTCGTCCGATTGCTCGAAGTCGTCGAGATCCAGCCCCGCGAGCTCGGCTATCACCTCGAACAGGTCGATTCCCAGGCACACCTGGGCCTCTTCGGAAGCGCCGGCCCGCAACGCGGCGAACATGTCCTTCTCGCGCCACACGAGGATCTTCGCACCGGTGCTTGCTGTCAGGGAAACGGTCATGTTCTCACCCACCCGAGATGGTTCTCGGATATTTGCCCTGCGGGCGCCGCTCGCGCAAGCGGCCGCTCCTCGACGGAGCGGAGGCGGACCTCCGGACGGGGGCAGACCTCCGGAGCGGGACGCAGATTAACAGAAATCACACCGCAAAACGGTGCTTCAGCGATAACCAGCGATTATTAAAGATAGAGGTCCGCCCTCAGCCGCGCTCCCAGGCGGAACTGAAGGGCCCGGTCGTCAGCGCGGCGGGTCGACGCGAGGCCGGCGGCTCTAACCGTCCGCAGGTGATGCGATCAGCCCCGCCGTGGTCCGCGCCGGCGAAGCCGTCATGGCGTGGATCGGGGCTCCCTGGGGCCGTTCGTTGGGTGCCGTCAGCGCCAGGAAGGTCTTGACCACCGCTGGATCGAACTGCTTGCCCGCGTTCGAGGCGAGCTCGGCAACAGCGACGTCGTAGGCCAGAGCCTGGCGATACGGGCGGTCGGTGCGCATCGCGTTCCAGCTGTCGCAGCAGGAGATGATCCGCGCCTCGAGCGGAATCGCTTCGCCGGCAAGCCCGTCGGGATAGCCGCCGCCGTCCCAGCGTTCGTGGTGAGAGCGGACGATCAGCCCCACCTCGCGCATGAAGCCTCCGACCCGCTCGAGCATCTTCTGCCCCTCAAGGGTGTGGGTCTTGATGATCGTCCACTCGTGGGGGTCGAGCTTGCCGGGCTTGTTGATGATCTCCTTGGGGATGGCGATCTTCCCGACGTCGTGCAGGAGCGCGGCGAACTCGAGGTTGCGCTGACGCTCGGGACTCAGTCCGAGGTGTTCGGCCATTTCGAGGGCCAGGGTGACCACGCTCTTGCAGTGCTCGCCGGTGTAGCCGTCGTCGGCCTCGATCACGTCGCCCAGCACGAGCGCGGTGCCCCGGTAGGCGCTCGAGAGCTCGAGCATGCCCTCGAGGCGGCGATGGCGCTCGTTGGCAAACAGGGCGAATAGGCCGAGGAGCGGGACCAGCGCCAAGACGGCATACGGGGAGCTGTCCTTGGCCACGACCAAGCCGATGCCGGCCAGCGCCGCGTCGATCAGGTAAACCCAGGAGCTACGCACGAGCGAGGCCAGCGTCAGTCCGCGCGCAATTGCCACGAGCGCCGCCGAGGCCCCGAAATCGACTACGAACTGCGCCGCCAGTGCGGCGAGCAGCAGGGCCGGGCCTGCCGCGCTCGGTTGCACGTGCGCAATCGCCAGCACCGCCGCCGGGCCGACGGCGAACCACGCATTGATCGGCGCCTGGGGCAATCTGCTCATCGGCAACCGACCGCGCACGACACCCGGGAGGCGCCCGATCGCAAGTCCGACTGCCACCCCCAGCGGTACGGTCGCCGCCGGCATAGCAAACAGCAAGGCGACGAAGGGCAGTTGCGTCGGGACGGTGAAACCGAGCGGTGTGTCGATTTGAACGAGCGTCGCGAGCACGAAGACGAGCATGCACAGGAGGGCAGGGGCTACGGCAAACGCTTTAGGCGGGCTTAGCAACCAAAGCGCGCCCACCGCGGCGATCAAACCGGCACCGAGGATGACCCAGGCCGCCCGTTCACGCGCAGTCGGGCGTGACGCTTGGCGCACGAAGGTGTCGGCGAGCAGTTCCTGCTCGTCGAAGGTTGGCTCGAAGGACATCTCCCTGGCAATATCGAGCCGCAGCCCGACGAGCCTTACAGAGTCGTGCCAAAACGGCCCAAACCTCCAACAAGTGTCCAACTTTTGCGGCCGCCGATGTCCGTTGGGGCTCCGGGTGGACGATGAAGCGCTCGTAACCCAACTGAAAAGGGCAAACCCGGCGTGAGCCGGTGACGCAAAGCTAGGGGTCTCGTGGAGCGCGAGACAGCCCGGCTGCCAGTACAGCCAAGGAGGGCTCTACTTGTTCAGTCCGATTGCGTCACTTCGCCCATCGCGCCCCCAGCTGTTGCTGGCGGGCCTGTTGGCCGCCGTCGCGTGCGCCCTGATGTTCGCCGGGTCTGCACACGCGGCATTGATTAGCACCGACCCGTGCGACGGGTCGACTCTCACGCAGCCGTTCCTGCCCTGGAGCGACTCGAACCAGTACAAACTCGTACCCGGTAGCGACTTCAATGGCAGCGCCCCGGGGTGGACTCTCACCCGTGGGGCCAAGCTCGTGCCGGGTGGAGAGCCTTTTGGCGTCACCGGGCACGTCAGCTCGTCGTCGCTCTATCTACCGGCTGGCGGGACCGCGCAATCGCCGTTCACCTGCGTTGACGCGGCCTATCCGATGTTCCGGCTGTTCGCCAAGAACAACTCGCTCCTATCGACGGTCGCGGTATCGGTTGTCTATGACGAGCCGCTCCTTGGCCAGACGGCGATTCCGGTGGGCGTGATCGCGTTGACCCCGAAATGGGCGCCGACAGCCCAGTTCCTCACCGCCTCGGTGGTACAGGGGCTCGTGACGGGCCTGGTCTCGGGCAGCGACCCACAGGTGGCTCTTCGGTTCACGGCGGTCACCGGCTCATCCCAGATCGACGATGTGTACGTCGATCCCCACATGTTCCACTAAAACCATGTGAAAAAGGCCCGTCCCGCGCTCATCTCCGCGGGACGGGCCTTTTTGTTTTCGTGTCCGGCTTGCGCCGGGTACTGGTCACAACCGGTTTCAACGGAAGCGCATGGGCATCTGATTCTCCTTTCTTTCTGATGGGAGGCCAAGCTTCGCGCCGGCTCGGCCACAACGGTGTCTCACCAGCTCCGCATCGGCATGTGCGTCACCTTCCTCAGATCGCCCTAGCCGACAGTGCGCGTCGCATCGCGGGCGACGAGCCAAGTCAGCTCGTGCATGGCTTTCCCGCGTTCGTGCTCAGTCGCCGCGTCGGCGCGATGAGCCCGTCCTGCCCCCAGTTCATAACAACGGTGGTGACTTCCTGTCACTTCCGAAGTCGGCGCATTGTAATAGCCGCCGCCGTCGCCGACCATAGGTCATTCGTCTACAGGCCGTACGAGCGGCCTGATGGTGGCGGCCCACCTCGCGTGTTGTGACACGCCGGGCGGGCCGTCGTCTTTCGCCTGGCGGTTAGTCCCGCTACCAGCTGCAGCGCGGCATGTCGCACCTCCTTTTGGAAACGTGCTGTTTGCAGAATGTTTTTGCAGACGACGATCGGCGGCGCCACATTCTGTGGGGCATGGCTACCTCCCTCCGATCTAACGTGCTTACGGACAGGAGCTTGCAGACGCCCGGCAAGCCATCGGTAAGGACGCGGTAAAACGCGGCCGGTCAGACCGGCGCAGCCGCGTCGCCTACAGGCCGTATGAGCGGCCGATGACCTCGAGCATGATCTCGTCGCTGCCAGCGCCGATCCGGTTCAGGCGCAGATCCCGCCAGGACCGCTCGATGCCGTATTCCTTCATGTAGCCGTTGCCGCCGTGGATCTGGATGCACTCGTCGGCGACCTCGACCGCGATCCGCGCGGCGTAGAGCTTGGCCATGGTGATCTCGCGCACCGGGTACTCGCCGTTCTCAAAGCGCCAGGCGGTCGAGTAGACCATCTGCCGGGCGGTCTCGATCTTGGTCGCCATCTCGGCGAACTTGTGGCGGATCGCCTGGAAGCGGCCGATCGGCCGCCCGAACGCCGTGCGCTCCTTGGCGTAGGCCAGCGTGCGGTCGAACACGTGCTGCGCGCCGGCCACCGAGCCGGCGGCGCCGATCAGGCGCTCGCCCTGGAGCTCCCACATGATGTGGTAGAAGCCCTTGCCGACCTGCCCGAGGACCGCCGAGCACGGCACCCGCACGTCCTGGAAGGCGAGCAGCGCGGTGTCCGAGGCGTGCATCCCGAGCTTCTGCAGGCGCTTCTCGCGGATCACCCCTGGTGCGTCCATCGGCACCAGGAGCAGCGTGAAGCCGTCGTAGCCGGCGTCGGGATCGGTCTTGGTCACGAGCACAATGCAGTGAGCGCGGTGGCCGTTGGTGATGAACGTCTTTGAACCGTTGATCACGTACTCGCCGGCCGCGGCGTCGTATACCGCCCTCGTCTTGATCCCGGCCACATCGGAGCCCGCGTCGGGCTCGGTGATGCCCAGGCACAGGATCTTCTTGCCGGCGATGGCGGGAACGGCCCACTGCTGCTTCTGCTCCTCGGTCCCGAACTTGAGGATCGGCGGGATCGTCATGTCCGTCTGCACCGCGACGCCCATGCCAAGCCCGCCGCAGTGGGCGTGCACGAGTTCCTCGGCCAGCACCAGGGAGGTGTAGTAATCACCGCCCTGTCCGCCGTACTCCACGGGCTTGTCCAGCCCGAGGAAGCCGAGCTCGCCCATCCGCTCGAACACCCAGTCGGGGAACGTCGTCTCCTCCCACTCCTCGGCGTGAGGCTGGAGCTCCTTGATCACGAACCGGCGGATCGACTCCCGCAACTGGTTGTGGTCGTCGGTGAAGATGAAGTGACTGCGCCGGTTGGCGAAGTCGGGCTTGAGGACGTCTGCGGTGGCCATGGCCCGGGACGCTACCGGAGCCGCGCGATGCGGATGCCGGTTCCCACCCAGCCCACCAAAGCTGTGTAAGACTTACCAACCAAGCGCGGGCCCCCGGGGGCGGAGGTCGCTCGACGGCTCGGTCTCGCGACGCACACGATGAGCCGGCTGCCGTCGCATCACGTTCCCCGTCCCCGCTTGACGGGTCCGTGCGCCGGCGAGGACCTGACCGTCGTTGTGGTCGAGGCCGCGGCCGGCTTTGGCAAGTCGGTGCTGGCCGCCGAGCTGATTGAGGTCTGGGGAGCGGTCCCCATCGAAGTGGTGCTCGAACCGGCGCATATCTCGGCCGATGTGCTCGCGGCCCGGCTGCACGCGGCCGTGGTCCGCGCCGGGTTTGCCGACGCGGCCGGACTGATGGCCCAGGCGGGCACCGATCCGGTGGGGGCGGTCGACGCCATGGTGGACTGCCTGGAGGGCGAGTCGTGCGCGATCGTGATCGACGACGCGCACAACGCGGCGCGCGACGCCGGCATCCTGATCGACCGGATCGCCAGCCGGGTCGCGCCCCCTCAGCGCCTGGCCGTCCTGACGCGCCGGCTCCCGGAAGGCGCCGAACGGCTGAGGCGCGCCGAAGCCGTGCAGCTGACCGCCGCCGACCTCGCCCTGCGGCCGGAGGAGACGCTCGAGCTGTGCCGGTCTGGATTCGGGCTCGAGGTCACCACCGACGACGGCCGGCTGCTCGACACGCTGTCGGGCGGCTGGACCGCGGCGGCAGTACTCGCCGCATCCCGGGCCAAGCACACCGAGCGATCCGTGCGGGCGGTGGCCGCCGAGGCCGGCGGTGGGCCGGACCCAGTCGGCGCCATCCTCGAGGAGCTACTCGCGGCGCTCGGCCCGGACCGCGCGCGGCTGGCCCTGATCGCCCCGCTCCCGCTCCTGGACCGGGAGCTGCTGGCGACCGTCACCGGCGAGGAAGGCTTCTTCGACCGAGCCCTGGCGCTGGGCCTGCCGCTCACGGCCACCGGCAACGGCTGGTACGAGCTCCCCGGGCCCGTGCGCGATCACCTCGGCGCGCTGGGCGCGGCCGATCCGGCGGCGCTCGGCGGTGCGGCCACGTACTACCAGCGTCGGGGGCAGCTCACCGCGGCCCTGCAGATGCTGCTCGGCGCGGGGGAAGTCGAGGCGGCGGCGAGGCTCCTGGCCGAGGCGGAGCCGGGTCAGATCGAGCGAATCGAGGTCCTGGAGCTGCTCTCGGTGATCGACCGGATTCCCGACGCGGTGCTCGACCGTTGCCCGGCTGTGATGCTGCACGCGGTCCGCAGCTGTCATGCGGCAAACCTCCTCCAGCGCCGGTCGGGCTTCCTCGAGCGGCTCGACGCCGTCGTCGGCGAGCCGGAGCGGCCGGAGTTACGCCGCGCGGTCGACGCCGAGCTCGCGACCGACCTGGCGCTTGACGGCACAACCCCCGGGCAGGCCGAGGATCTGGCTCGGCGGGTCCTCGCGTCGGCGACCGAGGCCGAGCAGTTCACCCGCGCACGCGCGCTCTCGGTCATCGGCAAGTCGCTCTGGTGGCGATCGGATGAGGGCGGTCGCCGCTCGGTGGCTCGGATGCGCGAAGCGGCGGTCTACTTCGACCAGGCGTGGGAGATCCTGGTCAGCCTCGGGCAGCGCGCGGCGGCCGCGGCCCTGACCCCGTACCGAGCGATATGGATCGAGTTCGAACTCGGTCGGCCGCTGGCGGCCCTGGACCTCCTGAACGAGGGACTCGCGCTGTCGCTCGATAACCCCCGGCGCTACAGCTCGGTGCTGCTGTTCCGGGCGAAGGTGCTCGGCGAGCTCGGCCGCTACGAGGAAGCCGACGCGGACTTCGACGAGATCATGCGCATCGCTCACATGCTTCCCGACCCGGCCAACAAGGTCGCCTACGTGCACTGGGAGCGGGCCATCCAGACATCGATGCGCGGCGATGCGGAGTCGACCCTCGATCACGTCCAGCAGACCGAGGCCAACCGCGCCGACTGGTGGGAGCACGGGCGGTTCGACTTCTTCGCGGACGCGGCCGAGTCGCTGGCTCGCGTGGGTCACACGGCGCTCGCCTGGGAGTACCTCGAGCGCGCCCGGGCGGACCCGGGCGACGCGGAGCGGCTGATCGCCATGGCCGAGTGCGCGCTGCTGGCTCGGCACGGCGACGCCGGCCTGGCCGAGGAACGGCTGCTGGCGGTCCACGACCATGGGATCGTGCCCAGGGAGTTCTGGCGGGTCACGCTGTTGCGCGCCTACGCCGCGCTTCGCCGCGGCGACCAGGTGGCCGGCGCGCTGGCCGCGCGTGCCTTCGAGGAGGCGGCGCGGCTGGGATCGCCCCAGCTGCCGTTGATCCGAGAACGGGAGCTGACCGAGGCGCTGCTCGCGCTGGCGGTCGAGACCGGCTCGGCGGCGGCGCGGGCACTCGAGGCTTCCTCGCTGCCGATCGCGCTCGCGTTGCTTGGGCGGTTCGAGCTCACCGAAGGTGGGCGCGCGCTGCCGCTGGGCAGCGGGCAGGCCACGCAGCTGGTCAAGCTCGTCGCGGTCAGCGGCGGCCGAATCCACGCCGAGCAGGCGATCGAGGCCCTATGGCCGGATTCCGACCCGGCCGCCGGACGCAACCGGCTGCGGACCGTCCTCGGACGCCTGCGCGAGGTCGCGCAGGACCTCGTCCAGCGCGACGGCGAGCTCCTGTGCCTGGCGTCGACTGTCCGCGTGGACCTGGCTCAGTTCCAGCGGGAGTCTCGGCAGGCGCTGGCCTTGTCATCCGGCGATCCGGCCGCCGCCGTGGCCGTAGCCCGGTCGGCGATCGCCCGCTACCGGGGTGACCTGCTCCCGCACGACCTGTACGAGGAGTGGGCCGACACGGCCCGCGAGGAGGCGAGACGGACGATGCTCGAGCTGCTCGACGTGTGCGCCGAGGCGGCCGCCGAGCGGGGAGATCTCGACGAGGCGCGACGGATGGTCGAGCGGACGATCGAGCTTGCGCCCTACGACGACGACCGCTACCTGAAGGTCGCCTCGATCCTGCACGAGCAGGGACGTCGAGGTGCCGCCCTCAGCGTCCTGCGCCGCGCCCGTTCGACGTTGTCCGAGCTCGGCGTGCCGCTGCCGGCCGAGCTCCAGGACTTCGAGGAGTCGCTGGCCGCCTAGAACCAGACGGCCCCGTCGGTCGGCGGCCGGGTCGCTGGGAGGGCTGTGACGTTCGTGTGACGCCCCCCGAAGACGATGCCCTCGTTCCCGGTCAAGGCGACCCTTCCAGAAGGGGCAGAGATGAGATTCCGTTTCGTGGCGGTGTTGGTGGTGGCGGTTGGGTTGCTGGCGTTGCCTGGTGTGGCGTGGGGGATGGCGGGGCCGACAACGTTGACGTACACCGGTGGTGAGCAGCCGTATGTGGTGCCGAGTGGCGTGCAGCTGCTTGGCGTGTTGGTGCAGGGGGCGTGGGGCGGTGCGGACAACGGTGTGAATGAGAATGGCGCGGGGGTCGAGGGCATCTTGCCGGTGAGTCCCGGGGAGACGTTGTATGGGGAGGTCGGGCAGAACGGGTCCTATGGCGGGGGAGCGACGTTTGGTGGTGGTGGGGCGGCCGGGGCGCCGCCGCCGACGGTGTCGGGGGGTATTGGGGAGTTTGCGAGTTCGGGTGGTGGGGCGAGCGATGTGCGGACGTGCTCGATGAGCGCTTTGAGCTGTCCGGGTGGGGGTACGTCGGTTGGCTCGCGGGTGATCGTGGCCGGTGGCGGCGGCGGGGTTGGCGGGGGCGGAAATTCGAACGCGCCGACGTGTGCGGGTCCTGGTGGGTTTGGCGCGGGGGCGGACAACAATCAGCCGTTGCCGGGTGGGGACGCGGCCGATGGGCCGCTGCCCGTGGTGACGGCGGCGGGGCTTGTGGTGCCGGGGTTAACGTCCTCGACGACGGCGAGCGGGACCACGCCGCCTGGGTATGGGAGCAGTTTCGCGGGGGCGGGCGGTGTGCTGTCGGGCTGTTCGAGTGGGACGAACCCGACGACGACGTTCTCGGACAGTGTGGCCGGCTCGAGCGGTTCGGGGCCGAATGGGGGCGCGGGCGCGGACGCGAGCGGATTGCCGGCGTTTGTCGGGGACGGTTGCACGGGGACCGAGTGCGGCGATGCCGGACCAGGTGGTGGTGGCGGCGGTGGCTATTTCGGCGCTGGTGGCGGCGCGACGGGCTATGACGAATGCGTGAACAGCTCGAGTGGTGCGTGCAATTCCGAGGGCGCTGGAATGGGCGGGGCCGGCGGTTCGAGCTTTTTCGCCAATCAGGTGGAGTACCCGCGGGTCGCGTTCGGGGCGATGGGCACCGGCGTGCCGTTCATCCGGTTGGTACCGGCGATCGAGATCGACACGCCTGCGAACGGTGCGGTCTATTCGCCGGGCCAGGTGATCGATGCCGCGTGGTCGTGCGACAGCGGCGATCCGCTGGAGGGGGCGCTTGCGCAGAACTGCACCGCGAGTTCGGCGAATGGGAGCCCGATCGACACGTCGCCGGGCACCCACACGTTCACGGTCCAGGGGATCGCAGGCAACGACCAGGAGCCGGTCAGCGCCACCGTCACCTACACCGTCACGTCGGGTGGTGGCGGTGGTTCCGCGGGCGGTGGCACTCCGACGAAGAGTGCGCACGGCGCCGCGGCAGGTTTGAGGTTCACCTTGGCCGCTCCCGGCACGTGCCTCGCGCCCGGGAGCTCCCTCCATGCAAGTCTCGCGCGGACCGGGTCCAGCAAGTCCTACCGCGCGGTCAAGTTCACGTACTACATCGATCGCGGCACGCCTCACCGAAGGCTCATCACGGTCAACGGGAAGCGCAAGACGATCACGTCGTATTCCGCCGCGCTGGTTACGACGCATGCCGGCACCGTGACACTTCCCCTGGGGCATCTGACCCCGGGTGCGCACACGGTCAAACTGGTGATCCTCCTGAGGGCCGTCGCGGCGCACCACAGGCCGAAAATGCGCACGCTCACGGTCCGGCTCTCGTTCGCGATCTGCGGAGCAGTTGCTCGGTAGGGCTGAGGGAACAGGGCATGGCGCGTAGGCTTCCGCGCCATGCCCTACGCCACGCTCCGCTACGAGACCTCCGACGCCGGGGTCGCGACGATTGCGCTCGATCAGCCCGATACGCGCAACGCGCTTTCAGATGAGCTGCTCGACGAACTGATCGCGGCGTTCGCGGCGGCGCGGGACGATCCCGAGGTCCGGTGCGTGGTGCTCACCTCTACTCATGAGCGGATCTTCTCCGCCGGCGCCAACCTCGCTGGGTTCGCCGCCGAGGTGCCGCTCGCGCACAAGCACTTCGGGACCGAGCGCTTCCCGCGACTGTTCCGGCTGATCGGTGAGCTCGGCAAGCCGACCATCTGCGCCGCCAACGGGCACGTGCTGGCCGGCGCGCTCGGGATCGCGCTGGCCTGCGACCTGATCCTGGCCCGCGAGGGGGCCCGGTTCGGCACCCCGGAGATCAACGTCGGCGTGTTCCCATTCATGATCATGGCGCTGATCTACCGCAACGTGCCCCGCAAGAAGACCAACGAGCTGCTGCTGCTGGGCGAGCAGATCTCCGCCGCCGAGGCCGAGCGGATTGGGATCGTCAACAAGGTGTTCTCGCCGGACGAGTTCGACGCCGGCGTGCGCGAGTGGGCCCAGAAGCTGGCGGCCAAGTCGCCGGTGCTGATGAAGCTCGGCAAGGACGCGATGTTTCGCCAGCAGGACATGGCGTTTCTCGACGCGCTCGACTTCCTGCGGGCCCAGCTCACGATCGCCTTCTCGACCGAGGACATCCAGGAGGGCGTGCGGGCGTTCTTCGAGAAGCGCGAGCCGGAGTGGAAGGGCCGATGACCTCTGTGGGCGAGGCGCGACTCGAGCAGACGGCATACGGCCTGACCGCGGCGACCGAGGGCTGGTTCGTGGTCAATGTCCGCGAGGCCGCGTGGATGACAAACGAGTATTTCGGCGAGGCCTGCGTGTTCGAGGGCGACGCCGTGGCGTTCCCGCAGGTCGGCTACACGATCCACGTGCTGGCGCCCGGACAGCCCAACGGGCTGTACCACCGCGAACGGGATCAGGAGGACTTCCTTGTCCTGGCCGGGGAGTGCATCGCGATCGTCGAAGGGGAAGAGCGACGGATGCGGACCTGGGACTTCCTGCATTGCCCGCCCGGAACCGAGCACATCTTCGTCGGCGCCGGCGACGGACCATGCGTGATCTTCATGGCGGGTGCACGCGAGCACCGGGGCACCGCCGTTTACACACGATCAGAGGTCGCGCTCCGCCACGGAGCGAGCGTGGAGTCGGAGACCGCGCCCTCGGACCGACCGTACACGCCGTTTCCCAAATGGCGGCCCGGGCCGCCGGCCAGCTTCGACGGCCTCCCGTTCGGTTAGGGGACACTTGGGGCCATGGCCACCGACGCTCCTTCTTTCTCAAGTAGCCTGCTGCGCCCTCTGGCTGAAGACCTGCACGAGCGGCGCGAGCGGATCAAGCTCGGCGGGGGTCCCGAGAAGATCGCCGCCCAGCACGCCGCCGAGAAGCTCACCGCCCGCGAGCGGGTCGCGCTGCTGATCGACGAGGGCACGTTCGTCGAGCTCGGCATCCAAGGCCGCCCGCACTCCTCGCAGCGCGCGATGGATGGTCGCGATGCGCCCGCCGACGGGGTCATCACCGGATACGGCAAGGTCGATGGGCGGCTCGCCGCGGTGGCGGCCTACGACTTCACGGTGATGGCCGGCTCGATGGGCATGACCGGAGAGCTGAAGGTCGCGCGGCTGCGCGAGCTCGCCTTGACCAAGCGGATCCCGATGATCTGGCTCCTCGATTCGGCCGGCGCCCGCATTCAGGAGGCGGTCGGCTCGCTGTTCGCCGGGACCGGGCAACTGTTCCGCGAGGAGGTCGTCAACTCCGGGGTGATCCCGCAGGTCGCGGCGCTGATGGGGCCGTGCGCGGCCGGCACCGCCTACATCCCCGGGCTGGCCGACTTCGTGCCGATGGTGCGCGGCCGCGGGTCGATGGCGCTCGCCGGCCCGCATCTCGTGCGCGCCGCGGTCGGCGAGAACGTCACCCAAGAGGAGCTCGGCGGCTCGCGGGTGCACTGCCGCAAGTCGGGGGTCGGCGACCTGGAGGTCGAATCGGACCCGGCGTGCATCGAGTCGATCAAGCAGTACCTGAGCTACTTCCCGCAGCACTGCGAGGAGCCCCCGCCCGTGGTTCAGACCCAGGACCCCGTTGATCGGGGCGACGACGAGCTGCTCGACGTCCTGCCCGAGTCCAACCGCAAGCCCTACGACATGTACGAGGTGATCCGCCGGGTCGTCGACGACGGCGTCTACTTCGATCTGAAGCCCCAGTGGGCCAAGACGATCATTACCTGCCTGGCCCGGTTCGGGGGCCGCCCGGCCGGGATCGTCGCCAACCAGCCCCGCCAGCTGGGCGGGATCCTCGACAACGACTCAGCCGACAAGGCGGCCCGGTTCATCAACCTGTGCAACGCCTACGGCCTGCCGCTCGTCTACCTGATGGACGTGCCCGGGTTCATGGTCGGGACCAAGGTCGAGGAGGCCGGGATCATCCGCCACGGCGCGAAGATGCTGTACGCGACCGCGAACGCCACGGTGCCGAAGATCACCGTCGTGTTGCGCAAGGCCTACGGCGCCGGTTACTACGTGATGTGCGGCCGGGCGTACGAGCCCGATCTGATCGTCGCGTGGCCCTCGGCCGAGATCAGCGTGATGGGCGCCGAGGGCGCGGTCGAGATCATCTTCCGCAAGCAGGTCCAGGAGGCCGAGGACCCGGCGGCCAAGAAGCGGGAGCTGATCGAGAACTTCCGGGAGATCATCGACGTCTACATCGCCGCGGGCAACGACATGATCGACGACGTGATCGACCCGCGGGAGACCCGTGTGACGATCTGCCGGGCGCTCGAGATGGCCGCCGGCAAGCGGGTCGAGCGGCCGTTCAAGCGAAACGGCGTGGTGCCCGTGTGAGCCTCGACGATCCGGTCGTCATCACGTGTGCGATCAGCGGCGCGATCGCCAATCGCTCGCAGTGCCCCGCGATTCCCTACACACCGGAGGAGTACGCGGCCGAGGCGAGGCGAATCATCGAGGAGGGCGGGGTGCAGATCCACATCCACGCCCGGCGACTGGACGGGACGCCGTCATATGAGGTCGAGGACTTCGTCGCGATCCGCGACGCGATCCGGGCCGAGGTCGGCGACGGCGTCATCGTGAACTTTTCGACCGGGACTGTCGGCGTGCCGGTGGCGAAACGGATCGCATATCTCGAGGCGGGGCGTCCCGAGGTTGCGGCTTTGAATATGGGCTCGATGAACTACGCCAAGTACTCGCGCAGCCGCAAGGACTTCGTGTTCAAGTTCGTGTTCGCGAACCCGTTCGACGAGATCATCGAGTTGCTCGAGGCGATGCGGCGACTCGAGATCAAGCCAGAGCACGAGTGCTTCGATCTGGGCCATGTGGGCTCGCTGGCGCCGCTCGTCGATATGGGGCTCCTGGAGGCGCCGCTGCACGCCGACTTCGTCATGGGCGTGGTGGGTGGCGTGCCCGCCAGCGCCCGCAATGTGGCCGCCATGGCGGACAACATGCCGGCGGGCAAGCACCACTGGGGAGTGATCGGGATCGGGCGTGACCAGTGGATGCTGGTGGCGGCCACGCTGACGTTGGGAGGCTCGATCCGCGTGGGGTTGGAGGACAACTTTTATCTCCCGGACGGCGAGATGGCGCGATCCAACGGGGAGCTGATCGCCGCAGCACGGCGGCTGACAGAAGAGCTAGGTCGCCGGCCCGCCACCGTGGACGAGGCGCGCGCGCTGCTCGGGATCGGAACTCATGAGCCTGCCGCTTGAGGGCCTGAAGGTTCTCGACCTGACGCGGCTGCTCCCGGGCGGATTCTGTTCGCTGCTGCTGGCCGACTTCGGCGCCGACGTGATCAAGGTCGAGGACACCGGACTCGGCGACTACATCCGCTGGGCGCCTCCGTACTACGAGGGCGCGGAGGCCAGCGCGCGCAGTGCTCTGTTCTTGTCGCTCAACCGGGGCAAGCGCTCGATCCGGATCGACCTGAAAACGAGCGAGGGCAAGGCAGTGCTGCTCCGGCTGGCGCGTGGCGCCGATGTGCTGCTCGAATCGTTCCGGCCGGGGGTGCTCGACCGCCTCGGCGTCGGATACGAGCGCGTGCGCGAGGAGAACCCGGGACTGGTCTACTGCGCGATCACCGGCTACGGCCAGGATGGTCCCGGCCGTGAGCGCTCTGGGCATGACCTCAACTACCTGGGCCTGAACGGCATCCTCGGCCTGAGCGGTGAGGCCGATGGTCCGCCGGTCTCCTCCGCGGCCCAGATCGCCGACCTCGGGGGCGGCGCGCTGATGGCGGCGGTCGGGATCCTGACCGCGCTCCGTGAACGTGAGCGCTCCGGACAGGGGCAAATTGTCGACTGCTCGATGTTCGACGGCTCGCTCTCGTTCCTGGCCATGCTCGCCGGCGAGTTCCTGGCCGGCGGCCCGACGCCGCGCCGGGGCGAGCTCCGACTGGCCGGCGGGATCGTGTGCTACCGGCCGTATGCCTGCGCCGACGGCTACGTCACGCTGGCGGCGCTCGAGCCCAAGTTCTGGAGCACGTTCTGCGCCGGGGTCGGGCGCGAGGATCTGGCCGAGCACGCGTTCGACCCGCCGGGCTCGGACACCCATCGCGTGCTGTGCAAGATCTTCGCGGCGCGCACCCGCGAGGAGTGGCGGGCCTTTGCGGCCGAGCACGACTGTTGCCTGGAGCCGGTGATGGACCTGGGCGAGGCGCTGGACTCCGAACTCGTGGCGGCGCGGGAGATGGTGGTCGGGGTCGAGCAGCCGGGCGCCGAGGAGACGGTCCGCCTGCTGGGCGTCCCGGTCAAGCTGAGCCGGACGCCGGGGGACCCAGGGCGGGCGCCGGGTCCAGGGCTCGGTGAACACACGGCTGTGGTGCTGGCCGAGGCCGGGTTCAGCGACGCGGAGATCGAGGCGCTGCACGCGTCCGGGGCCGTGGCGGGGCTGGCCGGCGCCGGCGAGGCCTCGTTCATGGCATGAGATATCCAGACTCGTGGCACGAGGTGTGGCGACTCTTGGCATGAGGCGTGGACGGGCGGGGTAGACTCGGCTGACTGACTGGTCAATCGACCGGAAACCCCGCCACTCATCCCCACCCAGCCCGAAGTGCGCGCCGGCGCCGTTCAGCTTAACTCCACCCAGGACACCGACCGCAATCTCGAGACCGCCAATCGGCTCGTCCGGGAAGCGGCCGCGATGGGCGCCGATCTCGTCGTCCTGCCCGAGAAATGGACCGTGCTCGGCACCCCTGAGCAGATGACTGACGGCGCGGAGGCCCTCGACGGGCGATTCATCAGCTGGGCGCGCTCGACCGCGAGCGAGCTCGGAATCGATCTCGTGGCGGGATCGATGGTCGAGCGAGTTGAAGGCCAGGAGAAGACGGCCAATACGAGTGTGCACGTCGGGCCCGACGGCGAGCTGCGCGCGGTGTACCGCAAGATGCACATGTTCGACGTCGAGGTCGACGGCGACGTCTACGCCGAGTCCGCCACCGAACAGGCCGGCGACGAGGTCGTTGTCTCCGAGCTGGACGGTGGTGTTCGGCTCGGCATGACGATCTGCTACGACGTCCGCTTCCCCGAGCTGTATCGGATCCTCGCCACGCGCGGGGCGGAGGTGATCACGGTCCCGGCCGCGTTCACGCTTGCCACCACGCGCGATCACTGGGAGGTGCTGCTGCGGGCGCGGGCGATCGAGAACCAGTGCTTCGTCGTCGCGGCAAACCAGATCGGGACGAGCCCGCCATCCAACCGCTGCGGAGGGCGTTCGATGATCGTCGATCCGTGGGGGATCGTGCTCGCCACCGCGCCCGACGGCGAGTGCGCGATCATCGCCGACCTCGACCTTTCGATCCTGCGCGATGTGCGCCGGCGGCTCCCCGCACTGACGCATCGCCGTGCGCCCGAGCTGTATTCGCGGCGGCCGGCGGCCCGATCGCCGTCGCCCGCCCCGGGGCAGTTCGTCGCGAGCTCCTCGGCGGTGGGACAGGCTTGACGACCGCCGCCGTCGACAAGCGCCGCGTGATCCTCGAGGCGGCCGTCCGCGTGTTCGCACGTCAGGGATTCCACACCTGCCGGGTCTCGGACATCGCGGACGAGGCCGGGGTTGCCTACGGTCTCGTCTACCACTACTTCTCCTCCAA
>DATJRS010000115.1:0-10112 GCA_035504535.1 Solirubrobacteraceae bacterium | reverse complement strand
CGGCAATCCCGGTGAGCCTCAAGGCGGCGCCGCCGCGCTCGCGCGCATGGCAGGAGCGGGCGCTCGCCGAACTCGGCGACTGGCGCGGTGGCGCTTTTCTGATCTCGGCGGCACCGGGGGCGGGGAAGACCCGCCCGGCATTGCTGTTCGCGCGCGCACAGTTCATGGTTCGCAGCCTGGCCGGGCTCGTGGTGGTGTGCCCGACGGCGCCGCTGACGCGGCAATGGGCGCGCGCGGCGCACGAGGTGGGACTGAGCTTGTTGCCGGATGCGGAGGGGCCGCGAGCGCCGCGGGGTTTTCATGGCGTGGTCGTGACCTACGCGCGCGTGGCCCGCGACCCGGCGGCCTGGGCGCGCGTGGCGCCGCACACGCTGGTGGTGGCCGATGAGGCTCACCACCTGGGGGAGGAGCTGACGTGGGGGCGAGGGTTCAGCGAGGCGTTCGCGTCCGCCCGCCGGTGGCTGCTGCTGTCGGGCACGCCGTTTCGCTCGGACAAGACGAGCATCCCGGGAGTGCGCTACTCGGAGGCGGGGGTGGCGATCGCGGACGTGAGCTACTCCTACGCGGAAGCGGTGCGCGATGGGGTCTGCCGCCCGATGGTGTTCGTCCCGTTCGACGGGGAGTTCTCGTGGCGGACCGATGGGGTGGAGCGCTCGGCTAGCTTCGCGCAGGAGCTTCCGCGCCGGCAGCGCGGCCATCGCTACCGGACCGCGCTCGCGCCTGAGCTCGATGAGGGGCTGCCGCGCATTCTCGCCGCCGCGCACGAGCGGCTGTTGGTGGTGCGCGCGCGGCACCCCGGCGCGGGGGGCCTCGTGGTGACGGCGGACTCCGAGCACGCCCACGCGGTCGCGGGGGTGCTCGAGCGCCTGGCGGGGCGACGGCCGGTCGTGGTGCTGCACACCGATCCGACGGCGCATCGCCGGTTGCACGCGTTCAAGGATTCGCAGGAGCCGTGGATCGTGGCGGTGAATATGGTGAGCGAGGGCGTTGATATCCCGCGTCTGCGCGTCGGCGTGTATGCGACGCCGGCTAAGACGGCGATGCTGTTTCGCCAGATCGTCGGGCGCTTTGTTCGTGTGACGCCGGGAATGGCGGTGGAGGCCTCCTGGCTGTTCATGCCCGCTGACCCGACGCTGCGCGAGCATGCAGCCGGGATCGAGGCGCAGATCGCAGGCGTGATAACGAAGACGACGGCGGACTGGGAGCGGCTGCCGGTTGAGGAGACGGACGGTGCGCCAACGTGCTACGAGCCCTTGGCCGCCGTCGTGGAAGCCCAGGAAACGCAGGAGACGACTGCAACCCCGCCAACCCTGGCGCTGGCGTCGGCGCCACCGGCAACCGCGAGCGAGATCCAGACCGAAACGGCATGGCCGGCGTTCGAGCGGCACGCGTGGCTTGACGTTGAGTCCAAGCGTCTGGCGGGCGTGATCGCCGACGTCCAGCGTTCGCCTCGGCGAGCCGTCCTCGCGTGGGCGCGCCGCGAACTCGACGCGACCGACGCGGACCCGACGATGGAGCAGCTAGAGGCGATGGTTGAGCTGCTGGTTCGCAGGCTCGCGCCGGCGGCTGTGGATCTCGGCTAGGGTCACGGCTTGCCGTCACGCGTGGCGCGCAGCAGCGCGCTGTACGGGTGACCCCGGTCGTAGAGCCCGTGTCGGCGAGTTCGCGGGTGTGCTACTCCGACTCGCACCCGCCGAGCAGCTTGTCTGCGGCTCGCTGGCCTTCGCGATCGGCAGAGCCACCCGTGACGCTACCGCGTCAGGGTCAACGACGACACGCGGGCGCCGCGCATCGTGGAGGTGCTCGGGGAAGTGGAGCCTAAGGAGACGCCGGCGAAGCCTCAGGCCGCGTCGCCGTGACAGCGGTCTGAACCGCTCGATCCGCCGCTCCGGCTACAACGTTCATCCGATGCGTTCTACCGCCGCGTTCGATGTCGTCGCTGACGAGTTTCATGCCGCCGGACTCAGCGACCTCGACGTGGACCAATTCTGCGCTACATGGCCGTAGGTCCACTCACCCGAGGAGGACTGGCTGGGCCTCCCGGTGACGGCGCAAAATGCTCAACCACGTCCAACGAATACATCAAGCTGCTGCGATTCGCCTACGCGTGGCAGCTTGGTGAGCCGGACCGGGCACTCGCCGGCGAGCTTGACGGCGAGTAGGGCTACGGCAGCTTGTCCGCGAGGTAGAGGAGGGCCGCTGCCGCGGCGGCCACCGTGGCCTCGGCTTCGCCCAGAGTGACTGGCGCGCCGCCGGCGTGCCCAGCGGCGGTCCGGCCTCTGAACCGCGGCGCCGCCAAGACGAGCTCGATCGCATCCCGCGACATCGCCCGCGGCGCGGTCGGGTCAGTGGGAGCCAGCGCGTTGTAGAGCTGATCTGGTGTCCGTGTTCCGGGCCACGGAATACCGTGAGCGTCGAGGACCGCGAGCATCGCAGCCTCGACTGCCTGGCGGGCTTCGTCCACCGCTTCCTCAGGGTCGGGCTCGCGTAGCCGGCGCTGGGCCTCGATCAGGTGTCCGCGAGCATCGGTGAGGCGAGGGTCGTCGAGGACATCCATCGCAGGCTGCACCGCGGCCGCGGTGACGGTCGGCGAACCGGACGGGACGAACCGCCCCTCCTCATCGAGCTCCCACGGGACACCGTTGCCGACGAACAGCTCAATGAGCCGTTCCTGGTACTGATGGAGCGTGTAGTCGATGCCTCCGCTTTGCAGGACATCGCCACGAGCAACGAGCTCGCGGCCGAGCTCCGCGGCGAGAAGAAACAGGTCGTCGGGTACCGCAACCAGAGCTGCGGCTGCCACATTCCGTAGGGGCGCGTCCATGCCAGTGCTCGACGCATGGAGCGCCGGCGGGGTGAGCCGCTCGAACCACTGCATGAGCGTGCCGCCGAACTGTGCCCGTGCCTCGCCGCCGTAGTTGTCGTTGATGATGCCCATCAGGTCTCCGACCGTGTAGATGCCGCGTCGCTGACCGAGCTCGGCGATGACTGCCGGCGGCCGAGCGCCCCAGCCGTCCAGGAGATCGAGAATGGCGCGACGAACGCGCGGCGGGATGCTGAACATGGCGCCGGGCATGGTCCGATCCCGTTAGGCGTCGGCCAGTTGCTCGCGGATCGCCCCGAAAGTCTCGTCCATGATCCGCTCGACGGTCTCGAGGGGCACGCCCAGCTCCTCGGCGCAGGCGGCCACGATCAGGATCCAGGGCTCGCCGAACGCGAGACCGATGAGAGCGCTAGACCGCCCTCTGCCCGCGCGTACTGGACGGTGGCACGAAGTTGCTGCGCGTAGGCGGGCCGGTCGTCGGCCATGCGCTGGAACTCCTGGGTCCCCACCGGAGACGCAGAAATGCCAGCAGCGTCGCAGATGTCACTCGCCGACTTCTGGTCCGATGTAGTCGCCCTGGATCCAAAGACCGCGAAACGGGTGGCCCTTGGTGTCCAGGTAGCGATCGTGGAGGCCGTTGGCGGGGATGTCCGTCTCTCGCGCCGCCAGCCATTCCTCGACGACGGGGTCGGCGAGGTCGAACCATTCACCCCTCAGCCGCGCCTGTGCCAGCCGAGCGTGCGCTTCGGCTTCGGCGAGAACCACATTCTCCTCAAGCGTCGCCGAGTGCAACATCAGCTCCAACGGCGAGCCGGTCTGAAAGAGCAACAGGCGTTTGGCCACGTCCTGCGCATGCCCGATTTTCACCTGCCTGGCCCCGGGGGCCACGATGGCGTACAGCCAGCCGGATTCAGGCCGGCTCAGAACCTCATCAACATCGGGGTCGTCGGGACGGAGCACGCGGCCATTCTCGCGGACGGGGCGGTCATCGCAAAGGCGCCTGCTCCTGAGCCTGACCTGACCACGCTCTAGCCTCTCGGGCCGTGGAGCTTGGCATCGAGCCTCCCAATCCAGCCTACGTGTCGCTCAGCGCAAGGCCAGCGCGCGCGGTCGTCTTCGTGGCCGAGTTGCCGGGCATTCCTTGGGCGGCGACCTGGGCCGCGGCCCTGGCCGTTCAGACCTCGATCTGGGGAGGTAGCGCCAACCTCCTAGTTCCGCTACACGAAGGGGTCGCTAACGAGGAGTTGCTCTGGGCGCTCATCGAGGCCCACGACCCTGATGCGTGCGTCGTCTACGCCGGCTCACGCGCCGACCAAGAGGAGTTGCAGCCTGACGAGTACCGCAGGTGGCGGGATGCGATCGACGCGCAGTTGGCGAGCCTCCCTACGACGGAACGCGATCAGATGATGGGGACGGAGCTGGCTCAGCCGCTCGGTCCGTGGGAGCTCGGCGAGACGCTGGCGAATGCGCTCGGGCAGCGCACGACCATGTTCGCGTCCGCCGAGGGTGCACCGCCCTCGCGGGGCCCTCTGACCGGGAGGCCGCAGTGGCCCCTGATAGATGTCTTTCGGTTCGAGCCGTTCCAGGGCGAGATCCTCGAAGCCGAACTGATCGCCGACCCGATCCAGCGACTACTCCTCAACGCCGAGCTAGGACGGCTTCCCGGTTGGGCCCGCGCCGAGCTCCTGACATGGCAATCCAATGTCCGTGCGATCGCACCTGACTCACGGCTTGAACTGATCCACTGGATCTACGGCGGCGCGCGTCCTGCCGCGTTCACGCCGTTCGACCTGAGCGAGCGTGGCTGCAAGTGGTTCATGTCGGGCGCACCAGAACAGCGGCTATTCATCGTCGTTGTCGGCGATGAGCCCTGGGACTGTGCCCTCGCCTATGCCCTACGCCGCATGCGTGCCCTCGCCTTCTGGTTGCCTGCGACGCTGACCTTCACCGCAGCCGAGCGCGATTACGCGTGCGAGCGCCTCGCACGCGCGGGGCCACAGACGGGCCTGTCCTTAATCGTGACCTCGGTCAGTGACGGGACGGCAGCCGAGCAGCTGGCGACGGCGCTCGCTGCACGGACACAACCAAAGGTCGAAGTCCAGGCCGTGGACTGGCGACAGGTGCTCCCGCGTCACCCTTACCGCCTCTTAGCCGAGGAGACCATCGGTATCGAGATCGCATCCTTTCTCGACGACGGTCGCACCCCTCAACTCGCGACACCGATCCCCGCCGGCATCAAGGCGCGGCGCGAGGAGGACTTACGCTGGATCACGGACGTCTCCGTGCGCGGCTGGACGCCGATGCGTCATCCGGCGCTGGCGGATTCAGCTCTACTCGTAGACGGCATCGAGAGCCGCCCCACCGCCGAAGGCGTCGCCTACTCATGTCCGCACTGGCTGGTGCGGCACGGGATTCCGCTCAGTCAGCAGGTGCGACGGCCGAACCTGGTGCCGTTATCACTCATCGATCAGCTCCGCGCGGTCGCTATGGCGAACGGCTGGAAGTGCCAGCTGTCGCACAAGGGCCAATTCACGCTTGCCGCGTGCGCGCTCTTCGGCGGATTCCAACAGCTGTGCCGTGCGCTGCGGAACCCCGATGTCGCCAAACTCCTGATGGCCTACCTTGACGGAGCACGCGACGCGCGCGGGCGACTTCTCGACCGCCGCCGCTACCTGCGCCTGACGGATGTCGCCGGGCTCGCCCTGGCCGGCGACGCTAGCGAGCTCGTCAACAGCTTCGAGCAACGGCGAGTGCTCGTGCGCGGGCTCGTGTTGAAATGTGAACGCTGCCGGTACGCCACCTTTTATCGACCGCGCGACGCCGATCCGGCGTTCGCGTGTGTGCGATGCAGCCACGAGCAACGGCCAACGCCTGAACAGTGGCTAAGGACGGCTGAGCCCGAGTGGCACTACCGGCTCGACGAGGCGGTGTTCCAGTTCGTTCGTCAGCGCGGTGATCTCCCCGCGCTGGTCGCTTACGACCTGTTCGGCAGCGACCAGACCGCGGTGTCGGTTGTCCCCGAGGTTGAGTTCCGCATACCCGGAGAGGAGCGGCCTCGGGAGGTCGACTTCGCGGTTGTCCGAGCTGGCAACCTCTACCTCGGCGAAGCCTTCACCGCATCGCGGTATGAGAAGGCGGACCGCTCGGAGAAGCGACGGCTTCGTCTTTTCGCGCTCGTCGCCAGCACACTCAACGCTCGTACCGTCGTCATGGCCACGGCTGCCGAGACGCTAGACGCACGCACCAAGACCAACGCCACTAACGCGCTCCCAGGCCCGCGGCCGGCGCTGCACTTCCGCGAGGGCTGTCAGATGCTGCCACGGCCCGAGCGGCTACTCGGCGAAGATGAGTAGATCCGAGGCTCGACCCCGACCAACTACTCGACGGGCATGGCCTCGAACGGCCAGGCGTTGGTGGCGGTCAGGATGTTCGCTCGCGGACCGGGTTCGAACCGGTCGGTCTGAAGCATTCGGAGCAACATGCCGGCCTCGGTGTAGTACATGCCGGTGAAGGGCCTTCGGCCGCGCCTCCACCCACCGAGCCCCAGCTCCTGGAGTCCGTTCGAGAACTGCCTGCCACCCACGCCGGTCACTTGGTCAATGGCCTTAGCGTGCGCCGCTGTTCGCAGGAGGTCGCCCGTGCTCATGTTCGTGGTCCAGAACGGCCAGATCTCCTCCGCGGCCCGACCGGGAACCACGTTGATCTCCGGTCCCTGTCCGGCCGCGCCCATCGCCTCGGACTCGACCATGGAGAAGTATCCATGGGCTAGCGCGCGGGCGACCAGTGCGCGCACGGGAACGATGACGCTCTCCCGGTCCTGCGCCTTGCGGAGGTAGGTGCCGACTGGCGGGGCAACCGTCACGCCCGCGAAGCGACCCACCGGCTTACCGTTGGTCGGCGGGTCAATCTCCGCAGTGATGAAGCGCAGGACACAGGGCGACACCTCCTTGGCCTCGGCCAGCCGCTCGTCGTCCTGCAGATAAGCCAGAGCCTCGGGAGCAACGTTCGCGGGGTTGAGGCTCGCGACCAGTCGGTCGCGAACACCGGCTACCGCTGTCACAAGCTCATCCACGGTGCGACCCTATCCACCAGTCAGTGACGCAGCAACCTGCTTGTCGAACGCCCGCGCCCCCTTGGCGTCCAACCGTTCACAAGTCGGCAGGGTACGGAGCGCCCAAAGCCCCGGCTAAGCCGACGACCCGGCTCTTTCGGCGGTTCTCGCGCACGGCGGCCTCCTGTTCAGCCGTCAGAGGCCTTTTGCCTTGACCGAGCCGCCTTTCGTTCATCAGCGCGATGACCTTGTCGTCTTCCTGGTCGGCGATCCGAGCGGCTTCTTCTGCTCGGGCCTTCGCGCGCCCGAGGGCGTTGCGGTCGCGTCGCTCCAGATCAGCCTCGATGCGTCGACGCACCAGCTCCGGGACTGCGCTGGCCCAAGGACGGGTCGGATCGATCAGGAACCATTCCCACGTGTACTCGATGCCGGCCTGATCGACGATTCGATCGTATCCCTCGGTGCTGGACTCCGGCTCGTCGCCCGGGCCACTCCACAGGCGAATTGCCTCGTCGAATGCGTTGACGTTCTTGCGGAGAAGCTGTACCCCCTGCGAGCCGCCGTTGGGGACATACCGCGCGCCGTTGTCGAGCTTCACGTGGACTTCCTCGCGAAAGATGTCCTGCCATTCGAGCTTGATGAAGTCGTCAAACAGCTCAGCAGGACTCCTGGTGCTGCTGCTCACTGGTCGTTTCCTCCCGTCGGGTCCACCTTCTGGATCGGCTTAACCACCGGCTGCCGAGCAGGCCGCCTGCGCTTTCGAGGCGTAGCCGTTGGCCGTGTTCAGCATGCCCCTTGCCTGAGAGAGCGCGCCGCCGATCGTGCCGTTCTCCCCACCGATCTTTCCTTGTGCGTCTTTGATCGCGGCGCTGATCTGCGCGTCGGTGGGTGCGTCTGCCGGCACGTCCGCGGGGTCGCTCGCCCTGTCCGCGTCGAGCACGGTCTGGTCCTGTTGCAGCTGTTTGATCGAGGCCGTGATGTTCGTGGCGTCGCCGCCGGTGCTGTCTTGGTCGCCCTGGATGGTGTCGTAGTCGCCTTGCACGGTGTCCGCGTCGCCGCTGACCGTGTCCGCGTCGCCGCAGAGCGTCGCGCTGTCGGTATTTCCCTCTTCGCCGAGGACATGTTGCAGGTCGGTCTGGGTCTGACCGACGTCCTTCTGCATCTGCTGCAGGTCGCCCGCCACCGAGCTCGTGCCGCTGGCGTTCTGGATCGCGCTCTGAACCGTCTCCAAGGCCAGGCCGGCCGCCTGGGCATCGGAGGAGACCTGGTTGGCGCGTTGGTGCGCGGCCTCGGCCTGCGCGGCTTCGTTGTTCGCCTGGTCGGCCTGGCCTTGGAGGTGTGTGAGGTCGGCGTTGAAGTCCGCGGGGCCGCCGGGCTGCATCGGGATGGTGATGACCCCGCCGTTCTGCCCGGGGTAGCTCAAATCGAGCTCAGAGCCGTCCATCGTCCCGGTCAGGTTCGTCACCGACCCGAGCCCCTGGTTGAGCGAAAGCGTGACGCTCGATCCGCTGATCGTGCCCGTGAACGCCTGCGACTGACTGGATACCTGCGCCTGGTCGTCCGAGCTCCCGAGCAGGGCCTGCTGGAGCTCGCCGGTGAGCTGGTTGCCGTTGCGCGTCCACTGCACCAGGATCGCGGCGTTCGACGCCGTGCCAACGAACGAGCCGGAGTTCGCTGTGCTGCCGCCACTTCCCGACCCACCACTGCCGCTGGCGTCACCGCCCCCGCTGGATCCGGCGTCGCCAGAGCTTGACCCACATCCAGCTGCCGCCAGCGCGACCACCGCGCTGAGCGCAGCCATCCGCATGGCGCACCTGGCGCCGCCGCCGCCGGCAGCTCCCACCGTCCTTCCTTTCAGCCCGTTCATGCCCCTCCGTTGGACCTCGAACGGGGAAAGTGTGCCACGGCTGGGGCACGAAGACCAGGCATCGCAGTCGATTCGATTCACGCGTTCTCGCGTGCATGCACGAGCCGATGGGGTGACCATTGAGGATCTGTACGAGCTCTGTGAGCGCGAGGCCGACACCGCCCGCGATGACGGCCACGCCTCGGTCGGGCCCGGCCACGGTCGGGACCAGGTGTGGCGGCGCCGTGTGCGCAACGCCGTCCAACACCTGCGCCGTCACGGGCGGGCACGACCCGTGGCCGTCGGCACCTGGCTGATTAATGCGCCCGGTGAGCGCGCGACGGTGTACCTGCTGCTCGACTCCAACACCGCGCTGCGTGATGTCGCGCTCCGCGTCCAGAACGCCTGCGAGCTCCTGACCTCGCTCGATGAGGCGGCGGACCTGATCCTCACGGACCCGCCCTGCTCAAGCCCCGCTCGGTGCCCAGACGGCCGATTCCGGTTGCGCTAACGACGAGCAGCTCGCTGACGCGCTTCGCGTACGTGGTTCCTGCGGAGGCTACTGCGGCAACAAGACGAGCATTTCCGGGAGTGCGGTACTCGGAGGACAGTCGCGCGATGCCGGACGTGAGCTATCCCTACGCCGAGGCGGTGCGCGATGGCGTCTGCCGCCCGATGATGTTCGTCCCGTTTGACAGCGTGTTCTCGTGGCGGACGGCGTGGAGCACTCGGCGAGCTTCCGGGATGAGCTTCCGCTGCCAGCAGCACAACCACCGCTACCGGACTGCGCTCGCGCCTGAGCTTTACGACGGTTTGCCGCGCATCCTCGCCGCGGCGCAAGGGCTGGAGTCTGTGCGCGGGCGCCCTGGCGGTGACTGCCGATTCCGAGCACGCGCACGGCGTCGCCGCAGTACTCGAGCACGCCGCCACGATCGAGACGGAGCTGGCGAGCGTCGCGCGCAACGCGAGGGCGTCAGACCATTGGGAGGGACTACCGTTCGGACAAATCGACGTCTCGCCGGCGAGTTACGAGCCGATCGGTGCAGTGGTGAGCGCGCAGAGCGCGCAGCAAACAACCGCCGCCCCGTCGATGCTCGCGACCGCGCCGACGGCGGCTGCGGCCGGGAGCGAGGTGGGCTGGGGCGGCGGTTAGCGCCACGGCTGGCTTGAGACTGAACTCAGGCGGTTCGGTGGCGTGGTCGCCGAGCCCCAGCATCTCTCCCGCCGTGCGGTGCTCGCCTGGGCGCGTCGCGAAGCCGACGCGCCGGACGGAAATCCGACAGTTGGACAGCTAGAGACGATGGTCGAGCTGCTGGTTGGTCGGCTCGCGCCGGCGGCGCTTGAGCGGAGCTAGCGCGACGGCCACGGCCCGTGAGCACGGGAACGGGTGG
>DATJRS010000114.1:0-3258 GCA_035504535.1 Solirubrobacteraceae bacterium | reverse complement strand
TTCAGAAGCGCCGTTGCGTGGCTCGGGTCACCCTGGGAGGGAAGCTCGACACCCGGACCCCCATTCGGAGATGGAGCTTTGCCCGATAGGGGTCTGCCACTGGACGTACTGCGAGGCAAGTGGTTCGGCGCTAGCGTCCTGAGCAGCACGTTCTGTTTCCAGATCCTGGTGGGCTACGGTAGTCTCGGCGACGCGTGAACCGTCGATCGGCGCTCGGTTGCCCTCCGCAGGGCGTGCCCCGCGGTAAGCGCGGATCGGGCATTATGCGTTGTTGCGGTTTGGTTATATCGGGAGTGGGCGCGCGTGTCGTGCCGTCTTGCATCTCATGTCTCGGATGCACCATCCCCTACGGCGACCAGATCGCCGGCCAACCATCATGACCGTTACGACCTCTTAGATCGGACAGTCCCGGTCGCGGTCAGCGCAGCGGCGCGACGAGCTGATCAATCAGTGTGTCGCGTAGCCAGTCGGCGTATTGGGTCGCGTCCCATTCGAGGACGGTGCGGAGAAGCAGGAAGACGTCGATGCTGCCGACTGCCCACGCCGTGTCGGCGCTGCGGTCGTGACCGTGGCGTAGGTGTTGTTCGGGGACCATGCGGGCTAGGGCCCGGAAGGTTTCGTGGCGTCGACGATGGGCCGCAACGAGATTGGCGGCGGCCTTCGGGTCGACGGCGGCGGCCTCGCGGTATGTGATCCAGACGGGTGCGAGACGTTCCATGGTTGTTGCGATCAAGCCGGCGAACATCTCGATCTGCCGTGCCGGGTCGGGTTCCGCGGCCACGGCGGCGTACACGGGCCGCTCGACGAGCATGACCTCTTGGCTGTCGCCCGCCACCGCGAGGTCGGTGACCAGGTGGAGCAGGTCGGCTTTGCTTTGTCCGGCCGTGTAGACCGACTGCAGAGCGACGCCAGCTTCGCGGGCGATGTCGGCCATCGTCGTGGCGACGTAGCCACGCTCGAGGAACAGTTCGCGGGCGGCGTCGACCACGCGGCGGCGGGTCTCGGAGCGTTCCTCCGTCGCGCGCTCGCGGCGGCGGCGGGCGTCGTACGGGCGTTTCGCTTGGGCCATGGCCTTGACATTAGAACATTGATCTGCTCATAATCTACTTCTAGGCTAAACAACGGACCAGGGAGAGCACCATGCAGACCACGACCGGCACCACCATCACCCTCGGCGGGACCGAAGTCCGGTTCCTCGTCGAGGCGCAGGACTCCGACGGCGCCGCGACCGTCTTCGAATGCGCAGTCCGAGGCGGAGCCCAGGTCCCCCCGCCCCACAGCCATGACGCGTTCGACGAGACCGTCTACGGGCTTGAAGGCGTCCTCACCTTCACCATTGACGGCCACTCGCGCGAGATCGGTCCCGGCGGCTCGGTCTGCATCCAACGCGGCCAAGTCCACCAGTTCGTCAACACCGGAACGGTCGACGCCAAGTTCCTCTCGGTGGCCACTCCGGGCGTCTTCGGGCCCGACTACTTCACCGAGATCCGCGACGTCCTGACCGCTGCTACCGACGGCCCGCCCGACGTTGCCGCCCTGCTCGGCGTGATGCGCCGCCACGGCCTCACGCCCGCCTAGCCCGCCAGAGCGAACGAAATAGAAAGGAAAGCCTCATGACCACACTCATCGACGCGCTCGACGGTGCCTACCAGCACTGCGCGAAAGTCATCGTCGGCATCGACGACACACAGCTCGTACTGCCCACCCCCTGCAGCCAGTGGGACATCCGGGCAACGATCGATCACCTGATCGGCGAGACCTGGATGTTCACCCTGGTGAACCAGGGTCAGGCTGTCGGTGAGGACGCGGGCGGTATCGCGGGCCGCGACCCCGTCGTTGCGCTCACAGACGCGGCCGCGGCGAACGCCGCGTCATGGCGAACGCCCGGCGCATTCGACGGCGAGCGCACCTATCCGTTCGGCACGTTCCCGGCCGACGCGGCCGCGATGATGAACCTGTCCGAGGTCGTCGTGCACACATGGGACGTCGCGACCGCGCTCGGGGCCGATACGACGATCGATCCGGCCGTGGCAGCGATGCTCGAAAACTTCTACCGTCCAATCTCCCTCGACCCCTATCGCGCCCACGGGGCGTTCGGCGCCGAGGTCCCCATCGAGCCGAGCGCGCCGCCCGCCGATCGGCTGCTCGCCAAGCTCGGCCGACAGCCCGTGAGGCCGTGATGCGGGTTCAGGAGCTCGGTCACGTCGTTGTCAAAGTGCGCGACGCCCAACGCGCCGAACACTTTTACGCCAAGACACTGGGGATCCCCATTGCCGGCCGCATCGCCCACCCGGTACCAATGGTCTTCTTCACCCTCGGTCACCATCACGACTTTGCCGTCATGGAACTCGGCAAGAGCGGGCCCTCTCCCGATCGCAACACCGCCGGCCTCGCCCACGTCGCGTTCAAAGTCGGTGACTCGCTCGACGAGTTCGACGCAACCAAACGCGAGCTCGAAGCCGCCGGCGTCGTCATCTTGTTCGAGCTGCGCCACGCCAACACCAAAGGAATGCACATGCACGATCCCGACGGAAACGAGGTCGAGCTGTTCGTCGACATCGCACACGGAGAACCAACCCAACGCTGACCCGGCGTCGGACTCCGCAGAGGCCGCACCCTCTTGGGTGAGAGATGAGAGGGCCGATCAACCGGAGCGGTGGTCGCCCATAACTGCCGATCCCCGCCTCGACCCCCCACCCGAACCTGAGCCTTGATCGACGCCGGAATCGGCGCTGTCCACGCCCTAACCTCACCCCATGTCGCCCCGTTGGGCGGGTCCGGGACATAGCGCCACGAGCCAGCGACGGGACATCTAATACATGCCCTGAGCAGCCGAAACGTTGTAATAAATGCAACGGCAGTGGAGGTGACCGGACTTGAACCGGCGACTTCTACGATGCGAAAGTCATCGGAGCATTTTGAGCCGGAATTGCCTGAAGAGCAACGAGGCCAGAAAGGCCAGGTAGCAGGCCAACTTTCGCTATGGGATTGCTGACCGTTGAGGACCGTCGAACACCCCTCGTGCCCGCTGCTACGGGCACGCGGCGGGCACGCGATCAGATTTATGGGCGCGTAATTCCAATTTGTCTTGTGAGGCGAGTAATTGCTGAAGGGCCTGGCGGAGCGGTTGGCCTTTGACTAGCACTAGCTGTTCGCTGACTGGCTGTTCCGTCTGGTGTGCAGCAATCTCCGTGGCTGCCGCCCACTCGCGGGGTAGGTGTGACAGCCTTGCCGAAGGCACCGGTATGTCCGAAGACC
>DATJRS010000113.1:0-22112 GCA_035504535.1 Solirubrobacteraceae bacterium | reverse complement strand
GCGGCTTCTAAGCCGTCCCCAGCGCCCAACGCCGGCTAAGCCCGCATCCTTTCCACCCGAGTTAAGGGTCGATCCCTCCGGGACCCCAGCGCCAGCCCGGCCCACAAGCCCCCATCCAACCTTTGAGCAACACCCTCTAGTTGCCCGAAAACTCGGTCGAATCCGTGCGGGGTACGCTCGGGGCCGTGATCCCCCGGGTTCTCTCGATCGCCGGCAGCGACTCCGGCGCCGGCGCCGGCATCCAGGCCGACATGAAGGCGTTCGCCGCGTGCGGCGTCCACGGAATGACCGCGATCACCGCGATCACCGCGCAGAACACGGTCGGGGTGACCGCGGTCCACGCGATCCCGCCGGAGATCATCGTCGCCCAGGTCACCGCGGTGGCGGACGACATCGGCGTCGACGCGGTCAAGATCGGGATGCTCGGCGACCGGACGACGATCGAGGCGGTGGCGCGAGCCGTTGCGTATCTGCCAGACGACACGCCGGTCGTGCTCGACCCCGTGATGGTGGCCGAGTCCGGGGCCGTGCTGCTCGCGCCCGAAGCCCGCCACGCCCTCGTCGAAAACCTGCTCCCGAGGGCGACCGTGATCACGCCGAACATCCCGGAGGCGAGGACGTTGGTCGGGGACCCGGACGGTGACCTCGACATCGAAGCCCTTGCCAGACGGGTCCACGCGCTGGGGCCCCGCGCGGTCGTCGTCACCGGCGGCCACCGCGAACCGATCACCGACGTGTTCTTCGACGGCCACAGGCTGGAACAGCTCCAGGGCGAGCGCCACCCGGACGGCGCCGCGCACGGCTCGGGCTGCACCCATTCCTCGGCGCTGGCCGCGCGGCTCGCCCACGGCGACGAGCCGCTCGAGGCCGCCCGCACGGCCCGCGAGCTCGCCTCGCGCGCGGTGGCGCAGGGGCTGCGGGAAATCGGCGCCGGCCCCGGCCCCGTCGACATTCTGGGGATTGCCTGCAAACCCGGCGATTGGCCAGTCTCGAGCGAGTGACAGCGGTCGGGAGCTGACACGGTTTTGACATAATCCCCACGTGCGTTTTCTGAGGATGAAGCCGGGCCACGGAGAGGTTCTGATCGCCGAGGGGGACGTCGAGCGCGCCGAAGACGAGCAGCGCCTGATCGAGGAGTTCCGCCGCCAGCTGGACGCGGGACTGTGGGCCGCCGTTCCCGTCGCGGACAAAGGGGGGCGGCGCGAGTCGATCATGGTCCGCTCGTTCGAAGAGATTCCCTGGGACGCCGACCGCGTGATCTTCTTCCCGCGGGCAGCAGGCGGCAGGTAGGTCAGCGGCCGCCGTGCTGCTGGCGCTCGCAGCGACCGCGCTCGTCGCTCTGGCGCTTCTGTCTGACCTGATCGTCCCGCGGATCGACGAGCTGTGGAGCCGGTATAAGGCCCGGCGGCAGCGCGCCCCGACGTGGTCGTATGACCCCGGCCGCGAGCGCCGGGCGGAGGCCCGTGCCAGGGCGCTGCTCCGCTCGTGCGTCAACGAGGAGGAGTGGGCGATGTACCGCGACCTCGGGTTCCTGCGCGTCTGGGGAACGCTCGCCGACGGCCCCGACGACCTCGGCGGGACCGGTGGCGCCCCGTACGCGTACCTGATCTACCCGCACCGGCCGATCCTCGCCTACCTGGCCCAGACCCACCGCTTGCTCAACGAGTACTGCGTGACGTTCCCCGACGAGACGCGCCCGTACGGAAGCTCGCGGCTTCCCGACTCCGACGACGTGCTCGCCAAGTGGATGGCGCTGACCGGCGACGAGCGCCGGCTCGTCTGCACCGCGAACATGCACCTGCCCGGTCGGCAGCTCGATCCGGCCCAGGTGCGGCGCGATCTGTGGCGCCTGTCGCAGTGGGAGCGGGCGCGGATGCGCGACGCGGCCGGCCCCGGCGGCACGGCGTCGCCGGATCCGGGCGACCGCCACCAGGCCGCGTAGCGCGACCGCCACCAGTCGGCGTAGCCGGCCCGCCAAACCGCCGCGTAGCCGGCCCGCCGAACCGCCGCGCGACCCGGGCCACTACAGTTCCCGGCCCGATGCCGGAGTTCGACCTCAAGCACAAGAGCCGCGCGCTCACCGAAGGCCCCGAGCGCGCCGCCGCCCGCGCCCAGCTGAAGGGCATCGGCTACGACGACGAGGCGCTGAGCAAGCCGATCATCGGGGTCGCCAACACCTGGATCGAGACGATGCCGTGCAACTTCCACCTGCGCGCGCTCGGCGCGAAGATCAAGGAGGGGATCCGCGAGGCCGGCGGGACGCCGATGGAGTTCAACACGGTGGCGATCTCGGATGGGATCACGATGGGCACCGAGGGGATGAAGGCGTCGCTGGCCAGCCGCGAGGTGATCGCGGACTCGATCGAGCTGGTGGCCTTCGCGCAGGCGTTCGATGCGGTGATCGCGATCAGCGCCTGCGACAAGACGATCCCGGCCACCGTGATGGCCCTGTGCCGGCTGAACGTGCCGAGCCTGATGCTGTACGGCGGCTCGATCTACCCCGGGCATTACAACGGTCAGAGCATCACGATCCAGGAAGTGTTCGAGGCGATCGGCGCACACGCCGCCGGCCGGATCACCGACGAGGAGCTGACCGCGATCGAGGAGGCCGCGTCGCCCGGCTCCGGCGCTTGCGGCGGCCAGTTCACCGCGAACACGATGGCGATGGCGTTCCAGGTGCTCGGGATCTCGCCGTTCTCCTCGGGAGTTCCGGCCGAGGACCCGCATAAGATCGACGTGGCCAAGGAGGCCGGGCGCCTGGTCATGGACGTCCTCACGCGGGGGCAGCTACCCAGCGACATCATCACCCGCGACAGCCTCGAGAACGCGATCGCCGCGATCGCGACCAGCGGCGGCTCGACCAACGGCGTCCTCCACCTCCTGGCCGTGGCCAGGGAGATGAACGTCGAGCTCGACATCGACGATTTCGACCGGATCAGCGAGCGCACGCCGCTGTTGTGCGACCTGAAGCCGAGCGGCCGCTTCGTCGCTCCGGATCTGTACGCCGCCGGCGGGGTCCCGCTGGTCCTCAAGCGTCTGAAGGAGGCCGGGATCCTCCACGCCGACGCCCCGACGGTCACGGGAAAGACCGTGGGCCAGCACGCCGACGAGGCGACCGAGCAAGCGGGCCAGGAGGTCGTCCGCCCGTTGAGCAACCCGCTCAAGGACACCGGCGGTCTCGTGATCCTGCATGGGAACCTCGCGCCCGAGGGGTGCGTCGTAAAGGTCGCGGGATACGAGCGGCGCAGGCAGACCGGGCCGGCACGGGTGTTCGAGTCCGAGGAGGACGCGATGGCCGCCGTCACCGGCCAGGGGATCAAGGCGGGCGACGTCGTCGTGATCCGCAACGAGGGACCGGCCGGCGGCCCGGGCATGCGCGAGATGCTCGCGGTCACCGCCGCGCTCGTCGGCGAGGGCCTCGGCGAGGACGTCGCGCTGCTGACCGACGGCCGTTTCTCGGGCGCCACCCACGGCCTGATGGCCGGGCACGTGGCGCCGGAATCGGTCCGCGGTGGCCCGATCGGGATCGTCCGCGACGGCGACGAGATCACCCTCGACGTCGATGCCCGACGGCTCGACGTGAACCTCTCAGACGAGGAGATCGCGGCTCGCGCGAGCGACTACCGCCCACCCGAGCGGCCCGCCCCGGCGGCCGCGCTCGCCAAGTACGCCAAGCTCGTCTCGAGCGCCTCGCTGGGCGCCATCACCCGCTGAAGCGCCGGGGTCGCGGGGATGGGTGGGCGGGGGCGTCATTCTGACGCGGACCTGACGCACGCATTAAGGAAGCATGAAATCGAGCGTGCAAAACCGCACGGAACCTGTCTGCGCGCCCTTAGTCCGGGTACCCCATCTGTACCATTCAGCGGTAGAGAGGTGGATCGAGCTGGCACGAGTTACCTATCTACGCCCTGAGCGGGGCCGGGCCGGGGCAATTGGCAGACCCCGAGGCAAGGGCGCCACGACGCGCTCTGCGCGCCGGCGCGGGCCCTATATCGCGCTGAGCGTCTTCGTGCTGCTCTTGGCCGCCGCGGGCGCCGTCGCGGTCACCCTGAAGACGTCAAAGGCCAAGCTGACGACCGATCCGACCGCGCTGGCCAAGGTCGCGATGCCGGTCGGCGGCGGGACGATCGAGACCGTGAGCGTCACCAACGCGCACACCAACCAGCAGATCCCCGCCCACATCTCCGGCGGCCAGATCTGGCCGAGCAAGCTGATCCCAGCCCATGAGCTGGTGTCGGTGTACGTGGTCGTCAAGCGTCCGAGCTCCGTGGCCTGGCTGACCGGTAAGACCGAGCAGCTCCACCTCACGCTGATGACCCCGAGCGCGCACCTGCAGGCCCACTTCCTCACCGTGCCCGCGGGACAGCCGCTCCGCCTGCATTTCGTGGACCCGGTGGCCACGATCTCCGCCGGGTTGTCCCCAACCAGCCTGCGCCGCCAGCAGTTCGGCAGCCCGCAGTCGGTGGTGACGCTGCCTCGCAACGGGATCGCGGGATCGATGTACGTGGCCGCCACGCCGCGCACGTGGGAGAGCTCGTCGTCCTCGCTGGTGAGTTGGTTCCCGGCGGGCGCCTCGACGAGCGCCATTGCCTACCCGTCGCCGGGGGCCACGATCAAGGCTGACACGCCGATCACCCTCACGTTCAACAAGCCGGTTTCCCAGGTTCTCCACGGCTCGATGCCGGACATCTCGCCCCAGAGCCAGGGCACCTGGCACGTGGTCAGCCCGCATGCGATCCAGTTCGTGCCCACAAACTTCGGCTACGGCCTCGGCGCCAACGTGAGCATCGGGCTGCCGAGCAGCGTCAACCTGGTGGGCGCCAAGCGCTCCGGCAGCGCCTGGGGGAGCTGGACGGTGCCCCAGGGCACGACGCTGCGCCTGCAGCAGCTGCTGTCCGTGCTCGGGTATCTCCCATACCGCTTCCATTACGCCGGGACAGGTCCCGGGCCCGACACGGCCAACCAGCTGGCGGCGGCGATCAAGGCCCCAGCCGGCAGTTTCACGCCGCGCTATCCGAACACGCCGAGCGCGCTCACGAACATGTGGGCGCCCGGCACCTTCGGCGAGATGACGAAGGCCGCGATCATGGCCTTCGAGAACACCAACGGAATGACCGCCGACGGGATCCCCGGCCCGCAGGTCTGGAATGCGCTGATCACCGCGGCGGTGAAGGGCCAGAACAACACCTTCGGCTACACGTTCGTGCAGGTGAGCGAGGGGAGCCCCGAGACCGAGTCGACCTGGCACAACGGCAAGACCGTCGAGTCAGGCCTGGTCAACACCGGCGTTCCGTCGATGCCGACCGCCCAGGGGACGTTCGCGGTATTCGAGCACGCGCTGTCGGTGACGATGAGCGGCACCAACCCGGACGGCAGCCACTACGTCGACCCGGGCATCCCGTACGTGAGCTATTTCAACGGCGGCGACGCGCTGCATGGCTTCATCCGCGCCGGGTACGGCTATCCCCAGAGCGACGGCTGCGTCGAGATGCCGTACTCCGAGGCGGCGTCGGTCTATCCGTACACGCCGATCGGCACCCTCGTCCAGGTCACATAGAACGCAGCCTGCGGTCGGCTCAGAGCAGGCTTGATCGTCCCTGCGGCGAATAGGGTGGCCTCGATGCCCGAGTCCCCCGAACACAGTCCCTGGGCCGCGGCACTGGTGGCCTTCGAGGCCGATCTGACGCGCCGGGCGGTGGCCCAGAAGACACGCGTCGCCTACCTCGGCGATGCCCGGCACTTCGCGGAGTGGGCCGCCGCACACCACGCCGAGCCCGACGGGGTCGACGTGCGCACCCTGCGGCGCTACGCCGCCGGCCTGGCCGAGCGCGGGATCGCGCCGGCCACCATCGCCCGCCGGCTGGCCGCGCTCCGGGCCCTGTTCCGGGTGCGGATGGAGCTCGGCGCCCGTGAGGACAACCCGGCCGAGCTGCTCAGCTCCCCCAAGCGGCCCCAGCGCCTGCCCCACGTGCTCAAGGCCGGCGAGGTGGCCGCCCTGCTGGACTCGATTCCCGCCTCGAGCCCGCTCGAGCTGCGCGACCGGGCGCTGTTCGAGCTCGCCTACGCCTGCGGGCTGCGCGCCGAGGAGATCGTCTCGCTCAACCTCGAGAGCGTCGATTTCGACTCCGAAGCGGTCCGCGTCGAGGGCAAGGGCGGTAAGACCCGACTGGTCCCGGTGGGCGAGCACGCGCTCGCCGCACTCGAGCGCTACCTGGCCCGAGGCCGCCCGCTGCTGTCCGGCGCTGAGGAAAGCGCACTGTTCCTATCGAAGTCTGGCCGGCGTCTTTCCACCTCGGACGTCCGCCGGCGGCTCGGGGGCTGGGCCAGGCACGCGATGGCCCGCTCTCCGGGGGTTGGGCGGGCCCATCCGCACGCGCTCCGACACTCGTTCGCCACCCATCTGCTCGACGGTGGAGCGGACCTCAGGGCGATCCAGGAACTCCTTGGTCACGCGACCATTTCGACCACTCAGGTTTACACTCGCGTTGAGTCGGCCCGCCTAAGGTCAACCTATTCGCAGGCTCATCCCCGCGCTTAGGTCGGGCGAAAACGGTCTGGGGCACATTGGAAACCAACGTCAAAGCGATCGAATTACAAGATCTGTGGAGGCGGTTCAAGGCGACCGGTGACGAGCGCGCCCGCGAGCGCCTGGTGGTCGCCTATTCGCCGCTGGTCAAGTACGTCGCGGGCCGGATGAGCTCGGGCCTGCCGGCCCACGTCGAGGAGTCCGATCTCATCTCCTACGGGCTCGGCGGCCTGATCTCCGCCATCGAGCGGTTCGACCTGAGCCGCGAGATCAAGTTCGAGACCTACGCCATCACCCGCATCCGCGGCGCCATCATCGACGAGCTGCGCACCCTGGACTGGGTGCCCCGCTCGGTGCGGGCCCGCGCCCGCGAGATCGAGCGCGCCAACATGAAGCTCGAGGCCCGCTACCAGCGCGCCCCCACCGACGAGGAGATGGCCACCGAGCTGGGCGTCACCGTCGAGGACTTCCAGGAAGCCCTGCTCCAGATCTCCAACTCGACGATCGTCGCCCTGGATGAGCTGTGGAGCGTGTCGGACTCGACCGGCGACGCGATCTCGCTCCTCGACACGCTGCCCGACCGCGGCGCGCCCGACCCCGAGCAGCTCATGGACCAGTCCGAGCTGCGCGATCGGATCGCCGACGCGATCGCCGCCCTGCCCGAGCGCGAGAAGCTGGTCGTCGCCCTCTACTACTACGAGAACCTGACCCTGCGCGAGATCGGCGAGGTCCTCGGCGTCACCGAGTCGCGCGTGTCGCAGCTGCACACCAAGGCGGTGCTGCGGTTGCGGGGCAAACTCGCGGGCGAGCTCGATTAGGAGGGGCCGCCTACGGCGGCATCCGTGGGGCCGTTCCGCCGGGCGTCCGTGCCCGGCGGCGTGGTCGCGATCCCGGTCAGGACGGGCCCTCGTGGCCCCATGGACGCCGAGCGCAGCGAGGCCATGTATCGTCGGCCACACAGCGTTCACAGGTCACGAAGGAGAGGAGATCGGCATGCACAAGCCCGCGGACCGCATCCGCAACGTGGCGCTCGTCGGCCACCGCGGTAGTGGCAAGACCTCGCTGCACGAGGCGCTGTTGTTCGAGGCCGGCACGATCAACCGGATGGGCTCCGTCATCGACGGAACGACCGTCTCGGACGCGGATCCCGACGAGAAGGCGCGGCAGATGTCGATCACCGCCGCCATGTCCTCGTTCGAATGGGAGGACCGCAAGGTCAACCTGATCGACACCCCGGGCGACTCGAGCTTCATCGCCGACGCGCTGGGGGCCCTGCGTGTGTGCGAGTCCGCGATCTTCGTGATCAACGGCGTGATGGGGGTCGAGGTCCACGCCAACCGCCTGTGGCAGCGTGCCGCCGAACTCGACCTGGCGCGCCTGATCTTCGTCAACATGCTCGACCGCGAGCGCGCCGACTTCTTCCGCGCGCTCGACTCCCTGAAGTCCGCCTTCGGCCCGCACGTCGTCGCGACCGAGATCCCGATCGGCTCCGAGCACGAGATCCGCGGCGTGATCGACCTGGTCGACATGAAGGCCTACGAATACGAAGGCGCCGCGCGCGAGAACTGCAAGGAGATCCCGATCCCGGACGAGCTTCAGGCGCAGGCGCAGGAATACCGCGAGAAGCTGATGGATGAGGTGGCCGAGAACTCCGACGCGCTGATGGAGCGCTACCTCGAGGGCGAGGAGATCTCCCACGAGGAGATCGTCACCGCGCTCAAGGACGGCACCAACCACGGTCACATCTTCCCGGTCACCTGCGGCGTGGCCACGCGCAACCTCGCCACCAACCGGCTGCTCGATGCGATCGTCGACGACCTCCCCTCGCCGGTCAAGCACGGCGGCCTGGAGGTCGGCGAGGTGACGCTCGAGCCGGTCGAGGACAAGGAGATGTTCGCCTACGTGTTCAAGACCCGCGCCGATCCGTTCGCGGGCCGGATCAACCTCTTCCGCGTCTACCAGGGCACGGTCAGGCAGGACACGCAGGTGCTGAACACCCGCACCCACACCAAGGAGCGGATCGGCACGCTGGTCAGCTTCGAGGGCACGAACACCGGGCACCCAACCGAGTTCGGCCCCGGTGACATCGGCGCGGTGGCCAAGCTCAAGGAGACCAAGGCCGGCGACTGGCTGGCCGCTCGCGACGAGCCGATCACCATGCCCTCGATCAAGCTGCCGGCCCCGGTCATGGCCTTCGCGGTCGAGCCCAAGAGCAAGGGCGATGAGGAGAAGGTCTTCACCGCCCTGCGCCGCCTCCAGGAGGAGGATCCGACGATCGACCTGCATCGCGACGATCAGACCGGCGAGCAGATCGTGGCCGGGCTCTCGCAGGTCCACGTCGAGGTGATCGTCGAGCGGCTGAAGTCGCGGTTCGGAGCGGAGGTCAACCTCAACCAGCCACACGTGCCCTACCAGGAGACGATCCGCAAGCCCGCCAAGGCTCACGGCCGTCATAAGAAGCAGACCGGCGGTCGCGGCCAGTTCGGAGATTGTCACATCGAGATCGAGCCGCTCAACATCGACGATCCCGACCACCCCGGGTTCGAGTTCGTCAACGCGATCAAGGGCGGCGTGATCCCGACGGGCTTCATCCCGGCGGTCGAGAAGGGAATCCAGGACGCGATGCAGGCAGGCGTCGTCGCCGGCTTCCCGGTCAAGGGCGTGCGGGTGCGGCTGTATGACGGCTCCTACCACACCGTGGACTCATCCGAGATGGCGTTCAGGCTGGCTGGCTCGCTCGCGATGAAGCAGGCCATGGAGCAGGCCGGCGCCGTGCTGCTCGAGCCGATCATGACGATCACGGTGACCGCCCCCGAGGACGCCGTGGGTGACGTGATCGGCGATCTGAACTCCCGGCGCGGGCGTCCGCTCGGGATGGAGCCGGTGGGCGCCGGGATGACCGAGGTCAAGGCCGAGGTGCCGATGTCCGAGGTGCTCTCCTACGCGCCCGACCTGCGCTCGATCACCGGCGGCCAGGGCGAGTTCACCATGGAGTTCCTCCGCTACGAGGAAGTGCCCGGCCACCTGGCCGGAAAGGTCGTCGAGGAGGCCAAGGCCGAAAAGGAGGCTGTTAAGGCGTGACGGGTGGGCGGGGTCCGATATCGTCGAACGGCGTGGCCACCAAGGACATCAGGCCTTCCACGGCTTACACGATCTGTGACGTGTGCGGTCGCACGCTGCTGCGCGGCGAGCGCTCCGAGGTCTACATCGCCGGCGGGGCTCGCCGCGAGGTGTGCGAGCTGTGCAAGCCCCGGGCGCTGCACGAGGGGTGGCTCCGGGAAGGGACGGTTCCCACCTACGACGGATCCGAGGCGCCCTCACGGCGGCGGGGCACGTTCCTGAGCCGCCTGCGGCGCCGTCGGGAGCGCGAGAGCCCCGCGGAGGCGTTCGAGGACGTCGCACCCTTCGCCGAGCCCGAGCCCGGGCTTGGGCCTGGGCCCGAGCCGCCGCGCGCCCCCGAGGCACCCTCCGAGCCTCGCAGTGCGCCGCGCCGGCGGGCCCGGGAGACGGCGCGCGAGCTGCGCAAGCGGGCCGCTGAGTCCGCCCGCGAGCCCCGGCACGTCCGGGCCGTCCCGATGGGCGCCGGCCAGAAGATGGCCTCCGCCATGCAGCTGTTCAACGGCTCCGAGCATCGTCGCACCGTGGCCGGGGTGGCCCGCTCGCTCGGCGCACCCACGATCTCGGTACACCCGAACGAGGTGCATCAGAGCGTGGTCGAGATCGTGGCCTCGTGGGAGCTGTGCTGGTACCGCTATGAGGTGGACCTCTCAGACGAGGAGCCCGTGGTCCGAGTCGCCGCGCAGGGATACGAGCTCGAGGAGCTGAGCCCCCGCGAGCGCGAGCCGAACGCCACCTACGATCAGCACGGCGCCCTCGGCCCGGCGTGAGGCCTTGCCCAGTTTGGTGAGCCTCTGTACGCGAATTATTTGCGTACACAGCATCGGCTCACCAACTAGACACACGTTCGATGGTGGTCCTCCGCAACCGTCTCTAGCATGGATGGCGTGATCTACTGCGTCGTTCCAGAGGAGCTCGCGGACGAGCTTCTGCCCAAGCTCGAGACCTACTACGCCGAAGACCCAAACGTCGAGGTGATTGTCGACCGGCGCAAGACCTCGCGCCGGGGCCGGTCCTCGTCCGGCGGGCGGACTGAACAGCGCGCCGTTCGCGATCGCCGGCGGCCGCGCGTCACCGGCGAGCTTCCCGAGCTCGCCACCGATTGACCGAACGTCAACGGCTGCTCATCCACGTCGACGGCGGGGCACGCGGGAATCCCGGACCGGCGGCGATCGGGGTCGTCGTCTCGACCCCCGAGGGCTTGGTGATCGACGAGGTGGCCGAGCGGATCGGCGTGGCCACCAACAACGTCGCCGAGTACCGCGGGCTCCTACGCGGCCTCGAGCGCGCCGCGGCCCTCGGCGCCGCCGAGGTGGAGATCGTCAACGACTCCGAGCTCGTCGCTCGCCAGTTGACCGGCGCCTACAAGGTCAAGCACGCGGCGATGAAGCCGCTGCACGCCGAGGCGATGGCTGCGCTACGGGGGTTTGATCGTTGGAGCATCCGGAGCGTCCCACGCGCCCAGAACGCCCGGGCGGACGAGCTGGTCAACCAGGCGCTCGACGCGGTCGGCTGACCGGTCGCCGCCCGATCGCCGGCGCCAGTTTTTGGTGCAACAGGCGGGGGGTACTGTGTGTGCGGTGAACAGCGTCGCTGCAGGGCCGGCCAGACGACTCCTCGAGCACCGCACCGGGCACCCGGTTATCAGCCTCTACCTTGACCTCGACCCCGAGCGCTTCGCCACTGCCCCGGCGCGCGCGGCGCAGATCCGTTCCTTGATCGACCAGGCCTCACGCGATCTGGACGAGGCGGCCGACGGCCTCGCTCACGACGATCGGATCGGCCTGCGCAAGGACCTGCACCGCGTCGACGAGTATCTGACTTCGGCGGATGGCAAGACCCAGTTCCAGGGCGCGCACGCCCTGGCCGTGTTCTGCTCAGGCCGGGATGACCTGTTCGAGGTCGTGCAGCTGCCGCACCCGGTTCCCGGCCGTGTGGTGGTCGGTCGGACTCCGTACGTGGAGCCGCTGCTCCCGGTTCTTCAGCAGCGCCGCTGGCTCGTGGCGCTGGTCAACCGTCGGCTGGCCCGAGTGCTGGGAGGCCCGGTGGACGGCCTGGAGGAAAGCGGCAGCTTCGAGGAGTACGTGCACGGCCAGCACGACCAGGGCGGCTGGTCCCAGGCCCGCTACGAGCGGAGTATCGAGAAGGACACCGACGACCACCTGCGCCGGGTGGCCGAGGCGGTCAACCAGCGCTGGCGAAGCGAGCCCTTTCACCGGGCCGCGCTGGGTGGCCCGGTCGAGATCGTCCCGCGCCTGGAGGGCTTCCTGGCGGCGGAGGTAAGGGCCAACCTGGCGCCCGGCCGCGTCGAGGTCGACCTCTCGAGCGCGGGCGACGAGGAGATCCGCCGGGTGATGGCCAAGCTTGTGGTCGAGGACGAGAAGCGGTCCGAGCGCGAAGCGCTCGACCGCATGGCCGCCGGAATCGGGAGCGGTGGCCGCGCGGTGGGCGGCCCGGAGGACACGCTCGCGGCGCTCAACGAGCGCCGGGTGCAGGCGCTGCTGCTCGAGCCCGGGTTCGATCGGCGGGGCGTGCGGTGCGGGAGTTGCGGGCTGTTGATGCTTACGGCCGACGGCCGCTGCCCGGCCGACGGCACCGAACTCGAGGAGGTCGCGGACCTGCGCGAGGCCACCATCGAGGCTGCCCTGGCCCAGGACGCCGAGGTGACGATCGTCCGCCACTACCCGGATCTCGGCCCGCTCCAGGGCATCGGCGCGCTGCTGCGCTTCTAAGAGTCTCCTTCACGTTCTTGCGGGGTCAACTGCCGTTGCCGCTACCCTTTCGGGCGTGAACGATCCCCTGACCGAGCTGAGCGCCCGGCTCGAGGAGGCGGCCGAGCAGCTCCGCGCCCCCGATCTCGAGATCGACACCGCGCTCGCCCTGATCGAGGAATGCGCCCGCCTGGCCAGCGAGGCCAGCACCCAAGTCGACCAGCGGACCCGGGCGGCGCTCGAGCCGTTGCCGGACCTGCCCGGTCAGCTTCCTCTGCCCGCGGCATAGTGACCCTCACGGTGAGCGAGGGGAAAGCGTCCCCACCAGCACCCACCCCATCCGCGGGGCGGGCGGAATCCCGATCAGGTTATCCCGAGCATCTGCGTTCGGCCGTTGAGAGCTACCTCGAGGGGTTGCGTTTCTCGACCGGCCGCGCGGGAGCCGAGTCTTCTGGGCTCGAGCAGGCGATGCGCTACTCGCTGCTGGCCGGCGGAAAGCGGATCCGGCCGGTGCTCGCCCTCGCCACCGCCTCCGCCATCGGCCGCGACCCCGAATGGGTGCTGCCGCTGGGAGCGGCGATCGAGCTGATCCACACCTACTCGTTGATCCACGACGACCTGCCCGCGATGGACAACGACGAGTTGCGGCGCGGCCGGCCGACATGCCACGTCGCGTTCGGAGAGGATGTGGCCATCCTCGCCGGCGACGGGCTGTACGCCGAGGCGTTCGTGCTGCTGCTCTCGCGCCAGCAGGCCGAACCGGCACGGCTGCTGGCGGCCGCCCGGGAACTCGCCGACGCCACCGGGGCGGACGGCATGGTGGCAGGTCAGTACATCGACGTGGCGGGCACAGCGCCGCCCGGCGCCGCCGGCCTACGGCACCTGCACGAACTCAAGACCGGGCGGCTGATCGCCGCCAGCGTGGAGTGCGTGCTCCTGCTGGCTGGCGTACACGAAGGCGAGACACATGACAGCTTCCTAATTTTCGCCTCGGAGCTCGGGGTACTTTTCCAGATCGTGGACGACATCCTCGACGTCACCGGCTCCGAACAGGCGCTCGGCAAGCATCAGGGCAGCGACGAGCGCCTCGGCAAGCGGACATACGTGACAGAGTTCGGGGTAGAGGGCGCCCGCAAGCTCGCCTCGCAATCGCACGGGCGGGCTCGGGCAGCGCTCTCGCTGGCGGCGGGGCCGGGCGGATCCGACACAACCATTGAGCTCGAACAGATCACCGACTTCATCGCGACCCGAACCTTTTAGATGTCTGAACTACTTGCGCGGATCGACAATCCGCAGGACCTGCATGCGCTGAGCGAGGACGAGCTCCAGCTCCTCGCCCAGGAAGTCCGCGAGCACATCATCGACACCGTCGGAGAGATCGGCGGTCACTTCGGGGCCAACCTGGGCGCGTGCGAGATCGCGGTGGCGCTCCATTCGATGCTCGATTCGCCGCGCGACAAGATCCTGTGGGACGTCGGCCACCAGGCCTACCCGCACAAGATCCTCACCGGGCGCCGCGACCGCCTGCAGACGATCCGCAAGTACCGCGGGCTGGCGCCGTTCTGCGCCATCCACGAATCCGAGCACGACATCATGGGCGCCGGCCACGCCTCGACCGCGATCGGCTACGCGGTTGGGATCAAGGAGGCGATGCTGCGCGGACAGGGCGAGGACGGGCACGTGGTGGCGGTGGTCGGCGACGGCGCGATGACCGGCGGCGTCGCCTTCGAAGCGGTGCACCAGGCCGGCGGCGAGGGAACTCCGATCGTCGTCGTGCTCAACGACAACGGGATGTCGATCGCCCCGAATGTGGGCGCGCTCTCGCGCAACTTCAACCGGATCCGCCTGAACCCGAAGCTGTGGCGCGCCCGGGAGGAGTTCGAGGAGGGACTCACCAAGCTGCCGGTCGGCATCGGCTCCGCGTTCGAGCGCCTCGGCCCGCACGTCAAGGAGTCGCTCAAGGCCTTCTGGGCCCCCGGTCTGTGGTGGGAGGAGCTTGACTGGGCCTACATCGGCGTGATCGACGGACACGACGTGCGGGCGGTTCGGCGCGCGCTGCGCGAGGGGCTGTCAGCCGGGCGTCCCGTCGTGGTCCATTGCGCCACGGTCAAGGGCAAGGGCTTCGCCCCGGCCGAGGAGGGCGGCCTCGAGGGGATGGAGAAGTGGCACGCGGCCAAGCCGAAGTCGATCTTGAATGGCGTCCCCACCCAGCCCACCCCCGCCACCATTCCCACGCAGTCGGCGCCGGCTGCGCGCGGGGCCGGTGGGAGTCGCATCACCAAGCCCAAGCCACCTCAGTACACCCAGGTGTTCGGCCAGGCGCTGGTGGAGGAGTGCCGGCGCGACGACCGGGTGATCGGGATCACCGCGGCGATGAACTCCGGCACCGGGCTGAACTATCTGCAGCGCGAGATCCCCGACCGTTACTTCGACGTGGGGATCGCCGAGCAGCAGGCGATTCTGTTCGCCGCCGGCCTCGCGCTCCAGGGCTGCAAGCCGGTGGCCGCGATCTACTCGACCTTCCTGCAGCGCGCCTATGACCAGATCGTCCACGACGTCTGCCTGCAGAAGCTGAACGTGGCGTTCGTGATGGACCGCGCCGGACTGGTCGGCGACGACGGGCCGACCCACCACGGCGTCTTCGACATCGCCTATTTGCGCTGTCTCCCGAACATCGTGCTGATGTCCCCGCGCGACGAGGCGATGCTCGTGCACATGCTTCGCACCGCACTGCTTCACGACGATGGCCCGATCGCGATGCGCTACCCACGCGGAGAAGGACTCGGCGTGGCGCTTCCGGCCCGACCGGAGGCGATCGAGATCGGGACCGGGGAGATCCTGCGTGAGGGCGAGCGCGTCGCGCTGCTCGGCTACGGCACCGGCGTCGCCAAGGCGCTCGAGGCGGCCGACATCCTGGCCGAGCACGGCCTGTCGGTGACGGTCGCGGACGCCCGGTTCGCCAAGCCGATCGACGTGGGCCTGGCCGCCCAACTGGCCGCCGAGCACGACCTGCTCGTGACGGTCGAGGAGGGCGTGCTCGCCGGCGGATTCGGGTCGGCCGTGTGGGAGCGCCTCTCGGATGCCGGTTTGGCGCCCCGCATTTTGCGAGTCGGGCTCCCCGACCGGTATGTCACCCATGGCGCCCCGAAGCTGCTGCACGAGGAGGTCGGCTTCACCGGCGAGCGGATCGCCGAGCGGATCGAGTCCGCCGTGGCCGAGTACAGCGGCATTTCCGTCGCCTGAAGCCTCGACAAACCGTTGATCTGAGGACGTTTGCCCTAGGGTGCTCGCCCCATCGCGCCGAAACAGGTTCGGTGACGATCCAGGAGCTCGAACTTGGTTCACACTCCCCCGAAGGACCGGCGGGGGCGGCGGAGCTGTACGTCTCCCGCCAGCCGGTCGTGGATGGGGACATGCGCGTCAGCGGCTATCGCGTGGCCTACGCGACCGGAGACGGGAGCGAGCCGGGCGACGCGTCGCCCGCGCGGCTACTCGGCGACGTGCTGAGCAGCGTCGGGCTCGACGAGCTGGTCGGCAGCTCCCTGGCCCACCTGCCGCTTTCGCGGGAGGTGCTCATCGGCCTCGGCGTCCCGCCGGTGCGCCCCGATCGGGTGATGCTGCGGATCGCCCACGACACCGCGCTCGACCCCGAGGTGGCGCGCATCATCGAAGCGCTGACCGGGCGCGGCTATGCCCTGTCGCTGTACGAGCTGCCGGGCCCCGAATTCGACGCCTCGCTGCTGGACCGGTTCGGGACGGTCGAGGTCGACTTCTCCGCCTGGGACCAGGTCGACGCCGGCCAGGCCATCGCGCGGATCAAGGGCGGCCGGGCGAGCGCGCTGGCCACCGGGCTGGTCGACTACGACCGGTTCGAGGTGGCCAAGTCGCTCGGGTATGAGCTGTTCGGCGGGCCCTTCTATGCCAGCCGGCATCGAGCCCGGGTGCGCAAGATCCCGGTCGGCGAGATGGGCACGCTGGTGTCGCTCGCCGCCCTGCAGGGTGGCTCAGCCACGATCGAGGAGCTCGAGCAGGTGATCGACCGCGACGTCGGCCTGAGCGTCAAGTTGCTGCGCTACATCAACTCTGCCTACGTCGGCATGCGCGGGAGCATCACCTCGATCCGGCAGGCGGTGATGATGCTCGGGTCCCGCGGCGTGTCCCGCTGGGCGCTGCTCGTGGCTCTCACCGGCGGGCCGAGCACCCCCCGCGAGCTGTCGGTGGTCGGGCTGACCCGGGCGCGGATGTGCGAGCTGCTCGGCTCCGAGCGCCAGGACGTGGCCGGCGAGGAGCTGTTCACGGTCGGGCTGCTGTCGGTTGCCGACGCGCTGCTCGATGTCCCGCTCGAGACGATCGTCGACGAGCTCCCGTTGGCCGACCAGGTGTCGGCCGCGCTGCTGCGCCGTGACGGGCCGGCGGGCTCGATCCTCGACGCCGTGGTCAGCTACGAGCGGGGCGACTTCGACGTCGCCGCGCTTCAGGTACACAGCCGGGGCATTGCCAGCTCCTACCGCGACGCGCTGGGCTGGGCGGTCGAGACGGTCTCGGCGCTGAACTGAGCTGAACTGCCGGCCCGCGTACGCGATCACGTACCGTTTCGCGCGGAAATGACGCCGCGGGTTCGAATCGACACGCTGCTCTCCCGGCGGGGCATGTTCCCGTCGCGCTCTGCCGCGGCCGCGTCGGTCCTGGCGGGCGACGTCCTGCTTTTGCCCGAGCGCCGGCGGGCCGAGAAGCCCGGTCAGCTGGTGGCCGAGGACGTCGAGCTCGAGGTGGTCGAGGCCCCGCCGTTCGTCTCGCGGGGCGGGATCAAGCTGTCGAACGCTCTGACGGCGTTTGGGCTCGGGGTGGCGGGGCGGCGTGCCCTGGACGTGGGCGCCTCGACCGGCGGCTTCACCGACTGTCTCTTGCAGGCCGGGGTCGCGCATGTCGTGGCGGTCGACGTCGCCTACGGCGAGCTTTCCTGGAGTCTGCGGTCGGATTCGCGGGTGACGGTGGTTGAGCGGTGCAACGCCCGGTCGCTGCGGGTTTCGGATCTTCCCTACGCCCCGGACCTGATCGTGATCGACGTGTCGTTCATCTCGCTGGTCAAGATCCTGCCGGCCGTTCTCGGCACCGCGGCCCAGCGGTTTGACTGCCTGGCGCTGGTCAAGCCCCAGTTCGAGGTGGGACGCGGGCAGGTCGGCAAGGGAGGCGTCGTGCGCGACGCGTCGGCGCGGCGGCGAGCGCTGGTCTCGGTTGGTTCGGCGGCGGTCGACTTGGGCGCCACCGTTCTGGGGTATGCGTCGTCCGGGCTGCCCGGTCCGAAAGGGAATCTCGAGACGTTCGTGTGGCTCGCCGAGGGCGCGCGCGGCGCTTGCGTGGATCTGGAGCAGGCGGCCGGCGAGGTCGAGCCGTGAACCCGGTGCGCACGGCCACGGTGCTCACCCACCGCCGGCCGTCGGAGACGAGGCCGGCCATCGAGGCGCTGGTGGAGATCGCTCGGGCCGCCGGAGCGACCCTGTTCGTCGACCCGGACGAGACCCGCAAGCATCGCCTAGAGCACGGACCCGGGCTCGAGGTCGACGTCGAGGGCCGGATCGAGGTCGACATCTGCTTCGCGATGGGCGGCGACGGCACGATCCTGACCGCCCTGCGCCGGTATGCCGGCACCGGCGTCCCGGTGTTCGCCGTCAATTTCGGCGAGATCGGCTTCCTGGCGACGGTCGACCGCGAGGAGGCGCAGGACGGGTTCGAGCGCGCGTTCGCGGGCGACTATGAGGTCCTGTCGCTGCCCGGGATCGCGCTCTCCGGAGCCAGCGGCGAATGGCTGGCGATGAACGACGTCTCGATGCACCGCCAGCCGGGCAACCGCGTGGCCGACCTCGCCTACGCGGTTGGCGATGACGAGATCGGACGGGTGCGCTGCGACGGCCTGGCCGTCGCCACCCCGGCCGGCTCGACCGGGTACAACCTGGCCAACGGCGGCCCGGTGATGGCCTGGGGCGTCGCCGGCTTCGTCGTCTCCTTCATCGCCCCGCATTCCTTGACGGCGCGGGCGCTGGTGGTCGCGCCGAGCGATGTGCTGAGCGTCCACAACCGCTCGCGCGAGGAGTCGGTCGACGTCACCGTGGACGGCCGGCCGGTGTGCACGCTGCCGCCGGGGGACGTGATCGAGGCCCGGTTCGTCGACGCTCAGGGGTGCCTGGCTCAGGTGCCGGGTGCGAACTTCTACCACCGCCTGCGCGAGAAGTTCGGCCGGCTCTCATCGATGCGGTAAGGGTCGGGCGGCTGGGCTGACAGCCAGGTCGAGGCCTTCCGCACGGGTCAGGACGGGGCACCCGGCCCCACGCATGCCGCGAAGCGGCCCAATCTGCACCCCGGGGAACGAATCGGACGTGAGGCCCGGGCGAACCCGGGCCTCACGCCGCGTCGGTCAGGGGAGCTTGAAGGAGAGCGCGCTGGACCGGGGTGGCACCAGCAGCGGCAGCGCGAAGATCCCTGTCACTCCCAGCGAGTGGGGAACCAGATCCAGCGACTGTTTGTACACGGCTGACCTCTCTCACACCCCGGCACCGCGGTCGGTTTTCGGTGTGACTCCCACCGCGCCGGAGTTCTCTCCGGGTCCTACATACCCATGCTCAGGATTATTTATGCAATCGGTTGCAGGCCCATCCGCAGAACCTCGGCGGTGTGGAGCGCGCGCCGGCCGGTGCCGGCTTCGATCTGGGTGCGGCACGAGAACCCGTCCGCGACCAGCAGCGTGTCCGCGTCGGTCTCCCTGACCTGCGGCAGCAGGAACTGCTCTCCGATCCGCATCGAGACCTCATACTGCTCGCCGGCGTGATAGCCGAACGAGCCCGCCAGGCCGCAGCAGCCGGCCCTCGTCATCTCGGCGTCGACGCCGGCCCGCCGGAGCAGGTCCGGCCGGGCACCGATCACGGCCTTCTGGTGGCAGTGCCCGTGGACCAGCGCCCGGCGTTCGACGCGGGGCGGCTGCCAATCCGGGGCGGAGCGGTCGAGCAGCTCCTCGAGCACGACGGTCTGTGAGCCGAGACGACGCGCGTGCTCGTCGTGGGGCATGAGCTTGCGCAGCTCGTCGCGGAAGACCGACGCGCAGCTCGGCTCGAGCACGAGCACGGGGACACCGGCCTCGATCGGCTCCGATAGCGCGGCGAGCGTGTCCCGTAGCGTCCGCCGGGCCAGGCCGAGCATGCCGAAGTCGTACAGCGGTCGCCCGCAGCACACCCGTTTGCTCGGCAGTTCGACCGCGAACCCGGCCGCCTCGAGCAGCTCGACCGCGGCCTGGCCGATCTGTGGGTCGAACAGGTCGGTGAACGTATCGGGCCAGAGCACGACCCGCTCGCGGCCGGGGGCCGGCTCAGCGGCCGCGGGCCGGGACGCGAACCAATCACGGAACGTCTGGCGCGCGAACCGCGGTGCCTCGCGCTCCTCCGCGATCCCGAGCATTCGCTTGCCGGCGCCGGACAGCCCGGGCGCGTGACTCAGCGCGTTGACCAACCGCGGCGAACGGGCGGCGACCGGACCCCACCACGGCATCAGACCCAGCACGTAGTGATTGAGCGGGCGCCGGCGCCGCGCGTAGTAGTGGGAGAGGAACTCGGCCTTGTAGGTGGGGATGTCGACCTGAACCGGGCAATCGCCGGTGCAGCCCTTGCAGGAGAGGCAGAGATCGAGCGACTCCTTGACCGCGTCGTCGCGCCAGCCCTCGGTGACGACGTCGCCCTTGAGCATCTCGAACAGGAGCCTCGAGCGCCCGCGGGTCGAGTGGCGCTCCTCACGCGTGACGTGGAAGCTCGGGCACATCGTGATGCTGCCGAGATTGCGGCACTTGGCCATTCCGAAGCAGCGCTCGATCGCGGTGGCGAACGATCCGCCGTCGTCCGGAAAAGCGAAGTTCGTCTTCAGTTCGGGTGGGCGGTAGTCGGGTCCGAGCCGCAGGCCCTCGTCGAGCTTGACGTCGCCGATCAGGCGGTTGGGGTTCATCTTCCAGTCGGGGTCCCAGATCCGCTTGAAGTCGTTGAAGGCCTGCATCAGCTCGGGTCCGAACATCTTTGGGAGCAACTCGGCTCGGCCGTGACCCTCGCCGTACTCGCCGGCCAGCGAGCCGCCGTAGGAGACGACCAGGTCCGCGCACTTCTCCATGAACGAGCGGAACGTCTTGACCCCTTGAGCGCTCTTGAGGTCGAAGTCCATGCGCGTGTGCACGCAGCCCTGGCCGAAGTGCCCGTAGTAGACGCACCGGTAGCCGTGGTCGTCGAGGATCTGTTGGAAGTCGCGCAGGTAGGCGCCGAGCTTGTCCGGATGGACGGCGGCGTCCTCCCAGTTGCCCTCGGCGTCCATGTAGCCGGGCGCGCGGCTGTCGCCGACCGCGCTCTCGCGCACCTTCCAGACGCTCACCTGATCGAGCTTGTCGACGATCACCTTGGCGTCGATCTGCGGGCCGCCGGCCAGGTCCTCCAGGGCCTGGCGAGCCTCGGTCATGGCCGAGTCGGGATCGTCCTGGCCGAACTCGACGTACAGCCACGCCCGCCCGTCGGGGAGGAGCGCCCGCTCGGGGGCGAGCCGGCTCTTGGCGATCATGTTCTTGATCAGCTGGTCGTCGAACCCCTCCAGGCCGATCGGTTTGCATCGCTGAAGGATCACCGGGACGTGATCGGCGGCCTGGAACACGTCGGGATAGCCGAGCAGCAGCGTGCGGCGCTGCTGGGGGCTCGGGACCAGGCGGACGGTCGCGTGCAGGATGTTCGCGCACGTGCCCTCGGAGCCGACGAGCGCGCGGGCGACGTGGAAGCCGTTCTCGGGCAGCAGCTGGTCGAGGTTGTAGCCCGACACGCGGCGCGGGATGTCGGGATATTCGGTGCGGACCCGGTCCGCGACCCGGTCTCGCAGGTCTCGGAGCTGCGCGTAGATCTCGCCCCTGCGTCCGCCGGCGCGGATGATGTTCTGGAGCTCGTCGTCGGACGTTGCGCCGACGGTGAGCCGCGTCCCGTCGTAGAGCACGACGTCGAGCTCGATCACGTTGTCGCTCGTCTTGCCCGCCATCAGCGAGTGGGTGCCGCACGAGTTGTTCCCGAGCATCCCGCCGAACGTGCAGTACTCGTGGGTCGCGGGGTCCGGCCCGTACGTCAGGTCGTGTTCTTCGGCGGCGTTGCGGAGCTGATCGCAGATGACGCCGGGCTGGACGACCGCGCGCCGAGCATCGGGGTCCAGGTCGACGATCTCGTTGTAGTACTTCGAGTAGTCGAACACGACCGCGACGTTCGTCGTCTGGCCGCTCGGCGCGGTGCCGCAGCCGCGCGGGAGCACGGGCGCCCGGTATTCCCGGCACACCGCGACTGCCGCGATCACGTCGTCCGGGCCCTTCGGGATGACCACGCCGATCGGCACCGCGCGGTAGATCGAGAAATCGTTGGCGTACATCGCGCGGGTGCCGGCGTCGAAGCGCACCTCGCCGGCGACGGCGCGTTCCAGCGCGCGCTTGAGCCCCGAGACGTCGACGTCGGCTGGGCCCGTGGTGACGTGGCGGCGCTCGAGCCCGGACGCGGTGCTGGCCATCGCTCTCCTCCTCCTAGGTGGTGCGGGCCGTTACCGTACCTCAGACGGTGAGGTCCAGCCTGATCTCGGGGTCGGCCTCCTGAGCGGACAGGAGCGCGGCGACGAACGCGGCGATCAGCAGGTCGCGGAGGTCCTCGCGGGGGAGATCGCCGTGCTCGGTCCAGTCGAGGATCGCGGCATCCATGTAGCCGAGCCAGCCGCTG